>NZ_JBHTDH010000015.1:0-129385 GCF_042666555.1 Herbaspirillum sp. GCM10030257
CAAGATCGACAGCTTTGTCGCGCAATACAATGTCCACTCGCGACCGTTCGTCTGGACCGCCACCGCCGACTCCATCCTGCAAAAGATTGAGCGTCTTTGTAAAGTTATTTGCGGGACACCACACTAGACCTCGACTTAGATTAAAACTGCAACACGTACCAGCCAGCTTCTCTCATCTGAAGACAATAATTATTGGAAATCCGGCCGCTGGACACCGCCAGTCTGCTTGCAGCTGGGACAGGAAATGACGATACCCCCCAGTACATTTGTCAGGCTCTTTTCGGCAGCGCCTTCGGTCGCGGTCCAGGTTTCGCCGCACTGCAAACACTCAACCGATACCGATGCGATCGCCTTTTGCCCGCTTTCCGCCGTACCGTCTTCGCCTTTTGCGTCTGAGGGTATTTCCTGCATCTGCACATTCCAAACCTTGAATCCTTTGGTTTCTTCGGCCATTCTCGTCTCCTTGTTTGATGCGTGAAAGATTAACCGGTGATCTTAGTAGTCCAGCGATGTCGACCGCTTTGCATGATCAACATGAGACACCAGCCATATACCTGCGGTGGTTATTGCAATTTCCTGGAATTCAACCCCTTTGAACGATGCGATCAAGTGGAAGCTTGTGGTTCTTCCTTAAGCTCCCGGGCCAGTGCAGCAAAGAAGTCGGTTGCCATTTTGTTGGCCGCACCGTCGACCAGGCGGGAGCCTATCTGTGCCAGCTTGCCGCCGATCTGTGCCGAAGCGGTATAGGCCAGTTTGGTAACCTCGCCTTCCGGCGACAAAGCGACTTTCGCGTTCCCTTTTGCGAAACCCGCCATGCCTCCCTGCCCCTCAAAATTGATTGTGTAGGATTCGGGAGGATTCAGATCAAGCAGAAATATCTTCCCCGCAAATTTGGCGTTCACCGGCCCAACCTTTACCGTCATCGAGACCTTGTACTGGTTTTCCTCGATCGGCTCGATTGCCTCGCAGCCAGTAATGCACCTCTTGAGCAATTCAGGATCGTTGAGTGCCGACCAGACTCTGTCCGGTGGTGCGGGCACAATTTGAACGCTAGACATTTCCATATTGACCTCCTGACGAATGACGTGATCGGGTACGTGAAACTGACCGGCGAGGGACAGTCTCGTCCAGCACGGTGCCCAGGCGACTCAGACTCTTTAAGTTATGCACGGGCAGGAACAGGTCAACGTGCGGCAACATAGCGCGTACTCCAGCAGGCTTAGCTTCAAATCCCTCGAAGCGCAACAAAGGATTCAGCCAGATCAGGTGTCGACATGAGAGGCTAAGCCGTTCCATTTCGACGGCGACACTTTCGATATCGCCGCTGTCCAGACCATCCGTAATCAGCAACACGACGGTCCCCTGCCCCAGCAGTCTGCGTGCCCAATGCCGATTGAACTCGGTCAGACATGCGCCGATTCTGGTGCCGCCAGCCCAGTCTGCCACTTGCCGTGATACCTGGCTGAGTGCGCCATCGACGTCACGGTCTCGCAGCAGATACGTGATGTTGGAAAGACGCGTGCCGAAAAGAAAGGAATGCATGCGGCGGCGATGATTGGCTAACGCATGGATGAAATGCAGGAACATGCGCGTATAGCTTTCCATTGAGCCAGATATATCGCATAAGACCACCAGCTTGAGTGGACGGGTGCGTGGCGTCCGATGTCGCAATTCGACGCAGCCATCCATGGTTCTGACCATATGCCGCAGGGTATTGCGTAAATCGACCTGCGCTCCTTGCGAGTGCGGACGAGAACGGCGGCTCGTCATTTCCGGCAATGGCATGCGTAGGGAAGCGATCAGCTTCTTCACCTCAGCCTGCTCTTCCGTTGTCATTGCGGCGAAATCCTTCTCCTTAAGTACTTCTGCTTGCGACATCGTCATCGACGCGTCAAACGTCAGTTCCGGAGGCAAGTCGGCGCCAGGCGGTGCGACATGCGGTGTTTTTAGCATCAGAGCCTGTGCAATTCGTGGCGCAATTGTCGCTGTATCCGGTTTCGGCGCACGTACGCCACCCAGGAGGTCCTGCAGCTGTTGCAGCTGCTGCTGGATGCGGGACGGATCGCGCCAGTACAGTTCAAACACCTGATCGAAAAGGGTTTGCTGGTCTCGTCGGTCAACCAGCACTGTCGACAGCGCATAGTAGAAATCGTCCCGCCGTTCCACGCCAACTACCTGCAGCGCGCGCAAGGCATCAATTACTTTGGCCGGCCCGATCGCCAGCCCAGCCCTGCGCAGCACCCGCGCGAAATACACGACGTTTTCTGCCAGTCGCCCTTGCTCTTGATCCGGCATCACAGCGCTCATCGCATCCCCGCAACATCCGTCCGGACATCGTCTATAAGCTGTGCGATTTTACCGGCAGGCATCCTGGCAATATCGTCCTCATATTTCAGCACGACACCCAAGGTTGCCTGCACCGCTTCCGGGTCGAGTGCGGTTTTTTCCAGGACTGCGAGCGATGCCGCCCAGTCGAGGGTTTCGGCTACGCCCGGCACCTTGTACAGCTCCATCTTGCGCAGGCGGGCAATGAATGCGACCACTTCCCGGCTCAGTGTGTCAGCAGCTTGCGGCACCCGGCAGCGAACAATTTCCAGTTCTCGCTCCTTATCGGGATAGTCCACCCAATGATAAAAGCAGCGCCGCTTGACGGCGTCGTGGATTTCACGCGTGCGGTTCGAGGTAATAATGACCAACGGCGGCCGCTCTGCCCGGATCGTACCCAGCTCAGGAATCGTGACCTGGTATTCCGCCAGCACTTCCAGCAGATACGCCTCAAACGGCTCATCGGCACGGTCGAGTTCGTCGATCAAAAGTACCGGAGGGCCGCGGCCTGTCCCTTCCAGCGCTTGCAGCAAGGGGCGCTTGATCAGAAAGCGGTCGGTAAAGATGTCAGCCTCAAGCCGATCCTTCGAGGCTTCCCCGGCCGCTTCGGCAAGCCGGATCTCGATCATCTGGCGCGGATAGTTCCATTCATAGACTGCGTTTGCAATGTCCAGTCCCTCGTAGCATTGCAAGCGTACCAGCTGCCGGTTGAGTCCGGCGGCCAGCGCCTTGGCGACTTCGGTTTTCCCGACTCCGGCTTCGCCCTCCAGGAAAAGAGGCCGGCTCATGGCCATTGCGAGATACAGCGTTGTCGACAGATGGCGCTCGGCGATATATTGCTGAGACGCCAGGAGCTGCGCCACCTCATCGACGGAAGCAGGAGGATGGTCTAGTGACATAGGCTCCCTATGGAGATGATGCCGCCGTGACGCAGCCTCATTTCAACGCCTCTGCAACAGCGCGCCCGGCCAGCACCGGGATCAAGTGTGCGCGGTAAGCCGCACTTGCATGCAAATCCGAACTCAGCCCGTCGGGCGCTATACGGACCGCTTTCGCGGCGTCCGGAGTGAAACTCGATGCGAGTGCCTTTTCCAGGTCCGGCATGCGGAACGCACAGCCGGCGCATCCGGTGACCGCTACGCGCACTTGGCCATCACTGCTGCGACTGACAAAGACGCCCACCAGCGCAAAGCGCGAGGCAGGATTCACAAATTTGATGTATGCCGCCTTGTCCGGAATCGGAAACTGAACCGCCGTAATAATTTCACCTGGTTCGAGCGCCGTTTCATACATTCCGGTAAAGAAGCCGTCTGCCGCGATAGTTCGCCGGTCGGTCCGGATTGACGCATTCAATGCAAGGGCGGCAGCCGGATAGCAGGCGGCCGGATCGTTGTTGGCCAGCGATCCGCCCAAGGTGCCGAGATTGCGTACCTGAATGTCGCCGATTTCACCTGCCAGATATGCCAGCGCAGGGATGGCTTGCCGCACCTCGCTGGAGCCGGCAATGTCGGCATGGCAGGTTCCAGCGCCGATGATCAGATTGCCGTCTTCACGCCGGATGCCGCGCAGTTCTGCAATGCCGCCCAAGTCCACCAGGCTTGCGGGCGCAGCGAGCCGGAGTTTCATTGCCGCGACCAGGCTTTGTCCACCAGCCAGTGGTTGGCAATCCGGATTGGCGAGCAACGCAACGGCTTCGCTCATGCTTTTGGGTTGATGCAGTTCGAATGCATACATATCGCTCTCCTCACGCGGCCTGGTTGGCTGACTGTTGCGCTGACTGTGCGGCGGATTGAATGGCGTTCCACACGCGCTCCGGTGACGCGGGCATATCCAGATGCGTTACTCCGAGTGGCGAAAGTGCGTCGATCACGGCATTGATGACTGCCGGCGGTGAGCCGATTGCGCCTGCTTCGCCACAGCCCTTGGCGCCCAGCGGATTGTGCGTGCAAGGCGTCACCCGACTGCCGACTTTAAAATTCGGCAAGTCCTCGGCGCGTGGCATTGCGTAATCCATGTAACTTCCTGACAGTAGTTGTGCGGTTTCCCTGTCATAGACGCAGTTCTCCAGCAACGCTTGTCCGATACCCTGTGCCAGCCCTCCGTGTACCTGGCCTTCGACAATCATCGGATTAATGATGTTTCCAAAATCGTCAACGGCGGTCATGGCAACCACCTCGACTACACCGGTTTCAGGGTCGACTTCGACTTCGCAGATGTGGGCGCCGGCCGGATAGGTGAAATTTGTCGGGTCGTAGAAAGCGGTTTCGTTCAAACCCGGTTCCAGCTTGTCCAGTGGATAGTTATGCGGCACGTAAGCCGACAGCGCAACTTGCGCAAAAGGTACGCTGCGATCGGTACCGGCAATGGTAAATTTGCCATCCTTGAATTCAATGTCGCCAGCCGAAGCCTCCATTAAATGTGCGGCAATCTGCTTGCCTTTGGCCTCGATCTTGTCCAGCGCCTTGACGATGGCCGAGCCACCCACCGCTAGGGAGCGCGAGCCGTAAGTACCCATCCCGAATGGCACCCGACCGGTATCTCCGTGCACTATGTCCACTTGCTCGAAAGGAATGCCAAGGCGCGTCGAAACAATCTGCGCGAATGTCGTTTCGTGTCCCTGCCCATGGCTGTGCGACCCGGTGAACACGGTGACGCTGCCAGTCGGATGAACGCGGATTTCTCCGACTTCATACAATCCCGCACGGGCACCTAGCGCACCGGCGATGTTTGAAGGCGCCAGGCCGCAAGCTTCGATATAAGTGGAAAATCCGATGCCACGCAGTTTTCCACGCTGCCTCGCTTCCTCACGCCGGGCGGGGAAGCCGGCGACATCGGCCAGTTCGACCGCGCCGTCCAGGCAGGCATTGAAATCGCCAATATCGTACTGAAGCGCCACAGGCGTCTGGTACGGAAACGCTGTGATGAAATTGCGGCGCCGCAATTCGACATCATCGATGTTCATCTCGCGGGCTACCGCCGACACCAGGCGCTCGACCACATACGCAGCCTCCGGGCGTCCCGCGCCGCGATAGGCGTCGACCGGCGTGGTGTTGGTGAACACGCCGTCTATTTCGGCATAAATATGTGGCGTCGTGTACTGTCCCGCCAGGAGCGTCGCATACAGGATGGTCGGGACCGACGTCGCGAAGGTAGACAGGTAAGCGCCAAGATTGGCGACCGTGTGTACGCGCATGGCCAGGAATTTTCCGTTCTGGTCCACCGCCATCTCCGCCACGGTCGCATGGTCCCTGCCATGCGCGTCGGTCAGGAATGATTCGGAGCGTTCCGCGGTCCACTTCACCGGACGGTTCAGCTTTTTAGATGCCCAGGCCAGAACCACGTCTTCCGCATACAAAAATATCTTTGATCCGAAACCGCCGCCGACGTCCGGGGCGATGACGCGCATCTTGTGCTCTGGCAGACCAAGCACAAACGCAGTGAGCAGCAATCGCTCGACATGCGGATTCTGATTGGCGACGTACAGTGTATAGCTGTCATCACTGCGGTTGTACTGGGCCAGTGCAGCGCGCGGCTCGATGGCGTTCGGGACCAGCCGGTTGTTCGTTATCTCTAAGCGGGTGACGTGATGTGCCTGGGCGAACGCTGCATCGACCGCCGTTTTATCGCCGAGCGCCCAGGTATAGCATTTGTTGTCAGGTGCGATGTCGTGCACGACTGGGGCGCCTGGTTTGAGCGCATCGCGTGCGTCGGCAACCGCGGGCAACGTGTCGTAATCGACCTGGATCAATTCGGCTGCATCCTTCGCCTGCAAATACGTTGAGGCGACAACGAGCGCGACCTGGTCGCCGACGTAGCGAACCTTGCCCTGGGCCAGTGCCGGATGCGGCGGCTCCTTCATCGGCTGGCCGTTGACATCCGTAATCAGCCAGCCACAAGGGACGCTGCCGACGTTGTCTGTTGCGAGATCCTCGCCGGTCAGGACAGCGATGACACCTGGCGCGCTCCGGGCAGCGCTCGTGTCGATCGATCTGATCGTGGCATGCGCGTGCGGTGAGCGCAGGAAATACGCATAGGTTTGGCCAGGGACCTGGACGTCATCCGTGTACTTGCCGCTGCCGGTGACAAACCGGTAATCTTCCTTGCGGCGTACCGAAGCGCCGATGCCGGTTTCACGTTCTGAAGGGGCGTTCATGTCAGGCTCCGTTCATGTTGGCGGTGCCCACCTGGACCGCCTTGACGATGTTGTGATAACCAGTGCAGCGGCAGATATTGCCCTTGAGCTGCTCGCGGATTTCACGCTCCGATGCATTGGGATGATGCTGGGCGATATCGATGGCGCACATGATCATGCCCGTGGTGCAGAAGCCGCACTGCAGGCCATGACATTCCTTGAAAGCGGCCTGCATCGGGTGAAGCTCGCCTCCCGGGCCGGCGATGCCTTCTATCGTCGTCACCTGCGCGCCCTGGAACTGCGCCGCCAGCGCCGAGCAGGACTTGATAGCGTTGCCGTTGACAATCACTGTGCAGGCGCCGCACTGGCTGGTGTCGCATCCGACATGGGTACCGGTCAACGACAGGTTTTCGCGCAGGAACTGGACAAGCAGGGTGCGCGGATCGATTTCCGCACTCGCCGGCGTGCCATTGACGGTCATGGATACCTTGATTGCCATGCGATTACTCCTCAGGTTGATTGCCGTTTGATCATGGAAGGAGGAACAGCCGCAGGGCAGAAAAGGGAATTGGCCATAGTCGGCGGAATGTCGCATTCCATCCGTCAGGCTTGTCTCCATTGTATGTCCCGATAACCCGGCGCCTCACCTTGTCATCGATTCTTATCGTCGCAATCGGCCACAGCGCGCCGGATTGGCACCGGCAGTGCAGTCGGTATTGCAAAATTAGCGTACTTGGCTGAGACAGTCGTCATTTGCGTTAAGTCAAATAAAAACCACGACACCATAATCAAACTCCTTCGTAAGGTGGGTGCCGCGGGCAGCAGGCATGGATAGGTTTCATGCCTACGGGAAACACCGGCTGCACGGTTTCAGCGGTCGAACCAGCGTCAGCGGGTGCGATCTGATCGTTGAATGCATGCATACCGACCGGTCTTCGACTTTCATAAAGTGCTTTCGCGGATACGGCAATGAATAGCATCGATATGGAAGTTCTAAAAACCTGTGAGCAATAGCTTGCCGTCGGACACCGCTGCGAGCTGCTCACAATTGTGAAGACCAGGGGTTCCAGTCCTCGCGCGGAAGGAGCATGCTGGCTATCTGCGAAAACGGCCTGGAGGTCGGCTCTGTCTCCGACGGATGCATCGAAGACGATCTGATCGATCGTGTCCGCAAGCTGGGAATGAAACGCGTTCGTCCGGAGATTGTTACCTACCGCATCACCGCCGACGAGCCACATCGTTTCGGCCTGCCATGCGGCGGCACAATTCAGCTAGCCATCGAACCTCTGTCCTCGAAGTGCTTGTCGGATCCTTGCCTTTGCACTTCGTAATTTGGTCTTAGGCTTGGACCAGCAGTTTTCAATGGGAGAGAACTCCGGCGAGTAAGGTGGCAGATACATCAAGGTGGCCCCGGCACCTTCAATGGCTTGCGCAATACCGGCGACTTTGTGGGCACTTAAGTTATCCATCACCACGACATCACCCGGCCGCAAGGTCGGTATCAGAACATGATTGAGATAAGTAAGGAACACTGCGGCATCGGTGGCACTATCGACTGTCATGACCGCTTCCAGACCATGGCAGGACAATGCTTGCAGCACCGCCACATTGCGACCGAAATTCTTCGGTACTGCATCCTCGGCACGGACACCCAGTTTTGCGCGGCCGCGGCGGCGCGTCATGGCAATATTGCAGCCGGCCTCATCAATAAACTTCAATCGACGAGTGGTATAACGCGCTATTTTCCTACGGTATTGGCGACGTGCCTGGCGGACTCTCGCAGTGTCCTTCTCACACGCATGGAGGGTCTTTTTTAAGCGGCATTGCCGGTGGTACGCACTCGCTGCAGCAACTTTTCCACGAATGACAGACTGACACCAAAGAACTCGGCAATCTCGCGTTGAGAACCCATACCACGATCATGGGCCTGCAGAATCTTCTGCCTCAAATCGAGTGAGCAAGGAGAGGCGATGATCTGTCCAAGATATAAATGGCAACATTTCTTTGACAGGAAAGGCTTTCATGAATTCCAGATGAATTTATGTAATACGCTGTAGTATTTTCTGCTGTTTGTTGGCTCGAGACTATGAATTTAATTGAATCGCATTAGCACCCTAGCGCAGCCGCGGATACGCATTCGCTACATGCAGAGATGGCGGGGAAGCACCGATTCGTTCAGCAGAATGAAGACTGTCGGAGGTGGTACTCGATGCGAGCCTGAATAACGCAACCGCCTGATTCAGGATTGCGGCCTGGTCTTGCATGCTCTGAGCGGCAGCGGCCGCCTGCTCCACCAGCGCGGCGTTCTGCTGGGTGGCATTGTCCATTTGCGAGATAGCTTGGTTGATCTGTGCGATACCGGCGCTCTGTTCGTCACTGGCGGCAGCGATCTCATTGATGAGGCTGGTAAGCTGCCTAACCGAAACAACAATTTCTTCCATGGTTTGCCCCGCCTGACTAACAAGCACGCTGCCATTTTCGATTCGGTCGACCGAGTCGCCGATCAAGGCCTTGATTTCCTTCGCTGCACCGGCTGAGCGGTGCGCCAACGCGCGGACTTCAGCAGCGACAACCGCAAAACCTCGCCCCTGTTCGCCGGCACGCGCTGCTTCCACAGCGGCATTCAGTGCCAGGATGTTGGTCTGGAAGGCAATGCTATCGATGACGGTAATGATGTCCACGACCTTGCGTGAGCTTTCCTTGATCGATCCCATGGTGTCGATCACTTGGGTGACGACCTGCCCGCCCTTTTCAGCAACGCTAAACGCGCTTCCAGCCAACTGATTCGCCTGCCGCGCGTTCTCGGCATTTTGCTGCACGGTGCTCGTCATTTCTTCCATGGAGCTGGCGGTTTCTTCCAAACTGGCCGCCTGTGCCTCGGTGCGTGCCGACAGATCCGCGTTACCCGTTGCGATTTCACGCGAACCGATATCGATCGTTTCGGCGGACCGCTTGATATCGGCAAGCGTCTGACTCAGTTTTTCCCGCATCGCGCCCATCGCATATAAAACGCTGGAGCGATCATCGTCCCTGATCGATACTGCCGTCGAAAAATTGCCGGTCGCAATGTCGCTTGCAATCCTGACCGCATAATCCGGCTCTCCGCCGAGCTGCTTCATCACGTTACGGATCAGCCATGCCATCATGCTTGCGCCGAGCAGAACGGCCAACAGTGCAAGCACCACACTGATTGAAACCATTTTTTCGGTGAATGCGACCATGCTCGATTTCGTTTCGGCGACCGCTGCATTCTTTGCCTTCGCAAAATCGATGAGCCGCGTGCGCATCTGCCGCCATACCGGCGTCTCGTCCTTGCTGATCATGGCGATTGCGGCAGACTGGTCAGAAGCCGCAAGTGCGACGATCTTTTCCTGAATCGGTTTTTGCCGTTCGCGAATCGCAGCCACCTCCTTCAGCATGGCGAGCACCGCAGGTTCGGATTCGGCCAGCGACTCCGCAAGTTCATGCGCCTGCTTGAACTCCTTGCTCGCGTCGTCCAGATTCTTGTAGGCGGTCTTGTTCGCAGGATCCATCACGATATTGCGCAGAGCCTGCCCCATCTGAAGCCCTTGGGCATACATCGTGGTAGCCGCCTGTAGGATGGCCTGGTCCTTGTCGAGAAAAGTCTCGAAGCGCGACTTGGTGTTGAAGGTGCCGATGAGAGCAACTGCCAATGCCAGGATAAACAGGGCAAAGCACAGCCCCATGCTCAATACAAGTTTCGTCTTTAGTTTCATGCTGATGTCCAGCGGATGCAAATCGTCTAAGTGGAAAAAATATCTGGTACATGAATGAACCAGATGTTAATGCTTAGTTATACCAGTGATAGTTGCCCATGAGAAATACAATGCACGAGTCTATACGATTTGTTGCACCCACGAGACGGACAGTGAACAAACAGTTCACATCTCCAGATCTTCCTTCACTGCTGCGATCCCGGCTGCCGCGCACATATCATCCGCTTCTCCCGACGGCGCGCCCGAAATGCCGATTGCGCCGTAGGTGGCTCCCCCAGCTTCGACCAGCATGCCGCCGCCGAGCGCCAGCACGCGCGGAATATGTCGAATTCCGCTCGCGGGCTTGGTTCCCTGGGTCGCTTCGGAAAACTGGCTGGTGTTTAATTTAAAGCTGACCGCGGTCCATGCTTTATTGACCGCGGCATCCGGTGTGTGCATGCCGGCGAACCGATCCCGCAAGACGACTTGCGTCTGTCCGGTCCTGTCGACGATCGCAACAGCTACCTGATAGCCGGCATCGCGGCAAGCCTGCAATCCGGCCTGCGCCGCCTTGAGGGCGATTTCGGGCGTCATCAGCTTGACCGTATAGCTCGCATCCGCGGCCGATGCCTGCTGGAAGCCGGCGATGAACATGGTGGCAAACAGCTTTGTATAGAAATGCTTCATTGCTTCTCCTTTAGTGGGGTGCGCTTCTGTACCGCCATCTTTTGTGCCGCAGCGGACAACCGGTTGTCGAAATAGGCGCCATACATGCCAGCCGTATCGCCGCCGACAAGCGGTTCGGCAAGTTGTTCGCCTTGCGCGTTGAGGAAAATGACTGTCGGCGCGAAACGTATGCGATGTGAAATGGAAAACGCCTTATGAGTCATGCGTTCGCCATCCAGCCAAATCAAACTCTGAAGACTGGTCAAGTCGACTTCGCGAATTATCGGGCGATCGTTTCTGTCGGCGGCCTTCAGCAGCGGCACAAGGTAATTCTGCCGGATGACATGACAGTAGCTGCAGCCCGGCATCGTGAAAAGAACAAGGACAGGCTTACCTTCACGCTGCGCTTCTATGGCGTCCTGACGCAGGTCGGCAGCCAAAGGAATGGAAGAATGATTGTCGGCAGCGAACGAACCATTCATCGCTGATGCAAGGCATGCGAAGCCTAACAGCGTAGCGCACCATGCTGATTGAACAGAATGCATGCCGGTCTTATACCGCGATCCCAGGGTTTCCTTCCATTCCTATGAGGCGCGGTGTGTTCACCTTGCGCGGTTTTACCGTTTTCGTTGTGCGCAGCCATTGCGCGACAACATCCCATACCGGCTCGCCTTTGGCACCTTCGGCGACCGGCGCCCAGCCGGCGACCTTGTAAGTCTTGTTCGCTTCAATCGGCTTGCCGTTCAGACGCATGTCCTGAATCCGCGCGCCCATTTTCGCTTTCGGCTCGATTGCGTACGTCATGCCGCCAACGCGTACCATGTCGCCGCCCTGCTGGTAATACGGGTCGGGGTTGAACAGATTGTCAGCCACATCCTCCAGAATGGTCTTGATCGTATCGCCGCTTAGCTCCGATACCGTGGTATAGGAATAGGTGGTAGCGGTCTGGTCCATCAGGTGATCCATCAGGATAGGGCTGTCCGGCAGCAATGATGTGCCCCAGCGGAACCCCGGTGAAAATGCGATCTCCGCCTGCTTGACGTCCATCAGCGCATCGACGATGAGCTGATCAAACGTGCCGTTAAAATTTCCGCGTCGGTAGAGTGTTCCTTCGGTCACAGCAAGTTGCTCGTTGAGCTTGGATTCGAACGGTGCGCGGATCTTCTTGATGAGCGCATCCATCTCCTTGTCCGCTGGCAGGAAGTTGGAAAACACCGGTAACAGGCGATACTGGAAATCCTGCACTTTGCCGCCGCGGACATCGAAGTCGAGCACGCCAAGAAACTTGCTGTTGCTGCCGGCATTGGTGACCAACGTCTTGCCACCTCCATTGCTGACAATGACAGGCGCCGGCATGCCGTCGTGCGTATGTCCACCCATGATCGCATCGATCCCACGCACGCGTGAAGCCATCTTGAGATCGACATCCATTCCGTTGTGAGAAAGTACGACCACGACCTTCGCACCTTTCGAGCGCGCCTCGTCGACCATCTTTTGCATGTTCTCATCCTGGATGCCGAAGCTCCAGTCCGGAATCATGTACCGCGGATTGGCGATAGGCGTGTACGGAAATGCCTGGCCGATGATGGCGACCTGGACCCCATTCATTTCCTTCATCACATACGGGCTGAACACCTGGTCCCCAAAGTCGGTGGTCTTGATGTTTTGCGCAACGAAATCGACCTTGCCCTTGAAATCCTTTTCGACAATTTCCATGACGCGTTTATCACCGAGCGTCATTTCCCAATGCGCTGTCATCACATCGACGCCAAGCGTCAGGCAAGCATCCACCATGTCCTGGCCATTTGTCCACAGTGCGGTGGCCGATCCTTGCCAGGTATCGCCGCCGTCCAGCAACAGCGCACCTGGCCGCGATGCCTTCATCTGCTTGACCAGAGTAGCGAGATGGGCGAAGCCGCCGACCTTGCCGTAGGTTTGTGCCGCCTTTTCGAAATTTAGATAAGAAAACGCGTGGGCTTGCGCGCTATTGGGTTTGATACCTGTATGTTTGAGCAGGTGCTCGCCGACAAGATGCGGCATGCGCCCGTAGGCATCACCAATGCCGAGATTCACATTCGGTTCGCGGAAATGGATCGGAAGTAGCTGAGCGTGGCAGTCGGTAAAGTGCAGGAAATTCACATTGCCAAAACGCGGCAGATCGTAAAGCTTGCCGGAAGGCGCGGCCAGCGCAGCCTTCGCGCTGAGCGCCATGCCGCCCGCGGCGGCGATCCCCATTACTTGCATGAACTCGCGACGGTTCAAACCCATTTTTCTTCCTTTATTTCACTCAGGCTGGCGACGCATGCAGCACTGCTACGTACTGCACTTGCCGCGTCTTTGGTCAAGACCGTTTATTTATTGACAGGCGATTGCGGATCCAGCAACAAGGCCATCACGTCCTGGATCTGCTTCTCATTCAAGATGCCCTTGTGACCGAAACGCGGCATATTGGAGCAGGCAGTAAACGCCTGGGAGTTATAGATCTTTGCCCAGGTGTACTTGAGAATTTCTTCGCTCTGGCCGCGCAGTTTTCCGTAGTGATACAGTGAAGGGCCGATATTGCCAAAGGAGATTTCCTCCTTTGTCATTTGATGACAGGCATAACAATTACCGCCGTTGATGCCGCCAATCGGGTCGGACGACTGCATGCCACGCCCGTTCTGCGCGATCTTTTCGCCTTCCTGCCACTTGCCAAGATATTTGCCGCCCTCAGGATATTTCACCAGTTTGAGTTGTTCCGTCTCGATCTTTTCCGCCACTTCCTTGGGCCGCTCGGTTGGATATTCGCTGCACAAGCGTTGCGCCTCGTCCTGTTTGAGTACGCCTTCCACCGTTGCCGGTCCTTTCGATCTGAAGTCCGACTTGATCATGTCGAGAGCGGCTTTGCCATAGTCGGTGTCGCCGGCCATCGTCGCGCAGCCCGCAACGGCACCCGCCATCACGACGGCGATTGCGATTCTTTTCATACCGTTCTCCTTATCGCTTCAACGCAGGTGCGTTGAACACGCCGCCTTCGGCGTTCTTGGCCAGAAACATCGTCACAGCGGTAATCACATCGGAGCCGTAGAGCGGTTCCGGAAAGCGCTGCTGGCGGAAGCAGTCGTTCAATCGATGCTGCATGGTCCTTACCTCACCCTGTGAAACCCGATACGCGGGCCATGTCGTATAGGCGGCCTGGGCGTTCGATTTGTTCAGAATGTTGGGCAACTCCTGAAGGCGAATTCGCTGACCGTCGGTCGAATGGCAGGTCGCGCATGCGAAGTCGTGGGCGCCGCCGCGATAGAAGAAGATCTTCTTGCCGATTTCATAGGCGGCTTTTTCCTGGGGATGGCTGGCGGTAACCGCCATCTTCATCCCCTTGGATTCCGCAGTAATGTAAGACACCAGCGCTTCGATGTCGGATGGACTGCCGGGCGACGCGAACGGCTTTTTGGTCGCCTGCTCGCGTGTCAAACCCTGCAAGGTCATACGGCAATGGATCAGCCTTTGCTCCACGTCCATCACTTTGTTTACGTCCTTGAAATGGCGCGGAAGCTCAACGTACGCCCCCTTGACCACGCCGGGGCCCTTGCCAAGATCGCACTGCTCCAGCGAAGCTTTTTGAGGCCCCTCCTTCTTTTTCCACAGTTCTTCGCCGCGCATCTCCCACAGTTCAGCGGGATTGCCGTCAGCCAGCAACTGGCGGTATTTCGCGATCTCGTCGGTCGCCGAGGTTTGCGCGAAGGCGGGTGCTGCCGCGACGATGATCGCGGTCGCAATAACATAATGGCTTGTACGTCTCATTACGTCTCCATTGTGTTGGAAGATGGCGTGTGCCACTTCCTTATTTTGTCTGGAATGCATGCAGCCGATTCGACTAGGCGATGACTGCTTCGTCGGTGCGCGTATCGCCCTTATTGTCGGTCCAGGTGATCGTGAGCTTATCGCCTTTTGCGCCACCCTTGAACTTGAAGGAAAGGAAAGGATCCTTGGAAATGGATGTGCCCATCTGCGCATCAAGTACGAGCTTGTCGTTGCACTTGGCGGTCAGGGTCTGAATGAAGTGCGGTGGAATAGTTTTTCCAGACGCATCCTTGCGTTGTCCGGTTTCCATGTCATGACGGATCAAAGCCTTGACCTCGACGACGTCACCGTTGGCGTTTGCGCGAATCCGCATTGGGTTTCCCATGATATTTCCTCTTAAGCGTGAATGATATGAAAGCGACGCTGTCGATGATCAACCGCCGCAACCACCGAGCGTGACCTTGATTTCCTTGCTTGCGATGAGCCACTTGCCGTCAGCCTTGACCAGCGCATGCACGTTGGAGGTGCCGCCCATCTTTACCCGCGTGCTGACCGCCGCCTCGGTGCCGGCCGGGATGTTGAAGCTGGCCGACAGCGGATTCGGGTTCTTCTCCACGAGGATGGCGATGAACTCGGTATTGGGCGCCGCGCTGGCGACCGATACCGGCACCACGGCGCCGTTCTCGGCAATATCCGGGCCGTTCACCGTAACGTCCTTGCTCACGACGAATTTGTCGCCGCCAAGTGCCTTGACCGCATCTTCAAGTGTTTTTGCTTCAAAAACATTGGCCTTCCAGTCGGCCGCAAATACGTCGCTCGGCTTGAGCAATCCGGCGGTGAACGCCAGGCCGAGTACCGAACTGATGCGCAGAACGTCGCGTCGATTTTGATTCATTGCTTTCTCCATTCTTCAAATTGACAAGGCCGCGCGGCCGGTCAATACCGTTGGTTAGTTTTACTGCACCTGCGCAAGGGCCTTGGCGAGCCGGTCCTTGTTCATGACAAAGGTCTTGGCAAGCTTGTCCGATTCTTTCTTTGCTTCGTCCAAATTGGTCGCTTTTCCGACTTGGATGACGCCGGCCATTGCCATGACCTTGTGCGGATCGCAGACGTACACATAGACGCCTTCCTGATCCAGCTTTACCGAGATTTCTTCATCCATCTTTCCCTTCCATGCCGTCGCACCTGCGGGCACAACGACGGCTGCACTGTTATGGGATGGATCGCCTTTTACGAACTTAACCGTGTCGCCTTTTGCCACCTTGAGGAACGACGGTTCGAACACCATCGTTCCATCCTTGCCATTGTTGAGCATCTTTACTTGATGCTCCGCCGCTGTTGCGCTGATTGCAGCCAGTGACAACGCGACGATCATTCCAAGCTTCTTCATTCTCGATCTCCCTGAATTTTTGAATCATGCTTCTTCACGTCAGGCGCATTGCCGCGCCTGCGATTGAACTTCGGTTACTTGGTCCCGTGCAGGATCCATTCCACGACGGTTCCTATATCTTCAGGCTTGACATGTCCCTGTGCAGGCATGGGTACTGCACCCCATGCTCCGCTACTTCCGTTCTTAACCCTGTCTGTCAGACGCGATAATGCGGTTGCATCACCTTTGTATTTGGCAGCAATATCGCTGAACGCAGGGCCGACGATTTTGTTGGTCATGCCGTGGCACGCCATGCAGGCGTTCTGCTTTGCCAGCGCCGCGCCATCCTTTGCAGCAGGTACGGCAACTTTCAATTGCTGAGATGTGTTGACGACATCGCTGCGGGCTTTCGCACCAACCGGCTCCGCCGAAGCAGGTTTTTTTGTGTCCACGCCGCGCACCGCGCCAAATGGCCGGTTCTGCTGCGACAGATCGCCGTGGGCATTTCTCGCTGCAGCGGGAAGCTCGGAACGGATCGTCGCCTCGCCCTTGCAGTCCTTCATGCAAGCGACGCTTTGTACATCCGCCTTGCCCTTCAATGACCACATACCGTGGTTCGTCGTCATGCCGTTACGGTTAGGCATGCGCTGCTGCACTTCCGCGATATTCTCGTTTGAAAGCACGAAATCGTCAGGAAGCACTTCCGCCATGTTCAAGATATAGGCAGTTACTGCATACACTTCTTCCGTCGTCAGGCTCTTGGGCGCAGTCCAAGGCATTGCACGGTTAATGTAATCCCATAGCGTGGAGACGGTCGGCACCTTCATCATCGTGGTGCGTTGCGGTTGCTTGTTATCGGTGAGCGCGGCGACCTTTCCGGTTTTGACGTCTTCCTTGGTTGTGCCACCGACAATCGGCGTAAACACTTCGTTCGACTCGCCAAAGGTGCCGTGGCAGGATGCGCACTTCGACTCCCACACTTCCATGCCTTTTGTCACCGACCCCGAACCTTTCGGCAATCCCTTGAAATCGGGACGCACATCGATGTCCCATGCGGCGACTTCCTTGTCGGTCGCGGTTCGCCCGACATTCGGGTAGCCTTGCGCCATCGCGGCAGCGCCGCCAAGCAACAAGGACAAGGCGGCAAACGCCTTAATACACCTGAACATTGAATACCTCCCCCGATGCGGCGACCTTCCATGACTGGATGGCATTGTTGTGATAGATCGATTTCGTACCGCGTACGGCACGCAGTTCATTGATCTTCGGTTGTACATAACCAGTTTCATCGATTGCGCGCGACTGCAGTACCACCGGCGAACCATCCCATATCCAATCAATGTTGAATCGTGTAAGGCACTTCGACAGCACAGGTGTCTCAAGCCGCGCCGTACGCCAGTTCTTGCCGCCATCCACCGACACGTCGACACGTTTGATTTTTCCGCGTCCGGACCATGCCAGGCCGGTAATATTGTGGAAGCCCTTGTCGAGCAGGCGCTGGCCGGCAGACGGTGTCGTGATGACGGATTTGCATTCCTGGATAGAGGTGTACTGACGGTAGCTGCCGTCCGGCATGGCGTCGATATAGTGGATCGCCTCATCCTTTGTCGCATAAGGCTTGTCGCCTACCTCGATGCGCCGAAGCCATTTCACCCAGGAGACGCCCTGCACGCCGGGGACGACGAGGCGCAACGGATAACCGTTTTCCGGTCGCAGCATTTCGCCGTTCATGCCCCAGGCGACAATGACATCATCGAGTGCGCGATCGATCGCTATCGTGCGAGTCATGCCGGAACCGTCGGCACCTTCGGCAAGAATGAACTTTGCCGTTTTTTTGTCGTACCCACAGTCGTCCAGCAATACGGAAAGAGGCACGCCCGTGAATTCGCTGCAGCTCAGCATACCGTGCGAATATTGCACCGCCGGTACGGCGACATTGCCCCACTCCATCGCGGTGTTGGCACCGCATTCGATGAAG
The DNA here is from genome assembly GCF_042666555.1 of Herbaspirillum sp. GCM10030257. NCBI lineage: Bacteria > Pseudomonadati > Pseudomonadota > Betaproteobacteria > Burkholderiales > Oxalobacteraceae > Herbaspirillum > Herbaspirillum sp. GCM10030257. The sequence goes on from NZ_JBHTDH010000015.1 coordinate 17,970, forward strand.
TGGATGCGCGACACTGATGGAAGCCGCATCAGGTCATCCATGGTGTACACCTTGGGATTTTTGACAAGGCCGTTGACCATGAAGCGATGGCGACTCGGGTCGATGTCGTGCCACCCCTGATGATGCCTTTCGAAATGCAGCCCGCTCGGGGTAATGATGCCGAACAAGCCTTGTAACGGCGTGAACGAAACAGATGCCGCGTTGACGCGTGTCAGCCCTGGAGATTCCCGGCGCAATAGGTTGGTTTCGAAACGGGACGGCATTCCATAAGGATTGGCGGCAACGGGTTTACCGAGTGTCGTCGAATGCTCGGGCAGCGTCAGGATATTCGGGTCGCCATCCAATGGCGCACTAGCTGCCGCGTGCCGGGATAGCGATCCGGTAGCTAAAGCAGCGCTGGCTGCCAAAAAGCTTTTGCGCAGGAAACCGCGCCGCTCTTCGTTCAAGCCTTTTTCGGTAATTTCCAAAGCAAGGCCCGCGTCCAGAAAATTTTCCGGCGCGCGCATGATACGGCCTCGCTTTTTCATATCATCCGTCATGTAGTCTCCTTGCGTTACTATTTTATTGATTAGACACTCAAGTATATAGCTACTTACGCATATTGTAGTCAAAAATATTGCCTTCAAGCTACACTTATCAGCTTGGTGTCATGACTGTGAATGTAGAAGCCATTTGATCAGAAACATGGCGTGCCATGATCTTTGAAGAAACTTGACCGCATACGGTTTTGCAAATCTCGAGCGTAGTCTGATCATCGATCCGATAGTAGACCTGGGTGCCTTCTTTTCGCCGCGCAAGGATTTTTGCGCGAAACAGCATGTTTAACTGCCGCGAGACGTTCGCCTGAGTCGCTTCGATTTCCGTGACAATGTCATTTACCGGCCGCTCGCCGTTGCACAGACAATGCAGGATTTTTAGCCGCGTAGGTTCGGAAAGCAGGAAGAAGTAGTTGGATACTTCTTCAAACAGCTCAGTCATCTGTGCTCGCCCAAGATTGCTATCCACTTTATTTGCCTATGTAGAAATAAAAATACTGTCAATGCTCTGCAACGCATTACCGGCACATTGCGGCTTACCGGACCCGAAGTTTGGAAATTTTACAACGATGTACTCAGATACGGTGCACAAAATCAGGGCTTTAGGTACACGTACCCTTCTTCTGCCTGCAAGCGAGCGATTTCCGCCACGCCGGAAGGCACGATAGTCGCTTCAGGCAGCACACGCGATTTGTCGATGTTGCGGCTCTCCAAGGTGTTATTACACACGCGAAATTCCACCTGCCGTCCCGCCAGTTCCTGCACCGGGATCTCATACGGATTGCCATTCGGGTTTTTTGCTCCGTCGAGAAGAAAATCGATGCCCGCACCCAGCGTCACCACCACGATTTTTGTCTTTGGACTAGCGTTCAAGTGATTGCGAATATTGTGGAGTGCAGCCGTCGCGTTGGCACTGTCGTTAATGTGGTAAACCACCTTGTGTTCGCGCTCGGCGGCGGTCGCCAAGACAGCCGTCATCAATAGGAATATCAGCGTAGTGCTACGCATTAAATTGATTATGTTCATGTCGTCACCATTCCGTTTATTTCGAGCAGATGTGATTATTCCTTGCCGAAACTTTCCTTCTCCATCAGCAGGTAAGTGCCATATGCGTTGATGCGATTGGCTTGCTGGAACGCCGGGTACTTTTCGAAGCGGGACCAGTCGACCTTACGATAGGCCTCCTCGAACGGCAGCAGCTCACTCACTGCCTTGCCCATCTCCTGTCGCAGGAAATCCAAGTAATCCCGGGTAAGCTTCATATCGTCCAGCGGACGCCTTGACGCCTCTCCGTGCCCCGGAACAACCACAGCCGGCTCGACATCCAGCATGCGGTTCAGCGTTTCCAGCCACATCTTGCTATTGGCCTCGCCGACAAAGGGTAGCCTGCCGGTAAAGAACAGGTCGCCGGCAAACAGCACGCGATCGCCATCCACATACAGCATGATGTCTTCCCCGGTATGAGCGCCGCTCGAATCCAGCAGGCGAAAATGGACGCCGCCCATATCGAATGTGATCTGTTTTGTTTCAGGAAAATGAAGCCAGCGGTCTGCAGCAATCAGTCTGGTCTCTGCATTCACCCACGGTGACAGCGACGCGCGTCGCTCTTCAAGGCGTGCCGTCGCGGCGTCGGAACGCAAGGACGATTGGCCGTTTTCATGTGCCCAGACTTCGGCGCCCTGTGCCTTCAAGGCTTGAGCGCCATAAAAATGATCGGCGTGATAGTGACTGATGATGACGCGCTTTACCGGCTGCGAGGTGACCCTTTTTATGGCCGAAAGCATTGCATCACCAAGCACCGGGGTTGCAAGCGCATCGAACACGACGACACCGTCATTGGTGACGACAAAACCGGCATTGGACATGAAGCCGCGGTTCTGTTTGCTCGCCATGCCGGCCTGCCCTTGAAAGTAATATACGCGTGCCGACACCTGTATCGGCTCAAGGGTGAGCCCGGGACTCGCGGCGACGCCAGACATATGAATGCCGAGCCAGGCCAGCAACCCAAGGAAAAGTAGCGTGATTGACTTTGAGGTGGCCATAAAGATTGACGCGAACCCGTTTCAGGTGGAAAAACGCACTATCAAATATTACAAGCTAATTATATACGCATATAATGATTTAAATTAGAAAATAATCATGCTTGGAAAATGGACTTAATCGTTCCCTTCCGGCACTAAAATTCCCCGCGCGCGCCTTTATCCATCAACTTCCAGATAGAGTTGCGCATCTGCAAAGCCGCCTTCTTCAGATCTGGAGGCAACTTTCGCCCCATCTTGATCAGCATGTCCATGTTCAAAGCGTAGAGCCACAGACCGTCTTCCTTTTCCACTACGGTGATACGGCAAGGCAGATATGCGGCCATATGAGGGCTGAAATCCACCATTGCCCTTGCCGTCAACGGATTGCAGTAGGAATAAATTTTCAGGAATTTTTGAGGTTGGCCGGTCCTGGCTTTTAACTCCTCCGATAAAGCCGATTCTCCCACCGCTTTAAGATTGTCTTCCGCGGCGACACTGGCGAACGCCTCTTCGATTTCATGCACAGTCACTCCCGGCCTGACCTTCCGTTCCCACGTCGTGGCAGCCGCAATATCGCCGTCGTAGTCGACATATCGGCTCCAGACCGAGACAGCTTCTGCATAGGCGCCCTCTTCCGTATTTTGGATCGCACGCAGCGACCCGCAAGCCGATAACAGGACGCAGGCAGGGAGAAGCATGAATAATCTTATTGGCTCAATCTTGGTCATTGCAGGAGGTGTTTATCGGCGAAGTATTTTCCAGGGCCAAGCTTAACCGCTTTTCCTGAAATTTTGATGCCGTGATGCGAAGCATTCGTCTCTATTGCTATTTTCTACTCAGCGATCAAAACGCCTTTTTTGCTGAGGCATCCAGTCGGCAACCGCACTTTTTGCTGCAGCAAGCTCCTGTGCTGAAATACGTGTTTCGATGGCGCGGCGATGACGGGCCGCTCGCTGCAGTCCGGTCGCTTCGGCGAGGTACAGCCATTGCCAGGCTTTCCCTAAATCGGCCGGCGCTCCCTGTCCATAGGCAAGCATCAGTCCGAGGTTGTATTGCGCGCGCGCGACGCCGTGCTCGGCTGCCTTGCCGTACCAGTGCAAGGCCATTTCGTCGTTCTTATCGACATCAACGCCGCAGTCGTAGAACACCCCGAGGCGGAACTGGGCTTCCACAATATGCTGGTGAGCGGCGAGCTGGTAAAAGTGCAGCGCTTCCCGGGTGTTCCGTTCGACGCCTTCACCCGCGTCCAGGATCTTCGCCAATTGCAATTGGGCTTCCGCATGGCCTCGCTCGGCTGCCTTGCGGTACCAGGAAATGGCTTCAGCCATGTCCTCCGGCAGATGGCTGCCTCGGGCCAGAATTTGCGCCAAGCTAAGCTGGGCCTTCAGGTGGCCTTGTTCGGCGGCCTTGCGATACCACTTGGTTGCGACGTCCATGTTCTGGCCGACGCCTTTGCCTGTTTCATACAGGTTCGCTAGGTTGTACTGCGCGGCGGCGTGACCGAGTGCCGCTGCCTTCGCGTACCAACCGGCGGCTTGCATATGATTCTGCGGCACACCTTTACCGTTGCTGTACAGGATGCCAAGGTTGTTTTGCCCGGCGGCGTCGCCCTGCGCCGCGGCTCGGGCAAACAGATCGATCGCCTTGCGGTAGTCGCGGGATGTCTCGACGCCATTCGCGTAGATCAGGCCGAGGTTGTTCTGTGCGCCGGCGTGGCCGGAGCTCGCCGCTTTCTCAAACCAGTCAATGGCCTCTAGTTTCTCTGCTGCGTTCGTGCCTTTCCGACCATACAGAAGCAGGCCAAGATTGTATTGCGCCTTGGCGTGTCCTTGATCTGCAGACTTGCGGTACCAGACAATTGCCTTGTCGATGTCCTGTTTATTACCCAGAATGCCCTGGCCGCTCGCATGGCGCCCCCCGAGATGGAACTGCGCCTCCGCATGACCCTGTGCGGCAGCTTTCTCCAGCCATGCGACCCCCTGTTGCTCGTCGCGCGGCACGCCGCGTCCTATTAGGTACATGAGCGCGAGTGCAAACTGCGCTTCCGGCGTGCCGCTCTGCGCCGAAGCCTCGACCCGGTCAGCTGTCGCCGCCGCTTCCATCATCCGGCTCCTAGCCTGCGTGTGGGGGCCTGGACATGAAGCAGTTCACTGAACCGTTCCAGCCGAAGCGGCTTATGGTACAAGTAGCCCTGCATAATTCTGCATCCGGCCTGTTCGAGATACCGCGCTTGCAACTCCGATTCCACGCCCTCCGCAATCAGGTCGAGGTTTAGACCTCGCGCAATGGCAATGATGGCGAGTACAACGGGAAAGTGACCGTCATCATGACCAATCTCGCGGATGAAGGCCTGGTCGATCTTGAGCGTATTGACAGGAAAGCGTTGCAGATAGGCCAACGACGAATAGCCGGTGCCGAAATCATCGATCGCGATGCGCACACCGAAGTCGCTCAGCTTTTTCAGATGCTTGATGGCGGTTTCAGGATCGCGGATGCAAATATTTTCGGTGATCTCGACTTCCAGTTGCGTCGCCGGTACGCGATACGCTTCGAACGCGTTCGTCAATGTCCGCAAGAAGTTGTCCCGCATGAGGCAAATCGGCGACAAGTTGATCGACACTCGGACGGCCTCCTTGCCGTCATCGCGCAGGCGTCGGAGATCACGGCACACGCTGTCCACCATCCAGTCGCTGAATGGAACCATCAAGCCGACTTCCTCAGCAAGCGGCAGGAATTCGCCTGCGGCAAGCACTCCGCGCCGCGGATGATTCCAGCGCATGAGGGCCTCGGCACCGACCACCGCGCCGGTCCTGGCATCAATCTGCGGCTGGTAATACATTTCGAGTTCGCCCGCCTTGAAGCCGCGTCGCAGGTCCTGCTCCAGCAGGACCTTGTCATGCGCGGCGTCGAGCTGTGAACGGTCGTAGAAGCTAAACCCGTTCTTTCCTTCTCCTTTCACTTTATACATCGCCATGTCCGCGTGGCGAATCAGGTCGTCGATCTTGTCACCGTCCTCGGGAAACACCGCGATGCCGATACTGGCGGAGATATGGAGCGTCGTGTCATCGAGAATGAACGGCTCTGCCAGCACCTGCAGGAATTTTTGCGCAATGACGGAGGCAGACGATCGTTCACGCAATTCCGGCATGAGCACCACGAACTCGTCGCCACCGATGCGCGCCAAGGTATCGCCCTTTCGAATGCAACTCTTCAGGCGCGCGGCGACTTGCCGCAGGAGCTCGTCCCCCTTCAGATGGCCGAGCGAATCGTTCACGGTTTTGAAGCGATCGAGATCGACGAACATGAGACCAAGCTCTTCGTCCTTGCGCCGGGCCTGCACGAGAGCCAGCTCCAGCCGGTCTCGGAACAGCGCCCGATTGGGGAGGTCCGTGAGGATGTCGTGATAAGCCTGGTAAGCGATGACCTCTTCGGTGCGCCGCTTTTCGGTGACATCGCGCGCAATGCCATAAGTGCCGGTGTACTCGACCGTGCCGTGTTTACCGTTGTTCAGGTACATGCCGATGGAGTTGAACGAGATGGTGCGCAGCGATGTTTCGAAAGTACGTGCCTTCATCGGGTCTGCGCATTTCAGCCGCAGCTCAACGTTGCGCGTGGCACGCTCCCCGACCCGACGTTCGTTGAAAACGTAACGTGCCCGCTCGAGGTCGTCGTCATGCACAATGGCGGTATATGAAGCGCCGATCAATTCATTGCGGTCGAATCCGAGTAGTTCTGTCACACGGCGGTTGATATACGTAAAGCGGCCCTCGGGATCGAGGGTATAGATGATGTCGGGAGAGCTGTCGATGAGGAAGCGGTAGAGCTTTTCCGAGCATTCGAGCCGCCAGGCGAAGTCGCGGTTTTCCGCAGCCAGTTGGCGGCGCTCAAGTGCGTTGCCGACAAGACTGAGCAGTTCATCATGCCGATAAGGTTTGCGCAGGTAGCCATAAGCGCGGCGGTTGATCGCCCCGATCGCCGCCTCGATTCCGCTGTCCCCGCTCAGCACGATGACATCTGTGTCAATACCGCGCTCATTGATAAAGTCCATGACGTCGTGACCGCTCACCCCGGGCATGCGCAGGTCAAGCAGCACGAGGTCGAAATGCAGGCGTGCGAGCATGGTGATTGCCTCGTGCCCGCCGCCGACAGTGGTCAGTTCATAGCCCTTGCCGTCAAGCAGCGCGGCCAGACTGGACAGGAGGCGCGGCTCATCGTCGACCAGCAGCAAGCGCGGTGCGACGGGTGCGATAATCGTCGTGTCATTCCCGCCGGTGAAATCGGGAACGAAGATCGGTGCTTTGTGTATGTTCATCCATCTTCTCCGGTTTCGGGCTGAGCATGAAAGGGCGCAGGGCGCAGGAGAATGTCGAACACCGTGCCGGCATTGCTGCTGCGGCAGCTGATCTGCCCTCCTGCCTTGGTCACCATGTCGTGCACAATGGACAGGCCGAGCCCACGGTTGGGGCCGTCTTTTGCACTGGTTATCGGCGAGAACAGCCGAGACATCAATGTGTCCGGAATCCCGGGTCCGGTGTCGATTACGCTGACGGCGACCCAAAGCCGACCGTCACGCGGTACCAGTCCGGCGTTGCGCAGATCGATACGTCCGCCGTTGGCCATCGCTTCATTGGCATTCTTCACCAGGTTGATCAGGATCTGGTTGAGGACACGCGAGTCGATGGCGGCGCGGACCGGTTTGCGTGAGGCGTGATGCGCAATGCGTACCTCCGGATGCAACGAACCGCTCTCGGCAAACATGCGGGCGGCGTGCGCGAGTGCGCCATTGACGTCGGCACTGTCATCCGGCCGCGCCTGATGCTCCTGGGCGAAGTCGTTGACGATTTGCGCCACCCGGTCAACCTCCTCAGCCACAACCGATAAATCGTCGCCGATCGATTGCCTGCTGTCGGCCTTGCGATCCAACAACGTGAGATAGTTTTTGATAATCGACAGCGGGTTGTTAACTTCATGCGCAACACGCCGCGCAGCAAGCTGGAACTCACTGGTGAGGTCTGCATGCGGAACGTCGGCTTTTTCGTTATTCAGCACCGTTTGACCTAGGATGGCACCGGACTGACGGCCAAAGTCGCCTAGCAGGTGCTGGCGACTGCGCAAGAGCAGCGCCGGCCCGGCGCCCATTGCGCCGAGCAGGACCACAGGCTCGTCCGCCGGGGACGAAAGGCGCAGCGCAACGAGCGCATCCGTCTTGAAAAAACGGAGCAGCTGATCCTCGACCACCGATGCTACCCGTGGGGGAATATGGAAGGTCGCCTTGCCATGCAGCGCCGCCATGCCGGCGATGTTACCTTCGTCCAGCGGCAGTGACAATGCGGACAGGCGCATACGGCCGTCTTCCAATGCAGCTGGTGTGAGGACGTTACTGCCGGCCGATGCCGACAACACGATTGCGTCGGAGAAGCCGAACAGGACAACTGCCGACTTCACGATGGCGCGGGTGCATGCGTCGGCGTTGTGGAACTTGCGGAGCTCCTCCGCCGTTTTCGACACGAGAATGAGATCTCGCACCTTTTCGTTGAGCTGGTCGCCGCCGATAATCGATGCTTCCGATGGGCCGAGGCGCGGGGCCCGCAATGCGGGACGCATCTCCTTTGGCATTTCGATGCCCAGCGAGGCTGCCAGATGCGCAATCTGCTCCGCAAGCGCCTGTTCGTGTTCCTGCGCCTCCTGCTGTGAAAAGCCGGCCATGCGTGCCACCTCGGGCGGAATTCCATCCGCTGTGCCGGCGTGCGTAGCGAAGGCATCCGCAAGGGCGGTCAGGCGCACCAATGGATGCGCCGTCTGTAACCGTTCCAGCGGTTCGTGGTGATACCGAACGCTGTCGGCGAGAAACGAGTCCAGTGACAAACCTTCAATGAGCAGTGCACCTGCCTCAGGGTGTGTAATTTCTAGCGTGCGTTCTTCCGTCGCACACAGCGCATCGTCGTCTTCCGCATAAAAATTGGCGGCATACTCGTCCGGCGCGACCGTGACCAGCGCCAGCCGGCCGATATCATGGAGCAGGCCGGCGAGATAGGCTTCCTCGACTTGAGCATAGCCAAGCTTGTCGGCGATGGCACGCGCAGAGATGGCGGTAGCGATTGCGTGCGCCCAAAAGGGCCGAAGGTCAACGCCGCGTGTGGCCGTAAAGCCGTTGAAGGTCTGATAGACCGATTCAGTAATGAGCAGGGTACGCACCATGTCAATGCCGATAGCCGTTAGTGCCTGCTCAAGATTCGCCGGCATAGGACCGCGGCGATAGACGGGACTGGCCGCAACGCGCAGCACTTTGGTGGCGAGTGCGGCATCCTTGGAAAGCAGTTCGGCAAGCGTTGCCATTCCGCCTTCCTCGGATTCGCAATGGCTGACCAGCTGCACGAGCACCTGCGGTAACGCAGGCAGGCTGGCAGCCATCAGGCGACGCTGGATGTCGAGAACCGGAGTCTCCATAGTTTGCGCTTAATTTGTACGCATGATGAAAAATTGACAACGCGGATGCAGCTTTCAAATCAAGGATCTAGGCCTGCATCTTGAGAAAGCACATCAGGATGCGATTTATCATAACATCAATATTGTTTCCAGGCTGCAAATGTAGTAACAATGTGATGAGGAGTCATGCTTATACCAATCCCAAGTCATTCCATGACATGAGATCGCGTCTTTTTCCGGGGGCGCCGAGCCGTCTGGCTGCGTTGCACTCGTCATCCATAGCCCGCTATGGATTCCTCCTGCGCCTTTCCAGTCGAAAAAATCCATCGAACTCATTTGTCACGTTATGACTTGGAATTGGTATTAGTCGACAACTCGGGACACTCACGCCTGACAATCCGGACCTTGCTTAGGAAAATAACGCAATGGTTAAACCACCGAGCCGTGGGATGCGTCGAGTCCGCGACGATCTACGAATACACGCAACGAAGTTACCAAGGAGAAGCCGCCTTCGATCAGTTAACGCTGGCGCTTTAGTGGCATTAATTGAACATAGTCTAAGTTATGACCTATTTGCATACAGGTAAGCTTAAGTCGCCATGGTAAAACGGATGCGCAGCCAATTGGGCAGATAGCACTATCAATCCGAAAGTTACGCCCTGCTCCTCAGTGAAAAGAATCAGTATGCATGCGGCCGTCTGAACTCGCCTACTGCATTCATATCCAGGCTCAGCCCCAGGCCTGGACTATCCGGCAATGTCACCATACCTTCAACCACCTTCAGCCCAGGCGGCAACAACAATTCCCGCAGGGGGTTTGGATTGGAATCGACTTCCACATAGTCACGATCGCCAAACGCGCCTCGCAGGTGCATTGATGCCAGGAGCCCCACCCCGCCTCCCAACCAATGTGGACAGAACATTATTCCCGAGTCAATAGCGTGCTGTCCCACCTCCAGACAACCACTAAATCCACCCCATTTACCAAGGTCCGGCTGAATCACCGACAAGGCACCGGATCGAATCGCATCTGAGAATTCCCTGGCACCTCTCAGGTTCTCGCCTGCCGCTAGCGGCAGGGGCGTGGATTTGGCCAGTTGCTGCCACACCTCTATTGGATAATCAGCGGCGATAGGCTCTTCCAGCCACACTGGATTGAATTCTGCAAACCGTTGACTCATCTCCCGTGCCTGGTCTGGTGTCCAAGCCTGGTTTGCATCAACCATCAAGCTTGTGCCAGAACCGAACAGATCGCGCAAAGTACGCAAGTTGTGTAGATCGCGCTCAGCGCCGAACCCAACCTTCAGCTTGAATGCACGGTAGCCTTCATCATGCTTCGCAGCTGCCATTAACTCCGGGGCAGTCGGACTAAGCCCTGATGCATAAGTCCGCACCCGTGAGGCTCCACCAAACAGTTGCCAGAGCGGCTGGCCGAGGCGTTTTCCGACCAGATCCCATAAAGCGATGTCAGCACCGCTGATTGCCTGAGCTAAAGGGCCTGGCTCACCACATTGGATGGCAAGGATGCGCAGCCGTCGGCTTAACTCTTCGAATGCCTGAGTGGGATGTGACCAAGCCTGCTGCAATAGGATAGGTGCAACGCAAGACTCCAGCAGGCGCGCGCGATGTTCGGCCCCAACACTGGGGAAATTGCACCAGATTTCCCCCCAACCTACCGCGCCCTGATCGTCCTCCAGGCGTACTAATACCGCCGGACGGTCATACATGACACCAAAGGACGTCTGCACGGGCTCGTCAATAGGCACGCGCAGGACGATTGCTTCAACGGTAGTCAAACGGATAGATGGAAACGCGGGAAGTGGACGCATCTTGGTTTATCTTTATATAAACAGCATGAATACAGAAATTTTTCTGGAGCCGCCCAGATCATAAAATCGGACTCACTCTACGTCTTCGTAGTGCAAACCGGGGTGGAGATGAGAGAACTAAGGCCACCGGCAGAACAAAGGTAGGCAGGTAGAGTTTTCATAGTCATGATTTCGTTATACCTGGTCGACCGGCATCAGCGTTCCAGAGACATCATTAACGAGAGACTGCCGTTCCCGCAGCATGATATCGGCCCCCTTCTCGCCGATCATGATCGATGCTGCATTGGTATTGGCCGAAATCATGTCAGGCATGACTGAAGCATCAATCACCCGCAGTCTGTCGACGCCACGTACACGCAGTTGAGGATCAACCACCGCGCGCGGATCACTGCCCATCCGACAGGTACCGACTGGATGAAACACCGTGCCGCCAGCGGTACGCGCAAACTCCAGTAAATCCTCAGGCGTGGTGCGCCTGGTTCCTGGCAAGACCTCTTCTGCGACAAGATCGCGAAATGCCGGCTGGCGGTAAATATCGCGCAGCATTTGCACGCCGGCCGTCAGTACCTTGCGGTCCAATTCTGCATTCAGATAGTTCGTCTCGATACGCGGCGCAACAAGTGGATCAGCCGATCGGATCTGTATCTTCCCCTTGGAAAGAGGACGGCATTGGCAGGCCGACGCAGTGAAGCCTGGATAGTCATGCAAGGGCGTCCCGGGCTTGTCTACGGACAATGGCATCACGTTGAACTGCATGTCCGCGCGATTATCCTGCGCGTACTCGGTCTTGCCAAAACCGCCTACCTGTCCCGCGCCGACGGTCAGGGGACCGGATTGCCTGAACAGCCATTCCATCCCCATTGAAGCTAGCCGGAATGGATTTCGCACGTCATTATTGAGCGACATTTTTTTCTTCAACCGGACGATCGTACGCGCCTGATAGTGGTCTTTCAGATTCTCTCCCACTTCAGGGGCATCTACTACAACAGCGATCCCATGCTGGCGTAGCAATTCGGCCGGGCCAATCCCCGAAAGCTGCAGGATTTGCGGTGACTGAATTGCGCCTGCACTAAGTATGACCTCACGTTCCGCCTTGGTCTGATGGACTACACCTTTATGCCGCCATTCCACCCCCGTCGCGACCGCGCCATCAAACAGCACCCTATGGGTATATGCTTCGGTAATGACGGTTAGGTTGGGCCGTTGACGAACCGGCTTGAGAAAAGCCACGGCTGAACTTGAGCGCCAACCATTCTTTAAGGTGAGCTGGTAAGCTCCGACGCCGTACTCGGTAGCACCATTGAAATCCGGGTTGAACGGCAGGCCGTACTGTTGACCGGCCTCAAGCCAAGCCTGGCAGTACGGATGATCATTGCGCAGATCGGATACCCCAAGCTCGCCGCTGGCACCATGGTATTCACTTTCGCCGCCGGTGTATCCCTCGGAGCGTTTGAAGAAAGGAAGCACGGAACGGTAATCCCACCCTGTTGCCCCCTTTTTCGCCCAGTCATCGTAGTCCTGATGCTGTCCACGGATATAGATTAATCCGTTGATCGAACTCGACCCCCCGATTACCTTGCCACGAGGCCAGATAATATTGCGATTCCCGGCGCCCTCGCATGGCTCCGTATCAAACAGTCTCGAAAACCGCTCATCGTAGATTGTCTTGAAATACCCGACAGGCAGATGCAGCCAGAAATTGGTGTTTTCCTTTCCAGCCTCAAGCAACAACACGCGCACGTCCGGGTCAGCCGTTAAGCGATTGGCAAGCACGCAACCGGCTGAGCCCGCTCCTACGATGATGTAATCGTAGGAGCGCCCGCTTCCGGTCAGCTCCGGTTTCATGATTTAACAACGCCCAGATAAATCTTGGGATCAAAGTATTGCGATGCAGGCGTCGCGTTAGGGATCTTGGCAAAGTCGGTGAAGAAATCGGTCACTTGCTGCAGCCATTTAGTCACAGTGCCGTCGGTGTACATCTTCGTCCACTCGGCCGACGTAAACATCTTCTGGGCTTTCAGCTGTTCTTTCAAGTCTTCCAGCGGCACCTCCCTGTAATAGCTCTTCTGCAAGGTGTCTATCGACTGGTCCGGGTTCTTTACCATTGCATCATTGGCCTGTGCCCATACACGTACGATCTTCGCCAGGACATCCTTGTTTTTTTCATAGTAATCATTGCGGGCTGCCCAACCGCCAACGATCGCCGTCTTTGGATAATAAGCGGAAGCATCCGTGAGCATCTTGGCGGTCGGTACCCGATTACGTACCTGAATATTGAACGGCACCCATAATGCAACTGCGGGAACCGCCTTTGAGATAAAGGCGGTCACCGCGTCTGGCATACGCTGGTTGACCATCTCCACGCCCTTGGGGTCTACGCCATTGGCACGCAATGCATTGTCGAGAAATACATGGGCGGTCGTACCTGTGGTCGTTGAAATCTTTTTGCCGGCCAGATCCGAAATCTTGTTGATACCCATATCAGGATGGACCCAGAGCTGTGCAGTCGCAAACTCAATATCATTGATTAGGAAGACCTTGCCTTGTCCGCGTGCCGGAAAATTTGACAGGACGGCACCGGTCGAGAGCACATCAATGCTGCCGCCGCTCATTGCCTGGAACAGTTCCAGTCCGGTCTGAAAGCGAATGAATTCAGGCTCCAGCCCTTCCTTCTTCCACAGCCCCATCGACTCCGCGAGCCATATCTGCCCATCTACCGCGAGAGTGTGCAGATAACCGATCTTGAGCTTGGTATTTTGCGCCTGTGCTAGCTGGGGCTGGATGGTGGTGAGCGCAGCGGCAGATGCGAGTTGTAGAAATGTGCGACGTTCCATGTTCTTCTCCTGTTGTCTGGATGGTCAGGCTGCTTTGGCCTGTGCTTGCTGTGCTTCGTATTCACGCATGACAGAGGCATGGATGCGTGCTCGAATATGGTTGAACTCCTGCGTCTCTTGTAAGGACCGATGACGCGGGTAGGCAAATGGTATGTCCACCACCTCACGGATACGGGATGGACGCGCTGAAATGACAAGTACCTTGTTCGACAGATAGACTGCTTCCTCTACGGAATGGGTTATCAAGAGTACGGTCTTGCCTTCCGCATGCAGAACCTCCAGCAAGAGGTCATGCATGGCGCTACGCGTCTGAGCATCAAGCGCCCCGAAGGGTTCGTCCATCAGTACGAATTCCGGATGGACGGCGTAGGTACGAGCCAGCGCCAGGCGCTGACGCATGCCTCCAGATAGCGTCTTGGGATAAGCATGCCGAAAATGGGCTAGTCCCATCAGCTCCAGGTAACGCTCGATTGTGTCCCGTTTCTCAGCGGCGCTCAGTGTGTTATTGCGGCTCAGGTTCAGCCCGAAGGCGATGTTTTGTTCGACTGTCAGCCACGGAAAGACGCCATACTCCTGAAACATGACACCCCGATCAGGTCCGGGTCCACTGATAGGCTGGCCATCGAGCGTGACGCTGCCAGCCGTTGGCTTGATGAAACCGGCAGCCATGTTGAGCAGCGTCGTCTTGCCGCAACCGGACGGCCCAACCAGGGAAATAAAGTCGCCTTGATTGATACCGAACGACATGTCCTGCACCACGTCCAACGTGCCGTCTCGTGTCGGGTACCGCATCGAGACGTTCGCAAAACGGATACGTTCCGTTTTCTGTTCCATGTAGAAGTCCTTGTTATCTGCGCTAGTTCTCGACTTTGTCCTGCCACGACACAAGCCGCTCAGACACCTTGCGGATGATCAGATCCATCATCAGTGCAAGCGTACCAATACAAATGATTCCGAGGTAGATCGTTCCCAAATCAAAGAACGAGGACGCGTTCTGTATCATTGCACCTAAGCCCTGTTGTGCAGCCACCAATTCAGATGCAACGAGCGTTGCCCATGCCACGCCAAGTGCTACCCGCAACGCGGTGAGCATGTGGGGCACCGTCATTGGCAGCATCACTTTCAAGAAAATCTCCATGTCGGTCGCGCCAAGGGTCTTGGCAACACGGATATAGACCGGACTAATCTGGGTCATGCCTTCATACATGACAATGACGGCTGCAAAGAACGATGCGTAGAACAGAATGGCAATCTTTGCCACTTCGCCAATCCCCAGGTAGACGATAACCAGGGGAATGAGCGCAATCGGCGGTAGCGCACGAAAAAAGTTGATCAGCGGGTCGACGAACCGCCGGACCGGTTTATACCAGCCAATCAGAAAACCGACGGGGACTGCGAACAGCATGCCCAGCAAGAGGCCGAATATCACTCGCTTGACCGAGGCTACGATATTAACAAGCAGGTCGCCTTCGGTGACCGAGTGCCAGAACACGTCAAGAACAGCGGCCGGCGATGGCAGCAAGGTCGGATTGATCAGGCCGGTCGCGCGTAGCATGAACCAGAACCCGATCAGGCAAACAAATGGCACGATAGCCAAGCTGATATCCGCAAGATAGCTTTTACGATTGCTTTCCTTTGCCACGCTCGGCTCCGTAAGTTGAGTACTCATTGCTGCTCCCGTATCCTCTTGCGCACTGCTTTTTTCGGTGGGAACAGATCGGTTTCGATTTCGATCAGCTTTGCCGGATACTGGATGCGTGCGTAGTAAACCAGCAGCCCGTCCTGATTCAATAATCCACGACAGACATCAGCGACTGGGTCACCGATGCCGATATTGAGATGCCCTGCCGTTTCTTCGTCGGAAATCGTCACGCGCATGATCTGCCTGCCCGCAGTAATCTCGACATTCTCCATTGCGGCAAGCGCAGGAATAACCGTCGCGCTGCTAAAACCATCAGGGTCCTGCGCATAAGTTTTTTTCTCAAGGTAGATGTCGATCAGGCAGTACGGCACATCTTGGTGATAGTGCACCCGTCGCATCCGATGGTAAGCCTTTGCCACTTTTCCAAAATTGAACGCCGGGACTATCGCATGCTCTTCCGGGTCCAAATGTAAAAGGCGGATTTTGAGATCTGCAACAGTGGACACCAGGTCGTCGAAGTTATTGGGCAGCTTGAACCACCGCTCGCCTGATAAATCCTTGACGACAAAGGTTCCTAACCCGCGGGTTCGACGGATGATTCCCTGCTCTTCCAACCGGTTCAGCGAGGCGCGCAAGGTAATGCGTGACACCTTGTATTCTTCTTCAAGCTCATCCAAAGTCGGTATCTGTTCGCCAACCCGCCACTGCTGGTTTTGAATCTTCTGACGCATAAGCGCTTCTACCTGCAGATAAAGCGGCATGCGACTGTTACTAAAAACAGACTGGATTTTGTGCATAAAGTCATATTAATAAGCACTTTAGGATAAAACAAGGTGAATTTTTTAGTTTCTGTTAATCAATTTTCCATACATTTACGCAAAAGTGTAGTAGGTCGCGGGAACACCTGCCACGAAGTTCTTTGCATAACGTTATAACAACCCAAGCAGAAATCAGGAAGTGATTGAAGCTTCGCAGTACGGCCAAAAGGGCTGGACAACAGGTCTGCCACCCAGTGTTCCTCGGCATCTGAGAAGCCACGCGCATACTCAGGAACGCTGCGACGCGGAAGTCAGGATAGCGATATTGTCGGATGCCGGGCGTGGCTTGAATAATGAAGGCACGGTTGAAGAGCTACGGACGTTTCCAAGCTATGGCCGTTCGGCGTAGGAGGCCGAACCTTATATTGTTTTGCGCTTGCTGCCAGTGAAAACGAAATGGAAATTTGCTCCAATGT
Organism: Herbaspirillum sp. GCM10030257; assembly: GCF_042666555.1. NCBI lineage: Bacteria > Pseudomonadati > Pseudomonadota > Betaproteobacteria > Burkholderiales > Oxalobacteraceae > Herbaspirillum > Herbaspirillum sp. GCM10030257. The sequence continues at coordinate 34,491 of NZ_JBHTDH010000015.1, forward strand.
GCTTTGGAGCATGCTTATCAGACTTGAGCCGCAGATATTTTAATTAGCCAGCCTTTGATCGTTTGAGTACCGCACGATCGCTTTGCATGTCAGGTTTTCCACGGCCATCAGCCTGCCGTGCTGTGACGGAAACCGATGACCCCAGATCTTGCTTGACCATCGGTAGGCATTTTCCTTCACCACTGCTCGAAATCCTGCAGTCCGAAAAAAGTATCAACTAGCTATTTATAGTATGAGCTCCAGCTAGCTTCTTCCGCTGCATGACGATTTGGGTAAGCACGTCAGGGTCTGTGAGAGTGGATATATCACCGAAATCCTCGTACTCACCTTCTGCAATTTTGTGCAGAATTCGACGCATAATTTTGCCCGAGCGTGTTTTCGGCAGATCAGGTGTCCACTGGATTACATCAGGACTAACGATGGCACCGATCTGGTTTCTAGTCCATTCCTTGAGTTCTTCTTTCAATGCATCGCTGGGCGAGGCGTCGGCGTTGAGCGTGACAAATGCGTAGACGCCTTGTCCCTTGATACTATGGGGAAAACCAACCACCGCTGCTTCAGCGACCTTCGGATGCGCAACCAGCGCACTCTCAAGCTCGGCTGTACCGAGACGATGCCCTGAAACGTTGATGACATCATCTATCCGGCCAGTGATCCAGTAGTCGCCATCTGTGTCCCTTCGAGCACCATCACCGGTAAAGTATAGGCCCGGATACTTCGCAAAATAGGTGGTGCTAAAACGCTCGTGCGCGCCATACAGGGTTCGGATCATACCCGGCCCGAGCTGACGCAAAGCGAGGTAGCCGGAACCAGCCCCATGCACTTCGTGGCCATTGTCGTCCATTAACACGGGCTCGACCCCGAAGAACGGAATTGCAGCCGAGCCTGGCTTAAGAGCAGTCACTCCGGGAAGAGGCGCGATCATGATACCTCCGGTTTCCGTCTGCCACCATGTATCGACAATCGGGCACCTCCGTTCCCCTATGACGTTGTAGTACCACAGCCATGCCTCCGGATTGATTGGCTCACCAACACTGCCCAAAAGCCGCAACGATTGTCGGCTGGTGCGCTTGACCGGATCTGAACCCTGCTGCATCAGTGCCCGGATTGCAGTGGGGGCTGTATAAAGGATATTAACGGCATGCTTATCACATACCTGCCAAAAACGGGACGCGTCTGGATAGCTTGGAATTCCCTCGAACATTAAGGTGATCGCGCCATTTGCAAGAGGACCATAGATAATGTAGCTGTGCCCAGTCACCCAGCCAATGTCAGCGGTGCACCAATAAACGTCGCCATCGTGATAATCAAATACATACTGATGCGTCAAGGAAGTGAAGAGCAAATACCCAGCGGTTGTATGCACCGCTCCCTTGGGGGCGCCAGTCGAGCCGGATGTGTACAGAATGAACAGCGGATCTTCAGCTGACATGATTTCCGGAGGGCACACCGTGGACTGACGTCGCATCAATTCGTGCCATGCTACATCACGCCCCTTCGCAAGGCTTGTGGGAACGCCGTCGTGGCGCTGATACACCAGGCATTTTCGGATGGATGGACACGACACCAGTGCTTCGTCTACGCACGACTTGAGCGAAATACGGCGTCCACCCCGCCTAACCTCGTCGGCGGTGACCAACACCGATGACTCGCAGTCCCGGATCCGGCTAGCGAGGGCGCCTGCCGAAAAGCCGGCGAATACGACGGAATGGACCGCGCCGATCCGCGCGCAGGCAAGGATGGCTACCACGGATTCAGGGATCATCGGCATATAGATGGTGACCCGGTCCCCCTTCCGTACGCCGAGTTCCTTGAGGCCGTTTGCACACCGGCATACTTCGGCAAACAGCTCGCCATAAGTCAGTGAGCGGCTCTCGCATGGCTCGTCGCCCTCCCACAATATCGCCGTTTGGTCCGAGCGCTGGGGCAGATGGCGATCTACGCAATTGTAGGCTGCATTTAATCGTCCATCAGAAAACCACCTGATATGGATGTCATTAGGGTTAAAGGAACAATCGCGAATTTTGGTTGGAGCCTTGAACCAGTCGAGTCGGCCGGCGTGCTCTTTCCAAAAACCGTCGGGATACTTGATGGACCGCATGTATTCGCGGCGGTAGGTTTCTGCATCAATCCAGGCGCGTCTACTCCATTGATCGGGCACTGGATATGCGGGTATGTCTGACATGGTCCCTCCTACGTTTTTACCTTTGCATGGCCTGCGTAATCACTATCGCTGGTGATATCACGTCTGAATGTTTCGCGGATAAACAAGGAACCAACAACAAACGCTATACCTGCCACTATCATTGGATAATAAAGACCAGCGTATATATTGCCGGTCGCCACCACTACCGCTGTAGCAATCAACGGAACGAATCCACCGAACCAGCCGTTGCCTATGTGATAGGGCAATGACATTGAGCTGTAGCGTATGCGTGTCGGGAATAACTCGACGAGAAAGGCCGCAATCGGCGCATAGACCAGCGTTACATAGATGACGAGGATGGTGAGCAGCAGGATAACCATTCCATGGTTCATGCGGGCCGGATCTGCTGCCGTCGGATAATCTGCAGCCTTAAGCGCGTTGCTATATACCTCGGCGTCAAAGCCTTTGACCTCCGTCGCACCAATTGAAATTACCAGTGGTTCATTTGGCTTTGCATCCGCATGACGATATGGAACGCCGCGCTTGGCAAGAAAATCGCGAGCACTGTCGCATGGCTTGCCACAATCGCTGGCAAATACAATTACCGGGTTGGCGACCGTCGCTTCTTCGAGGCCTGGGTTGGCGTAATGCGTGAGGCCCTGAAAGATGGGAATGTAGGTGAGCACTGCAAGGAGGAATCCCAGCATCATTATCTTCTTACGACCGATGCGATCCGAGAGTGCGCCAAACAGAATGAAGAACGGAGTGCCGATCAACAGTGAAATAATGATCCATGTGTAGACGGTGACATAGTCTACTTTCAACACGCTAATGAGAAAGAACAGCGCATAATACTGACCGGTGTACCAGACCACACCTTCACCTGCAACCGCCCCAAAGAGTGCCAGCAGGACGATTTTCAAGTTATAGCCATTGGTGAAGCTTTCCCTCAACGGCGCCTTTGACGTCTTGCCTTGCACCTTGATCGCATTGAATACCGGAGACTCCTGCAGTTTTAATCGCACATAAACGGAGACACCAAGCAATACTGCAGACAGCAAAAATGGAATCCTCCAGCCCCATGCGGAAAAGTCTTCGGCACTCATGTTCAGACGGCAGATCAGTATCACAACGAGCGACAATACAATCCCAAGCGTCGCAGTCGTTTGTATCCAGCTGGTCGCGTAGCCACGGCGACCGCTTCCAGCATGTTCTGCCACATAGGTAGCTGCACCGCCGTACTCGCCACCTAATGCGAGCCCTTGTGCTAGTCGGAGGCTCACCAGCAACACCGGCGCCCACCAGCCAATGGACGCGAACGTTGGCACCAGTCCGGTCAGCACAGTTGCCAAGCCCATGATGACAATGGTCACTAGGAACGTGTATTTGCGACCGATTTTGTCGCCGAAGCTTCCGAACAGCAGTGCTCCAAACGGGCGAACGGCAAACCCGGCGCCAAACGTCGCGAGGCTCGCCAATAATCCCGCAGTTTCATTACCCGGTGGAAAGAACAACTTGCCGAAGAATACGGCAAGGCTGCCGTAAAGATAAAAGTCGTACCATTCGAACACCGTGCCAAGGGACGAGGCCAAAATGACCCGTCGCTCTTCTGAATGAATCGCTGCACCTTGCGGTTCCACCGGCGCTTGCGTCGTTAACGTGGTCATGTGTTCCTCCTGTACCTGCCCGAATCGGACAACTATAAGTAAGGGACACCGCATCATAGATGCGGTAGCAAGAGGTAGCCTGAGGCAAAGCCGGCACCGCATGCAGCAAGCATTGAATGCCCAGACTGCCATCGTGGTGGTGCCATACACAGACGTACTGCACCTTGTCAGGAATGATAGGATGGTTAAAAAACGTGGTCTAATGAATGTTATTGACAGTTTGTAGCAATATTTTTGCTGCAAAGGTTCTTCCACCTCAGGGAGACGGACTCATGGATACCGAGACAGTACGAACTTTCCTCGAGGTCGTGGATTGTGCGAGTTTCAGCCGTGCCGCCGACAAACTGCATGTGGCGCAGACGACCGTGAGTGCCCGAATCCGCATGCTGGAACAGCGTTTGGGGCGTCAGCTCATCGTACGTAACAAGGGCGGCATCTCATTGACTCGTGCCGGTGAGCAGTTTTTGCGCTATGCCCCCACCTTTCTACAGATTTGGGAGCGTGCTCGCCACCAAGTCGCGATGCCACCCAATCGCCAGGCGGTACTAGCGATCGGTGGGGAACTGAGCCTGTGGAATCCGTTTCTTCTCAACTGGCTTGTGTGGATGCGAAGAACTGCACCAGAGATTGCGCTACGGACCTCTCTCGGACTTCCTGAAGACCTGACCACTCGAGTAGCGAATGGCGTTCTTGATCTCGCCATACTGTATGCGCCACAATACCGCCCGGGCCTCGAAGTCGAATTGCTGTTTGAGGAAAAGCTGGTTCTCGTCACAACGTATTCCGAGCCACAAGAATTCAATAAGGGAGACTATGTGTATGTCGACTGGGGGCGTGAGTTCGCCTTGCATCATAGCCAGAGTTTCCCTGACTTAGGAAATCCTGGCCTGTTTGTTGGACTCGGTCCTCTCGCTCTCAATTACATTCTGGAGGTAGGCGGGTCGGGTTACTTCCGAAAACGCGCCGTCCATTTATACCTCCAGACCGGTGCGCTGCGACTTGTTCCCGATGCACCCGAGTATTCCTATCCTGCCTACGCCGTCTACGGCGCCAACGCGGACCCGGCTCCCATACGTCACGCACTGACTGGACTGCGCAACTTGTCGGTCAGCGACGAACGAAAGTTGGCACGAAAACGCGTACGCCAACCTAAGCCGGCAAGAACAGCGCTGTAAAAACTAACTGGGTATCCACTGCATGCCACGGTATCGACTTACCCAGTTATGATCTGTAGACGCGGGTCATCTCTATTCAGGAAGCGCGTCGAGCCTGCTCCAGGGCTTGGGGATTCGGACGGGCTTTGACCAGGATATCAAAGTCCTCGGACGATAAGGGTTTACTTAAGAAGTAACCTTGAAATGCATCGCAGACGCACCTGTCGAGAAAATCAAACTGGCTTTGTGTCATCACGCCCTCGGCGACAACCTTTAGGCCCAGGTTGCGACCCAGGGTGATTATCGTCTTTACCAGCGTTGCGTCTTCGTGATTTACTAGTACATCCCTTACGAAAGACTGATCGACTTTAAGCTGCTTGAAGGGTAAGCGCCTGAGGTAAGAAAGCGATGAATACCCTGTACCAAAGTCGTCCAGTGAAAATTCAATGCCAATGAAATTCAAAAAATTCATCTTTGATGCAGTACCGTCGACGTCGTCAAGCAATAGACTTTCTGTCAGCTCCAGCTTCAAACGGTGCGGGTCGGCGCCCGTCTTTTCGATAGCCGTCGTGATTTGATTCACGAAGTCAGGATGACGAAATTGTCGAGCGCTGACATTTACTGCCATGCTGAGTTGAGCCGTTTCTCTCCCGGTAGCCCATATCGCCAGTTGTCGACATGCCGTTTCTAGAATCCACTCTCCTAGCGGCAAGATCAATCCGGTGTCCTCGGCAAGATGAATGAAATGGACAGGGGAAATTATGCCTTGCTGCGGATGCCTCCATCGTAGCAAGGCTTCCGCACCAATGATCCGCCCGTCGCGATCCATCTGAGGCTGGTAGTACAAGAAAAAGTCACCATCCAGGAGGCTGCGACGCATCGTGGTTTCCATCGCGACCCGTGCCGTGATCGCAGCCTGCATTTGAGGATCGAAAAAACGTATCGTATTGCGACCGGCGGCCTTCGCCTGGTACATTGCGAGGTCGGCATGTTTAAGGAGTTCCTCTACCGTCTCGGAATTTCCTTGAAAGAGGGCGACGCCAATGCTGGGTGTGCTATGGTGTTCATACGAGTGCAGATCGTATGGTGAATTGAGGGATGCCCGTATCTGTTCCGCAATGGTGTCTGCATGGCCGGCTGCGTCTGCCGCGTGCATGCCTAGCTGACCAACTAAAACAACAAACTCATCTCCTCCCCATCGTGCCACCGTGTCGCCTTCCCGTACGGTTCGTGATAGCCGCTGAGCCACTTGTTGCAGGAGTAAATCTCCCATGTCGTGTCCCAGTGTATCGTTGAGAGCCTTGAAATTGTCGAGATCAATAAACATCACCGCGCCCGCACTACCGCGACGACTGTTGGCCACAAGTTCATGTTCCAGTCGATCAAGCAATAGCTGGCGGTTAGGCAAGCCGGTTAACGGATCATAAAAGGCAAGCTTATGTATTTCGCGTTGCGCAGCCTTGCGATCTGTAATATCGGTGTGGATCGAGAGAATCGATTGTGGGACGCCGTTGTCATCTCTTACCAACGTGGAGCGACCTTCGACCATGAAACAGGTGCCGCCCTTGCGCCGAACGGTGAGTTCGCCGCGCCATTCGCCAACCGTCAAGACTTCGTTCATTACGGCGTTGAACACTGGTGCGTTCTCGCAACCTAATTCCTGCTCCGACTTACCAAGTACCTCTTCCTTCGTCCAGCCGTAGAGCCTTTCTGCGCTCTTATTCCAGAATATGATTTTTCCACACATGGTAAAGACGAAGATGGCGTCCTGTGCCTTGTCGAGCAACGAAGCCTGTTCACGGAATCGTTGCTCGTTTTCCTTCAACGCCGCGATGGCTCGCTCGCGTTCAATCACGACACTTACCATATAAGAACAGGCCTTGAGCAATTCCATTTCCGCCAGCTCCGGCGACCGGGGAGTATCCGAATAGACGGCAAACGTGCCATAGATTTGCCCGAGACTGCCCATAATAGGAATCGACCAACAGGACCGCAGTGCACAGCGCAATGCCAGATCACGGTAATTCACCCACAGAGGGTCGGTGCTGATATCCGCAACAATAACAGGCTGGCCCAAGTAGGCCGCAGTGCCGCAGGAGCCGACATCCGGACCGATTTCCGCACCGTCGGTCCCGTCAATAAACTCTTTGGGAAGCTTCGGAGCAGCACCATGGCGTAGGCGACGCGTTTCGGCGTCGAGTAATAGAACCGAACAAGTAATGCGGGTACTTTGTGATTCAGCGAGATCGATAACGGCAATCAGAATCTCGTAAAGCGACGCACCAGCTGCAATACGTTCCATGATGCGCATCTGCGCATTGGTGAACAATTCACGCCGATGGCGGCTGGTAATGTCCTTGAAATATACAGCCAGTCCATCATGAATCGGATGGGCATGGATTTCAAACCATTGCTTCCGGGGAGCGTAATAGCTCTCGAATTCTATGGCCCGGTGCTCATCCATGGCGCGACGGCATTCCCGTTCGAAATCTGCCCAAGCAACGTCTTTAAACGCGTCCCAAAGTTCTTTCAGGAAAAACGTATGCCGTGGTTGCTGTAAAAGAGCTTCAGCGCTCTTGTTGATAAATGTGAACCGCCATGCCCGATCTACGGTAACAAAAGCATCGGTGATATCGTCGAGAGTAGGTATCAGACCATGTGACGGCCTGATGGATCGGGTTTCCATTTTCCAGGCACTTTCATTTTCTCATGTTCTTACAGCCATCCGTTCAGGACCGTATGTGGAAAAATTACGCGATAACGTGATGGATAGGATGATCGGGGTAAGCAGTTCGACTGCAAAGTTAACATAATGTTCGTTGCCCTGGCGCGATAGCTTCCAACTAGTCAACATGCAGCGTGTATAGAGAACGCGAATAGCCAAAGAAAAAATTAAATCAGGAAATATAGTTAGCGTCGTATATCGATCATTGAGCGCAGTTGCCAATCGCGGGGCGCAATGGGTCGCAGATCAGCGTATCGGGTGCGGTGTGCGTTCCGTGGATAATCTATTCGAGCTGCGCCTGTGGGATAAAGTGCTTATAGTTGAACTCTCCGACCGGACTGGCGTAGTCTGAACAGTCCGATGGAACGCATCACTGTGTGGCCTGCTCTTCGACATGACGAATCACACGACATGGATTCCCGGCCGCAAAGACCCCATCTGGTATGTCACGGGTTACGACGCTACCTGCTCCAATGATTGTTCGGGCGCCGATCTGGACTCCCGCCAGAATCAATGCTCCGCCACCGACCCACACATCCGATCCAATCACTATAGACTTCCCGTATTCCTGTTTTCTACGCAAATCTGCGTCGAGCGGATGCAGAGGTGTAAGGATCTGCACACCCGGCCCAAACAAGGTGTAGTCGCCAATGCGCACATCGCAGACATCTAGAATGGTGCAGTTAAAATTGAAAAATACGCGTGTGCCGAGGTGAATATTGGCACCGTAGTCGCAGTAGAACGGAGGTTGCATCCAAACGGTATCGCCGCCGGTGCCAAACAGGTCTACTAAAATGCGGCGCCTTTCCTCCGGCTCGCTCTCTTGGGTCGCGTTAAGCGCCTGGCATAAAGTGCGTGCTCGTTCCCGAGCAGTGACTAGTTCAGCGTCAAAAGGATCATAAAGCTCGCCAGCGAGCATTTTTTCTTTCTCGGTCCTCACGGTACCTCCAACGGTCGTTCGGCCTCTGCCAACACAACACTATGTCGAGTGACCGCTCCATCGACAGCCAGTTCCGCTTTCCCTCTCCACCGTCTTATTTTACGGCAGCCCATAACGCTGACTCTATCTGGCTACCTTTTGCAAACAGGGCACTACTGACCGCAACCTTCAATTCTTTGTGGCGTACTGTCCTGCTCGATCAGTGTGGCTATGCGCGGTGTAAGCGGCGATAGCCGCCGCCTTATGGTTTGCCCGGCCTTCGTCCGGACTCTGGAACGCACTGCCCCAGCACAGCGCTTGTGTGGACTAAAACGCGAGATATGCGTGGAACTCGGTATCGGCTCCGTATGGCTAGTCCAGACGCTACCGCCGCCACAACATATTGCCTTAATGAAATCCCCGTTTCGACATGAACGTTTCTACATGAACTTTTTAATATAACTTACAAAATCCCGTAAATTTCTTCCACGTGGTAACCATAGCCCTATCAAATCAGAAGACTTCGTGCCCCGAATCAAGCGCTACCCGCAACATTTCCGGCATACTCGCCTTTGGTATGAAAAATGCAATGGTATAAGCATAATTAGTAAAATTTCTTCTTTTGGCGATCCGCCACATCACGACACGTAAGAAAGTATGTCCCCGGGCACGCATCACATGCAAACAAACAAAAAAGGTAAAGATTGAAACGTCGGTTATCGCAAACAATTGTGCGAAGTGCGATGCGGCCTGTGCTCATGGGTGTATGCGCCGCATGGTTTGCTTTTCCGATAGCGGCCGAGCCCGTATATCGTGTGGAGATCGAGGCTCCGCGTTCACTGGAAAAACTGCTCCGTGAGTTCCTGGACTTGTTTCGTTTTCGGGAGCGCGATGATATCAGCGTCTCCCAGCTCAACTTCATGGTGGCAACGACGCCCGACCAGGTCAGCAGGCTTGCCGCAACCGAAGGATATTTTTCCACTTCGACAAAAGTAAAGGTCGATGATGATGCCGGAACACAGGTAGTGCGTGTATCCGTGGATCCAGGCCCGCGAACGTTTATTTCAGGACTGAATATCGACGTTACCGGCCCGGCGGCATCGCGCTCGCCCGAGCAAGTCGAAGAGCTGCAAAGTACATGGCCCTTGCTGCCAGGTGAGCCCTTTCGCCAGCAACAGTGGTCGGATGCAAAGCAGAGCGGCCTGCAGGTGCTACAACGACAGCGGTATGCGGCCGCCCGCATTGCGGACTCCGAGGCACGCATCCTTGCTGATAAGCAACAGGCAGACTTGAGCGTCCAATATGACAGCGGTCCCGTGTTCACACTGGGCGAAGTCGCGATTACTGGGACCAGTCGCTATCCGGACGAGATTATCCGGAACGTCAATCCGCTACGTGTGGGAGAAGAGTATCGGGCGGACCGCCTGCTGGAGTTCCAGCGTCAGATTTTGCGCAATCCTTATTTCAGCAATGCTGTCGTATTAATTGATAATGACCCAGCTGCTGCCGATCTCGCTTCGGTTACGGTAAAGGTCACAGAGTTTCCTGAACAGCGTATCCGTGGTGGTGTCGGCTATACGACTGATACCGGTGCGCATCTTGAAGGCTTGTATTCCCATTACAACCTGTTTGGAAAAGCCTGGGTATTGAATGCGCAGACGCGCATAGAACAACGTCGCCAGCTCGGTTCGCTCGAACTGGCATTGCCGCCACGGGCGGGTGCGTGGGTGGACAGCGCACTGGCTTCAGCTGAACGCACCACACTCGAAGGCGTGGACCTGCGCTCCCGGCGTTTTGGTCTGCATCGTACTAGAAATACCGACAAGCGGGACACCGCCTACACAATCGACTACTACCGTGACTCACTAAAACAAATCAATGGCGCGCCCGTGCCGGCAGACGTTGTCGTGCAGCCTGGAACCCATCAGGCGCTGGTGGCCGGATTGGGGAAAACTCGGCGTGACGTCGACGATCCATTGAATCCGCGTAAGGGGCGCATCGTGTCCTGGCAGGCCGGAGTGGCGGTTAAAGGCCTGCTGACTGACCAGACGTTTTTCCGACTTTACGCGCGGGGCCGGGAATTTATGCCGGTTGGAAAGCGTGACATCGTTATCCTGCGTGCCGAACTTGGCGCCGTCGTTTCAAAAGGGGGCAATGCGGCGATTCCAGCATCCCTGCTCTTCCGTGCAGGAGGAACCGAGTCCGTGCGTGGTTACGGATTCCAGAGTATCGGCAACGTGCAAAACGGCACCGTCTATCCAACCCGCTACCTTGCTACCGGTGGCGTGGAGTACGTCCATTGGCTGAACGAACAGTGGGGTAGCGCCGTATTCTATGACGTTGGCGTGGCGACGGATCGGTGGGCCGATAAATCGGTGTTTCATGGCGTGGGCGTTGGAGCCCGCTGGCGCAGCCCTGTTGGCCGCGTCAACGTGGATCTTGCGTACGGCATTCAGGAAAGCCGCATACGGCCGCATTTATCCCTTGGCGTCGCTTTCTGAAAACTAGCATGCACGCCGAACATCCAGCTACTTCAGCCCCTTCCTCCAGGCAACCGCGCCGCACACGCCATGTCCTGGTCTGGGTCGTTGCCGCCCTTTGTATTCTGCTCGCCCTGCTCGCCGCCGTGGCCTTCACATTACTTCGCACTGAATGGGGTGCTAAAACCTTACTGCAGAATGCCGGACGATTTATCCCCGGAGAGTTTACTGCAGAATTCCAGGGCGGCACCCTGCTCGACGGCCTGCATCTGCGCAACGTCAGCTACCGCGACGAGAAAAAACAGATCGGGATAGACAGCGTCGATGCCGCATGGCGTTTCTCATGGTCGCCCAAAACACTGCATATACGGTCGCTGCGTATCGGAACTGCCGACGTCACGCTGTATCCGTTTCCACCCGAGCCCGCTACCTTGCCGACACAAATCAGATTGCCAATACATCTGAAGCTTGACAACGCAAGCGTACAGCAGGTACTGCTGCACCAAGAAGGCAAGGATAGCCGCTATGCCGACATCCAGCTCAATGCCAGCTCGGACCAAGTGCATCATCGACTTCGCCTGGAAAAAGCGACAACGCCCTTTGGGGATATAAAGGCCGCATTAAAGCTGACTGGCGACCGGCCCTTTCCTATCGACGGAAACGCCAGCCTTGCGACGGTTTACCGTGACCAGCAGGTCGATGCCGATGCGAAACTGAGTGGGAGCTTGCAAGAGCTTGGCGTCAAGCTCGCCATCATTGGCAAGGGACTTGATGGTAATGCCGACATCGAGGCGACGCCGTTCGCCGATGTGCCGCTACGGCGGGCGGAGGTACGCGTTAAAGGATTCGACCCGCGTGCGATTAACCCGGATTGGCCCGAGGCAGAACTCGCTATCAATGCTTCGCTACAGCCCAAAGGTCAGGGTCCGATTCAGAATCAAACTACTCCTTCAGGCAGTGCAGGAAGCGCATTGGGTCTCACGGTGACTGGCCCTGTCGAGATACGAAATGGCAAGCCAGGAAAGATCGACGAAGGTCGGCTCCCCTTGGATTCGGCGCACGCCATAGTGACGCTGGATACGCAAAAACAGCAGTTGTCGGCATTGCAGGTCAAGCTTCCTGGGAACGCAACGCTTGAAGGTGGCGGTGAACTGAAAACCAGCGGAAATGGCGAGTTTTCGTTCCGCGCGTCGAAATTGGATTTACGTGCGTTGCATGGCGCACTCGTGACGACAGACCTGGCCGGTCCTCTCGACATCAAGCTCGATAACGGTAATCAGAAAATTCAGCTTGACCTCACCGGACCGCGCCTGTCGGCCCGTGTCGACGCACACCTGACTCCGGCTGCCATTACACTGCATGCGGCACAACTCGTTTCGGGACCGGCCAAACTGGCGCTGACCGGAAACCTTGATCGCGCCGAACCGTCGGCATTTTCTTTCAACGGATCTTTGAGCAATTTCGATCCGGCAGTGGTCCTTGCCAACGTTCAACCAGCGCAGCTGGATAAAAAGACACGCGGTCGTTTGTCCGAAATTGACGCCAACATCAATATGACGTTCGAGGCGGACGGCAAACTCAAACCCGAGCCCGCCGCCAAAATTCGCTTCACCGTAGGCGAAAGCCGCTACGCAGGATTGCCCCTGACCGGAGGTGGGCTGGTGCAGTTTGCGGGCAAGCGGGTATTACCCAGCGACGCAAGAATTTCGGTGGCCGGAAATGAGATCAATCTGAAAGGCAGTTTTGGCCAGCCGTCAGACCGCTTGACGTTCCATGCCGATGCGCCTTTTCTCGGCCGGCTTGGATATGGTCTGTCCGGTATGCTGCAAGCCGATGGCGAAATCAGCGGGACAACGGACAGTCCGCGTGTCGACACCCAATATCGCGCCGAGCACCTTGCGTTTGGCGAGCATCGTCTTGCGCTACTCAGCGGTAGTGCCAGGATGAATGGCCTTCCCGGAACCGCTCCTGATGCCGGCCTTGTGCTTGACCTCACAGCGCGTGATCTACGTAGCGGCGATATTCGCCTGGGCAAGGTGGACGTTGCGATTAACGGTAGCTATGCACAACACACTGTGCGGCTGGGTACAGATGGCCGTCTACGCGGTGCACGGCTTGACCTCACGCTTGCCGCACAAGGCGCATTGCGGCAGCAGAAACAGGGCTTCCAATGGGACGGCGTTGTACAAAACCTGCAAAACAAGGGCTTGCCCGAGTTCTCGCTTGCTGCGCCCGTCAAGCTTGACGTCGCCCCAGGACACCTCGTGCTCGGCACTGCACGCCTCAGTTTTGCGGACGCCCACATCGATGTGCAAGGAATCGATTATAGCGACGGTCGACTACGTAGCGAAGGTGCCTTTTCTGCACTCGATATTGGTCGGGTCCTTGCCTTGCAAGAACAGATCACCGGCACCAAGCCGCCACTAGACACCAATCTCGTCCTTGATGGCAGCTGGAACGTCACGCTCGCCGACCGGGCAGACGGTTTCGTTCTGGTCGAACGCCGTCGCGGTGACATTCGCTTGCCCGGACCGGTCGCCAATAATGCCCTAGGATTGAACGCGCTATCATTGCGCGCAGATCTACAGGGGCAGGAGGTGGTGCTGAATGCACGTGCTGGTACGCAACAGATTGGCAGCTTGGAAGGCCAGGGAAAGATCTCTCTGCAACAACGGGATGGAAGCTGGACGGTTTCCCCCGATGCACCTGTCAACGGGCGTGTTACGGCATCGATTCCACGCCTGTCCAACCTCGCCGCATTGGCTGGTCCACGCATTGCGCTGAACGGCCAGGTTGCGCTTGACGTAAGTGTAAATGGCTCCTTGTCGGATCCACGCCTGTCAGGCTACATCAATGGCGATCGGCTCGCACTGACGCTGTATGAACAAGGTGTGAGGCTAAACGATGGCACGGCGCGAATTGTCCTCGACAATAACATCGTCGACCTGAGACAGGTCATGTTTCGTGGTGGTGATGGGACGCTGACGATTGCCGGCCGTATTCCTCTTACGAACGAAGCGCGCGACCTGCAAGCGACGATCACGGCCGACAAGCTACAACTGCTTGCGAGCCCTGCCGGTCAGCTTACGGTGTCCGGACAGGCGATCGCGGCGCGTGTTAATGAGCAGTTGCAAGTCACCGGAAAATTTGACGTCGATCGTGCGTTGTTTAGTTTACCCGAAAAATCCGCACCCAAGCTCGACGACGATGTCGTGATTATTCGTGGAGACCAGCCACCGCAAAAGAATGCGGCCAAGGACAAGGCTCCGAAATCCAGCCCATATTCACCCCGCATCGACGTCACCGTAGGGCTCGGCAGGAATTTCCGGTTCGAAGGCGCGGGTGCCGACTTGCGGCTTGCGGGATCAGTCCGGATAATCGGTGAGCCGGCGGAAACACCGCAGGCGTTCGGCACCGTGCGTATCGCCGAGGGTAGCTATGAAGCCTTCGGTACCAAACTTGCGGTCGAACGCGGTGTGATCAACTTTGACGGGCCGCTGACCAATCCAAACCTGAACATCCTTGCCATGCGGCGTAATCAGGACGTCGCCGCGGGCGTGCAGGTAACCGGAACAGTTTCGCAACCCCGTGTTCAGTTGGTCTCGGAACCCAATGTAGCGGAAGAAGAAAAACTTTCGTGGCTGATTTTTGGCCGCAGCGGCGGCAGCGCAGCGCAGGGACAAGCGCAATCCGCCGCCAAGGGAGCGGCGCTTGGATTGTTGAACAAGTTCGGCGGATCGCGTATTGCCAAAGGCTTCGGTCTGGACGAATTTTCTATCGGCGCCAGCGAATTCGGCCTTGGCGGCGGGCAGGTCGTCAATCTGGGGAAAGAGCTGACAGACCGCCTGTTCATTGGCTATGAACAAAGTCTTGCCGGTGCCGAGAGCGTACTCAAGCTGACCTACGAACTTACGCGGTACTGGACGGTTGTCGTACGTGGCGGAACAGTGGCGGGCCTGGACCTGTTTTATAGCAAACGCTTCGACAAGTTCGGGGAAAGGGTGGGACAAAGATCCGGGAGTTGAGAAACCACCGGCGATCCCTTTGTCTCAATTCAGCAAGGCACCTGCATAACCGGTACCGCCATGTGAAAAGTCCAGCGACGTCTGCTTTTATCCTCACCCAATCTGCTACAGTACAACACTCGTTTCCGCAGGCAAACCAACTCCTCCGGAAACAGCGATAATCGCTTGATTGGTTAGAGTAAAACAGAGAACGCACATGTTTGTTTTTGGGTGGTTTGGTTGGTCTGCATTGTGGCTTGCACCCCTGTTGGTGCGTCTTTTCAAAACATTTGCCCTTAAAAAAGCGACTTTGCAAGGACATGGTTCCATCCGCCTTTGGCTTGGGACGCTGCTGATGTTATGCGCGAGCAGTGCGCTGGAGGCTATGCTCCGGAGCAGCGCAGCAGGTCGGGGGAGCGTTGTGTTCGGGAATATGCTCGCCACAAGCATTACCGGCACCTTTGGCATCTTGCTGGGCGTATTACTGTTACTCGGCGTGGTCGTATTGGCAATGCCCTGGCTCTTCGGTATGCGAACCCTCCAGGCGATGTCCAAAGGGCGCAGTGCGATTCATACCGCAACGAGGCAAGCCCGGCAGAGCAACGAGAGGTTGCCACTAGTATCCCCGCAAGATGCTCTTCCTCGTCGTTCAAAACCCGATGCCGTGACGCTGGAAAAGGCAGGGACACGAAAAACCAAATCGTGGACACTGCCTACTCCGGTAACGCCGCCCCCTTCGAAGGATTTCCTCAACCCCTCGCGGAAATCAAACGCTGCTTCGAACGAGAACAAAGCAAGTCCACGGCCAAGCGAAGAATGGGCGCCATTTGAACTGATACGCCCGACTTCGGCAATGCTGGCAAGGAGTGAAGCGCCGGTAGCCAGTCTACCCACCGCTCGCAGGCACATGGTCAGTCCATCGGCGGCGGCTCAAAGATCGATGCAGCGTTCTTCATGGGATAGCGACGAAAGGCCTGTTATCGGAAAGGTAACAAGGACGATCATCCGTGCGCCATCCGCTCCGGCTACCGAAACTAAGTCATCTGCGTCGCCTCGCGAACCGGCACAAGCGAAACCGGGTGCGTTGAATGAAAGCCATCAACTTGTTCGGATGCCCATCTCCGAAGAATCCGGCATTCTGAAAACGCTTGCTGTTGCCGAGCCAGCGACCAGTGTGCCGCTCGAGACGTCAGGATTGTTGTCAACGACGGCCTCTTTGACAAAGTTCACAATCACGACACCGATGCCGGTCAGTTCGGCGGTGCAGGAGTCTGGCGTCTCCTCGCTCACCGCAGCAATCCCAGTTACAACAGCGGTCGTGCCCGACATCGACGTACCGACGCGGTTATCTGAAGCAGTGATTGCCGTCAGGTCGGAAGTGTTTGAGATTCCCAGCGAAGTTGCAGTATCGCGCTCCGCACCAACCGTCCAAGCTGAAGAATGCGTTGCTGTACTCGGTCAGACAACGGAAAAGCCGGATTCAGCTCCCATCGTGGAAACTTCAGTGACCGCCGCGCAGCCAGCACCTGTGACGGCGGTACGCGCGGCGCCAGGAACACAGTTCGAGTTTCAGGCGCCGGTCGAAATTGACGTGGATTTGCCGGGGCTCGATCTTCTTGATGCGCCCGCCGGTGACTTGGAGGAAATCCCCGCTGAAGAGCTCGCCGCAACCGGTCAGCTGATCGAACAGCGGCTTAAGGAGTTCAAGGTACCCGTAACTGTTCTTGGTGCCGGAGCCGGCCCTGTCATCACCCGTTTTGAAGTCGAGCCTGCCGTCGGCGTGCGCGGCGCGCAGATCGTCGGCCTGATGAAAGACCTGTCCCGTGCACTTGGTTTGACGTCCATTCGCGTGGTAGAGACCATTCCAGGAAAAACCTGCATGGGCCTTGAATTGCCTAACGCCAAACGCCAGATAATTCGTCTTGCCGAAATGCTTGAATCCGATGCGTACCGTGGATCGCCTTCGCATCTTGCACTCGCGATGGGCAAAGACATTACAGGTAAACCTGTCGTCACCGACCTCGCCCGTGCTCCGCACATGCTTGTTGCCGGCACCACCGGCTCCGGTAAATCCGTTGCGATCAATGCCATGATTCTGTCCTTGTTGTACAAGTCGACACCGACCGATGTGCGCATGATCATGATCGACCCGAAGATGCTCGAATTGTCGGTTTATGACGGCATCCCACATTTGCTTGCGCCGGTCGTGACTGACATGAAGCTTGCGGCCAATGCACTGTCGTGGTGTGTCGCTGAAATGGAAAAGCGTTACCGGCTCATGTCGGCGCTCGGTGTTCGTAATCTCGCGGGATTCAACCAGAAGATACGTGACGGCGAGGCCGCCGAAAAAAAGGTCACCAATCCGTTTTCGCTGACGCCGGATGCGCCGGAACCCTTGTCGACACTTCCCTTGATTGTGGTTGTAATCGATGAGCTGGCCGATTTGATGATGGTCGCCGGGAAGAAGATCGAAGAACTGATTGCGCGCCTCGCACAGAAAGCACGGGCAGCAGGCATTCACCTCATTCTGGCCACGCAGCGGCCATCGGTTGACGTGATCACGGGTCTGATCAAGGCAAACATTCCGACCCGGGTAGCGTTCCAGGTGTCGTCGAAAATCGATTCACGCACGGTGCTGGACCAGATGGGTGCAGAGACGCTCCTGGGGCATGGCGACATGCTGTTCCTGCCACCCGGCAGCGGCTATCCGCAACGCGTGCATGGCGCTTTTGTATCGGATGAAGAAGTGCATCGGGTCGTCGAATACCTCAAGCAATTTGGCGAGCCGGAATACGAGGAAGCGATCCTTGCGGGCGCGGCCGGCGATGAATCAGCTCCAGAGGTACCCGGACAGGATGCCAATGGCGAATCCGATCCGCTTTATGACGAGGCGGTTGCCTTTGTCATTCGCAGTCGCAAGGCGTCGATATCATCGGTTCAACGTCAATTACGGATCGGCTATAACCGTGCGGCCAGGCTGGTGGAACAGATGGAAGCGGCAGGCATCTTGTCTTCGATGGCGACCAATGGCAGCCGCGAAATTCTGGTGCCGCCTGGATCAGAATGAGCCTGTATGCAGTGCATTTGCTGCAACGGTACGCGTATGCAAAATTTAGGCGGGGGCGCTTAGGCGGAGACGATCAGCTTACCACCTCATGCATTCGCATATAACTTCTCAAATTCCGTCTTTTTTATCTCATTTGAAATATGCAGGACCACGGTATGCGTCAACTCGTGTACCGGATGCCTCGCACGGTGGCGGCAATACCAGAAAACTTCGGCTAATTCCTCGTCCTCATGCGAAGTCGTGACGATGGCCTGATCTTCAGGCACCTCTTCAAAGTCGAACGCCTCCAGATGCGCATCTTCAACCGCCTCCTCCCATGAAACACATTCCAGGCCCGACGTCATTACACAACGGCAATTGGTGCGAACAAGCCAGCGGGCCACGTCCCACTGCCAAGGCTGCGACGTTTCTTCGTCAATAACAAGAATGACTTTAAATGGACCTGGTTCGCTCAATTCTGGCAGGTCATCGTCCGACTGCAGGCGGATATATTTCAATTGAGATGTTACAGACATAGCTTATATCGAGACAATTGGTGGTTGTAGCGCATTTTGCCGTAATGGCTATATTTTGTGTTGTCGATGAATGCAAATGTTTTATAGTTCCCCTCGCTTTGATCGCGACCTGCCCTCAGCAGTCAATCCTTGCCTGAATACTGACTTGCACTGACTTGCCGAGAACGCCAAGTGCTCGATCGTCGGCAGATTTTCGCCGGGTGTAACTGAGCAATTTACCGGTGCGCCGCCCATTCCAAAATCATGTCGATCGCTTTGGCAAGTTGCCCTGCAGAGCCCCTGTACTCGCCTGAACCCTGTGCTATCCCCTCGCGGGTATACCACTCGAAAAACGCATCGTCTCGCAGCACACGGTCCAGCATTGGGGCAATCTCCTGGTAAGCAGCGGCCACCTGCTCGTGTGCGACCATCTGTTGAATAATACGGCCGCCGAACCATGGCCAGTCGCCACCGTTCTGGTACACGTATTCCGCGCCCATGTAGTCTTTATTCTGAAAGAATCCTGCGGGATAGGCTGGATAGAGAGAGACGCCAACGGTCCCCGAGCCTGAGTCGTTCTTGTTTTTGATCATCCGGGTAAATGCCTGTGTCACTTCGGCCGGCTCAAGCAAGCCGGCCTGAATCGCTACTGCCGTGCCCCCTTGGAAATAAATTCGGGACTCGTCAAAATTCGATGGAAACGGCGATCCTCGATCAAGATAGATGTGCGGCACAAACTGCTTGCCGTTCCACAGGTGCCTCCTCACCGCGGCGCGTAATTCACGCTCCCTGACAGCCCAGACGCTGGTGTCGCGCCCTGCCTTACTTAATAAAGTTTGCAGATCGACCAGCGCCAGAGTCAGCATTGCATTGTCATAGATACTTAAGCTTGGGTGGCTGGCCGCATTCAGGTAAACGCCCGGAGTATCTTCTGGTTGTACATCGCCCCAATCCGCGCGCGTGCCGCCGAAGACCAAACCGTAACCGGCCGCGAAGCGCTGCTTGTACAGAAACATGAGTGCGTGTTCGAGGCGCTCAATCACGGAAACACCGCGAACGTCTTCTACCAGAAACGCCTTGTCACCGGTCATTGCGACGTACTTTCCGACCGCCTGGACAAGAGAGCTTTCCTGGTCACTTTCAACCGTAGCCTTGAAGGTTGAACCGTCATGCACGGTGATTCCGTCGACAACGTTTCCATCGTCTCCCTGATGCTCCAGGAACTGTTTGAGCTGGGATCGCACTTTTTGTGCCCCCTGCCCTTCGATTGCAAGTTCAACAAATGTATTGAGATCCCGGATAAACACGGCCGGATAACCGCTGCCGGCAGTAAGCTCCTTGGCTACAAGCTGTCGGGCCTTAGCGCGCACAATAGGAAGTCGCGTATCGTTTCGTATGGATTTGGCGAGCCTTGACTCATCTGATATTTCCTCCCCTCCCCCACACGCTGTAAGTATGAGCGTAAAAACAAGGGTCAAGAGACGAGGCGAGACTGGATTTAGAGAAAGCATTGGCTTAAGCATTAGAAACGGCAATAAGAGCGTTTCCACAACGCAAAAGTTCAGTGCTTTATCTGCTTTACTTTTTATAGAGCGAGTTGCGTTAATTCTGCCAATAACCTGGCATCCACACGGTGCGTTGAAGTACCTACCTCCAGGTTCTTTTAAAGAGTACGCCTTCTCTCTAATACCGATGATACTGGTAAGCAGGGGTGAATCCATTACGGAGGCAATGGCGGCTCGACTGTCTCACTGGGTAAAAGCTCTATTGAGATTGCTGGCAAATGAAGTAAATATTGACGTTGTAAAATGCGCTGATGACTAAGATCGATTCTCTACTTTCGGGCCTGAGAAAAAACGGCTGCGCTTACGCTGCCGATTACATTGAAACGCTTCAAGCCGAGATTAAGCAACGCCAGGAGGCCGAAAAAACCTTGGCCGCCAGATATCAAGAAGTACTTGGCCAGCAAGCTGCGCTACTGGAGCAGTTGGCCGTCTTGCAACACCAGAATGCGGAGGCCAGAGCCGCAGTGAACGCACTCATTTCCGCAAAACCGTATGAACGGACGAACGCAAGGCATGCCTTAGAAGATCCTGAGACGGCTCTCTATAACCTTAGAAAACTCCTCGCGGATGAAAATTACGCTGCGTCGTTTGAAGATACGGCATCCTATCGCGAAGCCCTGCTGCAATTTATACCAGACGCGGAATAGGCGCCGAAGGCGCATTATTTCATCGGTATGTTGTTCATACTAGTCATCAGCATCTTCGAAAGTGATCCATGGTGTGCTAATGGACGTACGTGCCGCACCCATATCTACAGGAAGGTCAGATAGCTCATCCAATGTAGGGTCACGCGAAACCAGATGTTTTATATGCACCAAAACCAAATCACGCTTCATGGCAGCAGAGTCATTGAAGTCATGATTCTCGGCCCGGCAACACATTTGCCAATCATTACCAGCGTGAGAAACAAATAAAACGGGCTCTCCGTTTTCAAGCACGCATCTGCATGCAATCGTACCTATTCCTTCTATAAATGGCATCGTGCTCTCACCACCGACTGAATGTATAAAGAAGAAAATAAACGGCGTGTAGCTCCCGACTACATTACAGAGTTAAGATCGTCTAATATCGCAAAACGTGTATTGATTTCCTTAACGATTTGTCCAAGAGATAGATAGACGGTATCGAATGGAATGAAAGAGAAGGCCCGACTTACTTGAGTCGATGTCATGATCAAGCTGTCAATCGGATTTTTCCGCCCATCCGCAGGCAAGACTCCAACCTGCATTTTTGGACCTAGCCCGGACTTAAATAAGATTACATTGCTTGCGACATCATTAAGCAGCTTTTCTTCAGGCAGGCCGTAACCGTGCCAGTCTAATGCTACAAAGTTCGGTTCAATACTCTTTTCCAATTCTTGATAACCTATCAGAACCAAGGCGGCGTGCAGCTTGCTCGACAAAGGAAGTAAAAAGACCGTACCAACTTCGGCAGTCGTTCTAACCTTCTTCGGAGCCTGCTTTACGACTTTAAGCTCTTTGCGAGGTGGCTGTTCCGACATCAATCTTTTCTTAAGGGCCGCTAACGCACGCTTTCGTCCTGGCACTTCAACAGGTGCATCTCTTTCCCATACAAAGATATCTCCACCTTCCTCAATCAAATTCAAGGCATGTTGTCGGATATTCTGATCGAGCCGACCGTACTTCCATGCCATATCTGATAGCGCAAAGTAAACCAGGCATTCAATTTCACGATTTTTCAGCAAGTCACCGATTCGGTTCAGAACCATTGATACGGCTTCGGAGTTACTGAGACCTTGCCTTAAATAGTTGACGTAATCGTCCCTGACGTCGCAGCTTGTATCGTCCGAATATAGAGCTGTCCCCCACGCGCCCATGAAGAATCCAAACTATTAAATTGATCCACGCGCCGAAGACGTGTTAGTGCCCACTGGTGGGTTAACCCTCTATTCGACAATCCCATTTACCCAGCCATTATATTCAGCTCCATGCTGCTCAGCCAATCTTTCAAACTTTTTGGTCAAGCGATTCACAGCGGTTCAATTAAGAACCTGCCCGATACTTGCTACGACTTGATAGCATTCATTCGCGTGGTCTAGCATTCCTGCTAAAGTCTTTCGGCAAGGGGGCCAATGGCATCGAATGCGCGATCCCACGCATACCGTCCCGCCTAAGAACCGGCTAGGTTTGGTGAAGATTGATGGTTACATCAAGCAAAATCAGGCGGGGCTTGCACTGGATCGGGCGCGTTATATTTAGCCCGAAGACCCCGCACTGCGTCAAAGATGCAATCTCGGCATACGCGTAAGTCGTCGCGATCGTCCGACCATGAATTGAGGTCCCAATTACAGCCATCTGCGTCAGGCTCATGCACATATGCCGACGCAATTTTTACGTCCCGACATTCCTCATGCTTCTCCATCTCAGCAGCAATCAAGGCGTTGATTTGCTCGATCGAAACAATCTGACGTGTCATTCCGGCCTCCTTGGTTGTATGGAAAGAATCCTAGCATGACTATTCGGAGGCACGTTTCTGAACGTGTTCCCGACAGTGACAACACTGTTATGCTGTTCGACAAGAAAGCCAGCAAACCGATCTGGCCGGGTTACCTCGACGGGAACATGTGATGCTATGCCGATGGCATGCCGGCCCAGTCGACGCACTGTGCGACCCTTCCGGAAGAACCAGTAGCATGTGAAGTATTTACACGCTGGGATTCAAGGACTGAAGCTGCGTGTACAAGTGCATTTTGCGGTCATGCACTTCTTCCATATGCTTAGTAACTTCCATGGCTTGGGCCATACCAAGTTCCGCAGCAGGAATTACCGCATTGATAGCTTCAAGTTCCTCTTCTGTTGCCTTCCTGAATTCTTCCATCAAGGCCCTGAATTGGTCACTAATGATCATCTGTACCTCCAAAAAGAAGAGAAATCCTAGCATGAAGAACGTTCATCCATTTTAGCGCGCCAATGGTGTGGGTCATCTTGGGCCCAACGAAGAGGCAGTCACGCTGATTTGCAAAATGCCAGCCGACGCGCGGGAGGTCAGGCACTGTAGTTCGCGTGGTGGCCGCTTCTACGATGGCTGGGCTGGACTGATTACTTGGCCTGTTTACCAGCCACTACGAAAATATCCCGGCGGCGGACCAGATCACTTGGAGGCCAAGCATTCACATGCCGTCTGTCCTAACCCGCATCGATCTGAATGTGACCAATGTATGCATCGAACGGCTGCCGGTTATTCTACTGGCGGACTGTCATCACAAGCCTTGCGACTCTCAGCATTGCGATATGCATAGCAGTCAATTCGCTTAGCTTGATGGCTCCGAACTGCGCTTTGTGATCGCCGATTTCTGTCTTCGCAAGGAGGCCCATCCTAAGCGCTCCCTAACGGCGCGCCTTTCTCGTTCTGAAGACTTCCTTTTCGTACTTATCAAGGGCATCTCGGATGGTTTTACCGTTGGTGATCCCGGTATCTTTTTGCTGCGGCAGCTCTGTCTCGCGTTGAACCGCCCAAGAGCTAAAGCACAGCGATAACCATATACGCGTGGGTGATGTCTGCCTGAAGGGCTTTCCCAAGGCAATTCGCTTTCCAGCAAAGTCCGACGGTCGCACACGTCCATTGTGGAAAGCCACTGCAGTACTCACATGGGCAGACAAATAGCGGGAAGTGAAGACAAAAAGACTTCAGTAAAAACTTCGAAGACCAGCATGTCCGACTAAGCAAAATTGGTGATTAAAGGCTGTATTTAAAAAGGTGATTTTTGGTTGTTGTCTTATAGAAACACTCAGTTTTATAATATACCGACTTTGCAATTCGTCAACGACATCCCAGGGATTTGTAAATGCCTGTCAAATCACTTCACCACAGAACAGGAGTAACAATGGCGCTTACCAGCCAGCAGAATGAATTAGTCAAACTCTACGTCGCCGGATTTCTTCGGGCGCCCGAAAAAGGCGGTTTCGAATACTGGTCGTCATTGCTTGCCGGAGGAACGAGCATGGCGGAGGTGGCTGACATCATTTTCAAGTTACCGATCGTCGAGCAGGTATATCCAGCTGGCCTGTCCAACGCCGATTTTGTGACCAAGATTTATCAAAATGTCTTCAATAAAGCCCCTGATGCGAATGGCTTGGCATACTGGACTGATGGTTTAGATAAAAGCGGACAGCGTGGCCAACTGGTTCTCGATATGATCAATGCCGGGATGAATTCGCCTGAAGGCACGCCTGGAAAAGCCTTTATCGTCAATCGTGTTTCTACTGCCAGCTTTGCTGCGGAAGTACAGATTTTGCAGCAAAAGGAGCTTGCGCCTGACACGCTCAAATCCCTTCTCGCCCAAGTGACGGACAGTATTCACTCCGTGCCGGCTGTCAATGCGGCTACGAATACCGAGCTGGCGAATGTGGTTGGCGCCGTTGCTAAAGCTTTCGCAATTGAGTTCATCGATGCCGCGATCCACTGGCAGATCGACAAAAAGTCGTACATCATGGAAGGTTTCGACGGTTTGGAAATACAGCCGGGCACAACGCATACGGGATTCGCAGATCTGTTTTCGATGGACCTTCATCCGGATGTGTCACCGACGACACCGGGATACATCACGGTGCAGTTATACGGTGACAATAACCATAACTGGAAACTGACTGCGAGCGACATGGCGGAGTATGTACAAGTGCTGGAGATAGACGCCTACATCAATCGTTCCATTACCTATCAGGAAACGCAAAATTTTGATGCTTATGTCCAGGATACGCTAGCGTCGGCCAGCGTCTACGATCTGCTCGTCGCACAAGGGCCGCAGCTGCCGGCTTTCTGGTTTTAAAGCCACTTCTTCCTGACCGTATTGTCGTCCCGGACGTATTTTCCGGGACACTAGAGCGCTTTCACCCTGACCGTACCGACGATGCCGGATGCTTTGTCCGCGGCACGGCGTTGCGCCTCCTTGCCATGGCTCGCCATGTCGCGTCGGCGCGCCTTGTTCCGCAGCCAAATCACCTCAGCCTCGTCTGGCCCGGTCAGGGTGAAAGCGCTCTAGATCACTGATACCCGCACGCCGCGTTGAATAGGATTCTTATTGCATT
Organism: Herbaspirillum sp. GCM10030257; assembly: GCF_042666555.1. Taxonomy (NCBI): domain Bacteria; kingdom Pseudomonadati; phylum Pseudomonadota; class Betaproteobacteria; order Burkholderiales; family Oxalobacteraceae; genus Herbaspirillum; species Herbaspirillum sp. GCM10030257. Next base: position 59,757 of record NZ_JBHTDH010000015.1, read on the forward strand.
GTTGGTTCTTGGTCCATCAACCAGACATCGCGGTGCAGATCAGATGGCCGACTCGCGTGGACTCTCGGCAAGCAACTCAGCACGCGCCGTTTGGTTTTTTAAGAAATGAAGTGATTACAACCAAGCAAAGTTTTGCAAAGTTGCAAAAGTGGCGATTTGGCGTAATGGGAAACAGGAACGCGCGGTTTTACGCGGTGTCGTGCGAACTTAGGGGAATAGAAAAGCCGGACAGCCTTAAGTTGAATTTACTGACTGTGCGGTAAAACGAGGGATAAATCTTAAAACTCGTTGGTGCCCAAAAGAGGACTCGAACCTCCACACCTTTCGGCACAGCGACCTCAACGCTGCGTGTCTACCAATTCCACCATCTGGGCATTCCACAGATTGTCATGTCCATGCACTCAAAACAAAATCGCATGGAACCAATAGAAAGGGATTGAGGAGATAACCACAATCCCTTTCATGACAAATACTGGTGCGGCTGGCAGGAATCGAACCCACGACCCCTTGGTTCGTAGCCAAGTACTCTATCCAGCTGAGCTACAGCCGCAAAGCGCGGGAGTATAGCATGCAGAAGGCAAAATCGGAAATCTGATCATGATGACAATATTCCAAAATGGCTATGTCGTTGTACGAAGTCCAGCCAGCATGGACGTAATAGCTATTCGTTTAAAGTCCATTTAATCGAGCCCCCACGCATCGAAAGAATTTTCGACCGAGCATAAACCGAGCCGCTGATCTGAAAGCTCCAAGCGTGTTGTGTCAGGTTTTTCCCGCAACCAGTTCACCTGGCGTCATCCCCATCTGCTCGCGAAACGCGGCAACGAAAGCAGACATGCTTTCATATCCGCAGGCTAAAGCCACGTCGGTCACGCGGTCGCCACGTTCAAGCAACGGTAAGGAACTAAGCAGCCTTGATCGCTGCCGCCAGCGCCGGAAACTCAAGCCTGTTTCCTGGACAAATAAGCGGCTGAGCGAGCGTTCCGACAGCTGCATTTGCTGGCTGTAGTCGGACAGATTTTTGCGACTATCCGGCTTTGCCTGCAGTTCCTCACACAACTTTCGGAGGCGCCGGTCATTCGGCCATGGTAGAGCGAGATCAGCCTCCGGTGCCGCAGCTAGCTGATCAAGCAGGACACGGGCGAGACGTCCTTCGCTGCCCTCTTCGTCGTATTCAACGCGAAACTCACTAAAGGTGCGGATCAGTTCCCGCATTAACGGTGTTACCACGAGCACCCGACACGCAGGATGATAGGCAACTGCATCCGGATCGATGTAAAGGCTTCTGATTTCTGTGTCGGGCGCACTGCGTACGGAGTGCGATACGCACGCGGGTATCCAGATTGCGCGATGTGGCGGCGCGACGAACCGCCCTGTTGCGGTGGATACTTCAATGACACCACGAATTGCATACGACAGTTGCACCCACTTATGAATATGCCGATGTCCGATAGCAACGTTTGGAAGGCCCTGAACGCTCCCATAGACTGGTCTAGGCAACGCGGTCAGGGCGTCGAGCTCAGCTTGGGAAACAGCAGACGTGTCCGATTGACGATGTTTCATATCAGTTTAGCGATAAACGTTCGCAAAACAACACGGTAATGTATCGGCAGTCGCCCTGCAAGCGGGTTTTATATTTGATTTTATGGTTCTCATGTCACGTCTGCGTTCCTTATTTGACAACTTCACCGTGTTACTTATCGTGGTGATCGCTGTCGCCAGTTTCTTCCCGGTTTACGGTGAAGGTGCGGTGATCTTCGAGGCGGTAACAAGCTTTGCCGTTGCTCTTCTCTTTTTCATGCACGGAGCCAAACTGTCACGGCAGGCGATTATTGCCGGTGCGATGCATTGGCGGCTGCACGTGCTGGTTTTTGGATTTACATTTGTGCTTTTCCCCGCTATTGGCTGGGCGCTCAAGCCTGTTCTGGAACCCTTGCTTGGCGCAGACCTGTACATGGGGGTCCTGTATCTGTGCGTATTGCCGGGAACCGTCCAGTCAGCAATCGCATTTACCTCGCTTGCCCGCGGCAATGTTCCGGCAGCCGTATGTAGTGCCTCCGCATCCAGTCTGATCGGGATTGTCGTTACGCCGCTTTTGCTGAGCATCCTCCTGCACGCAAACGACACGGGGCGTTCTACCGTGGACGCCATCGTTCATATCGCGGTTCAGTTGCTGTTGCCTTTTCTAGCTGGTCATCTTCTACGCCCATGGATCGGGCAGTGGATCGAACGGCATCGCTCAACGCTGGCTCGCGTGGACCAGAGCTCAATCCTGCTTGTGGTCTATACCGCTTTCAGTGCATCCGTGATCGGTGGCCTGTGGCAAGCCGTGCCTCCTTTGGCGTTGATCTCATTAACGTTGGTATGCTGCTTTTTGCTTGCCCTACTGCTTTTTGTGACGACGACCATCTCACGCTCATTAGGGTTCAGCAAGGAAGACGAGATCACGGCCGTTTTCTGTGGATCGAAAAAGAGTATGGCTACCGGTGTTCCGATGGCGCACATGCTGTTCGCGGGTGCTTCGATCGGTCCGCTCCTGTTGCCGCTGATGATTTTTCATCAGATCCAATTGATGGTCTGCGCGGTGCTGGCACAGCGATACGCGCGGCGCGATAACGCGGCGGATGTCGGGGCAGCATTCGCTAAATAAATTACCACGTAAGTCCGGGTTGCCGGACAAGCTGCGTGTGCTGACGAACGTCTGTTGTTTTCTGCGAGGTGGAAAATGAAGCAGCCCCGAAAACGTCTGCCCAGGGAAAGCATTGTGGGCACTATCGAGTCCCCGCCAACTGCAAAACATTTTTCACTAACAACGGATGGCAAGATTCCATTCAAGTTTCCCGCACAGTACAGAACTTCGGTGTCAGAATTCATGGTTCGACGGACGGGCAGTACCAATGCTGTAGGCAAGTTTCTGCTTGAGCGGTACAACGACCGGGTACTGTGGACTGCGACGCACCCCATACTTCTCTGTAGGGCAGACAGCCGGGCTTGCCATCGAAAGATCCTTGTTCCGGTTGACTTTACCGAGAGAGCGAGAATTGCAGCCGAGTTCGCTGTCGCCTGTTTTCCTTACGCCCAAATTGTCTTTCTGCACGCCTTTCATGGGCCTGAGGACTCACTGCATGAGGCTAGTCGTGCATCGGGGGATATTTGTTCGCAACGTCTGAATTCACATGAGCAGATAATTGCGAAATTAGTGCACTTCACCGATCAACTTCAGCCGTTTGACAATCTGGTATCTCACGTTGCACATTTTGGCCCTACGTTTTCCGTGATCGCTAATTACGCCGCCAGGATGGACGCGGACCTGATACTGATCGCCCCTCAAGAGCAGCGAGGTCTGAAAGACATTCTGTTTGGAAGTGCAGCATCACGTATCGCAAACTGTACCAGCGCCGATGTGCTGGTTGTGCCGCGCCGAATGAGCAAGCAAGGCATTTCTCCGGCGGCTCCCAACGGTACGACACGTAAGCCCCAACGGATAATGCCCGCGCTGTCCTCTTACAAACTCTAAGAACCGCTTTCGTCATGTCGCGGAGGAACTGGTCCGTGCGGCGATGAACACAGGGTATCCCGGCACCGACGCGATTGGCTGAAATTGCATATCATCATAGTAGAAACTGCGCGGATTCCTCAGCAATTCCGAGGGCCGCATTGATGTGTTTCGTTCACCGCCATTTGAAAAGGATGTCTCGTGGGTCTCGATCCACTTCACAGAAAGGGTAGCATGGACACGAAGAAGGCATTAGTCGACTTAACGCAAGCACTGAGGAGCCTGCACCAGGCGTTGGTGAAAGTTGTACAGAAAGACTATGAGCGTGAATGGGGGCAAGTCGACGCCAGTCAACTGTTACAGCTTTTGACCCGCCATCCGCAGTTCGAATGGCTGCATGGGCTTAGCGAATTCATGGTTGATGTCGATGCACTGAGCGACGCTGAAACTATCGATGAACCGAGTGTTGTGGCAATCTACGCCCAGGCGCGCCGACTGATATCGTCGGACGACGATAACCCCCTGGAGTTCACCAGGCGCTATCTGGACGTTCTTCAAAACGATCCGGCACTAATAATCGAACATGCAACAGTACGGCGTATTCTTAATAGCCTTTAAAACGGACCGTTTATCCTGAAGTATCAACGGTCGCACTTTTGCAACTCCGGCAACGCTTTTTGTTTTAGGAAGCTCGTCATATGGCATGATGTCTTGGGGTGTCAATTAAAAAATACGTCTTATCAAGCTTTTGACGGCGACGTTGTGCCGTAGAATGCAGTAATATTGATGTAAAGCAATTTAGTGGTGTGTCGTCAGCGATTCCAGCAATGCAAGCAGATCCTGTCTACTGACTAACCAATTCACAATCGGCATGACATCACAACCTGACGCAGTCGCCAATACCATATCAGGATTGAAAGTCCTGGTCCTTGAAGACCAATCCTTCCAGCGCAACCTGCTGGTTGGTGTCCTTCATCATCTCGGCATTACCGCTGTCGAAAGCGCAGGTGACGGCTCCGCAGCATTGGATGCGCTGAAACGAACGCAAGGTGAATTTGACGTTGCGATCTGCGATCTCCGCATGGAGGGCATGGACGGCATCGAATTCATCCGCCGCGCAGCCAACTATAGCGTCAAGTCCTTTATTGTTACTTCTGCAATCGACACCAGTTTGCTGGCTTCTGCCGAGGCGGTATTGCGCAGCTATAACACCAGGTTGCTTGGCGTGCTTCCCAAGCCGGTAAACATTGATTCTCTAAAGGGCATGCTGGTCGATTGCAAAAAGGCCGAGGCGCAGGAGGCGACGGGTTCTGCGAGTGCCGTTAAGGTGGTGCATACCACCTCAGAGATCCGTGAAGGATTGACCAAGGACCAGTTTATTCCCTACTTTCAACCGAAATTCTGCCTTGAAACCGGCATGCCCAGTGGTGTCGAAATGTTGGCAAGATGGGCACATCCGGTTTTTGGCATTCTGTCACCTGCAGCCTTTGTGCCGGCGATGGAAGAAGCAGGCTTGATCGATGCATTGAGCGACAGCCTGTTTTCACACGCCTTAAAGTGCGCCAGGGAGTGGTCGCAGATTGGTTGCGATATCGGCATGGCAATCAATCTTTCGCCGTTAACACTGCAAAATACTGATATGCCGAACCAGATCGGCAGCCTCGTACGGCGCTACGGCATTGCGCCCGGCAGGATCACAATCGAAGTCACCGAGACCGCAGTGTCACAGAATGTGTCAGGGCTGATGGAGTCGCTGACAAGATTGCGCATGCAAGGCTTCGCCATTTCAGTCGATGACTTCGGGACAGGATATTCATCGCTGCTTCAATTGAGCGAAATGCCTTTTACCGAAATCAAGATCGATCGCAACTTCGTCTCGGGCGCAACCGAAAACCGAAAAACGACGCTCATCGCCGAGTCGATTGTCGACCTGGCGAAAAAACTGGATTTGCATACTGTCGCGGAAGGCGTGGAAACCCGTGCCGAGCTTGACTTCATCCGCAAGCTCGGTTGCGAGACCGGTCAGGGCTACTTCCTTGCCAAGCCGATGAATCAGATGGACCTGATGAAGTTCCTCGCATCGGCCCGGCGGCCTGGTTAGTCGCGTCGGATGACTACGGGATTTCGGGATTCGGGACGCGGGTCCAGAACTGATCTTTCGGAAAGGGCGATCAAACGACCCGAACTGGAGCAAGCTGTAATCAGGCTGGCAATCGGTCTCCTCCTGATCAGTTATTACACCTTCGGCACTTGGGGTTCGCCTCAGCGGCAGGAAGCATGGTGGCTGGTCAACGACCTCGTCATGGCGCTCTGGCTGGTTGTGTGTATCAGCCTTATCGTCGCCATCCGTATCGGCAAGCCCTACAGCACCTTCCGACGGATCGCCGCGATCACGACCGATGTCGCCAATACGACTTACTTTATCTACGCGACACCGGATCTTGCCGCGCCGCTATTCTGTCTTTATCTGTGGTTCATCATCGGGCACGGATTTCGGTTTGGCACCGCTTATCTGTATTACACACTGACGCTCGCGTTTGCGGGGTTTACAACAGTCGTGGCAACGCAGTCTTATTGGGATGACAAGCAGGCAATCGGCTTCGGACTGGCCGTTGGCATGGTCGTGATTTCGCTTTACCTCGCTACGCTGGTTCGGCGACTGACGCAGGCACTCGCAACGGCAGAAGCAGCAAACCTGGCTAAACGTCGTTTCGTGTCGTCGGTCAGCCATGAAATGCGCACTCCGCTGAATGCCATTATCGGCATGTCGGATCTATTGCGAAGCACTGAACTGAACCGAGACCAGAAAGAAATGGTGCGTAGCCTGGACAGTGCGTCCAAGCTCTTGTTGGCGTTGGTTGATGACGTGCTGGATTTTTCAAAGATTGAAGCGGGCAAGCTGACTGTCGAGGCCACCGCATTCGATCTGGTCACGGTGATCGAAGATACGCGCAGGTTGTTCAGGCACCAGGCAGAAGAAAAGGGGCTCGACCTGCGGATAGAAATACAGAGAGACGTACCATTGCAACTGGTCGGTGATCCCACTCTCCTGCGGCAGGTTCTGACAAATTTCCTGTCAAATGCAATCAAGTTTACAAGCCAGGGTTCCGTGACCCTTCGCATTGCCGCACTCGCAGTGCAGGATATGCAAGCGCAGATTTTGTTCGAGGTCGAAGATACCGGTATCGGCATCAATCCCAAGGCAAAGGCCCATATTTTTGAAAGCTTTACACAAGCCGACCCGTCAACGACGCGCAAGTATGGTGGGACCGGACTTGGCACCACGATTGCGAAACAGCTGGTCGAGTTGATGGGTGGCCGCATCGGCTTCCGCAGCGTCGAGGGCATGGGAAGCACTTTCTGGTTTGACTTGCGCTTTGGGCGCCATGCCGATACACATACCCCTACACATGCCCCTACTTTCCTTGCTGAGCCATCGACAACGTTGATATCGGCTTCACCGGTCAGTTTACGCACACCTGATTCATTCAAGCATTACACAGTCCTGATTGCCGATGACAACGAAACCAACCGGCGCGTGGTGGCTCAGATACTGGAACGCGCGGGACATCACGCCGAGACGGTTGAGAACGGAGATGAAGTGCTCGAAATACTTGAGCACCGCACATTCGATCTGGTCATCCTGGACATGAATATGCCGGACATGAACGGCATCGATGTCTTCCGCGCCTATCAATACACGCGCCCCGCCGGCACTCGCTTACCCTTCATCATGCTGTCTGCCGACGTCAGCAACGAGCTTCAGCAAGAATGCCTGGGTGCCGGTTTTGATGCATTTCTTTCCAAACCGATCCAATCTGATGTCTTGCTCAAGACCATCGGTGAACTTGTCACTGCAATTCCGGCCTCAGTGCCTGAGCCTGCCCCCGAACCGGATACATCGGTGAGTAACTTTGTCGATTTTTCCACCCTGGATCAGCTTGACCGGATAAGCCATACCCGTGATTTTGTCGACGGCCTGATTGACGATTTTTCAACCGAAGTGGCAGTAATTATTTCGAGAATTGAAAACGCACTAGCACTGCAGCGCCCTGCCGAAGCAAAACGTATTGCACATGCCCTGAAGGGCACCGCATTGGGTGTGGGCGCAATCGGCCTGTGCGCCGTCTGCGAACGCATAGATAAACTTGCAATATCCGACCTTGTCCAGAACGCCGGGCCGGTCGTATCCGAACTGCGCAGCGCCCTCTTACGAACTGATCATTTGCTCGTTCCCTATCGCAGGTCACGGCATGCCACACCTTCATCGACGCGTCTTCATTGATCAGCGTCTCTGATCAAACCACCCTTATCATCAACAAGAAACAACCAGGAACACCATGTCATTTTTCATTGAACTGATAGAAGCAACCGACACCAGCCGCCGTGAAATGGAAGCGCTGCCTAAAGTACAGGACATGCTGAACGGCCGCATGACCGAAGACGCCTACAAGGCCTTCCTGATGGATCTTTACCATATTGTCTGGCACTTTTGCCCCATCATGGCCACAGCAGCGAGCCGCTGCCCAGACGGGTTTATCGATGTGCGCAATCACCTGTACCATAATATCGACGAAGAAAAAGGTCATGAGAATATGGTCCTCAACGACCTTGCGCATTTCAATGTGCCTGCCGAAATTGCAAAAAATGCAATGCCATCTCCCAGCGTGCAAGCGATGATCGCTTATAACTACCACGTGTCGGAACGGGTCCATCCTTGCTGCGTACTTGGTATGTTGTACGTGCTCGAAATTATCTCGTCGGTATATGGCGGACAGGTTGCATCGTCGATAGCCAATGGTCTGAACAAACCCCTTCCGGATGGCTTTTCGTTCCTTGAGTCGCACGCCTCAATGGATCTTGACCATATGGCCCGGCTTCGCGAATTGTTGCAAACCATCGAGGACGAGTCCGTCCAAAAGATGGTCATCAACGCGATTCATATGAACTTCTACCTGTTCAGCCAGTTTCTTTCGCAATAAGACGGTCAGGTTTTTCTCTTTGCTGCCGGCGCGCGGCCATCAACCGGCCGGCAGCACGATGGTAATTTAAACAACTGCATTCATTTAAGGCAAACTTCATTTACATTAGTCCCGCAGCACTAACTCTTAAAAAGGACTAAATAATGAATGCTTTAACTGATGTCAAATTCCTCCAACCTCATCGCCACACTATCGGCAAACCTTACAAACAGGTCGTCGTCGAATACGATCGTGAAACGAAGGCTGTGTGGACCTACCTGAACCCCACCGGCACTCCTTGCTTCAATCTGGGTCTGTTGAATGATTTGATCGATAATCATAAATCGTTTAAGGCCAATGGCGGCAAGGCCATGTGCGAAGGCTCTCTTGAGCCGATTGAGTACTTCGTCGGCGCGTCGAAAACGGAACATATCTTCAACTATGGCGGTGACCTTGCGTTATTCGTCTTACTGATCAAGTCCCGGGATCGCCAGGCACTGCTGCACTATGCCAAGATGTGTATCGACTGCCTGCATGGTCGCCTGACCAGTTACGATACGAACGCGGTGACGATTTCACTTATACAGGGCGATGCACTCGGCGGCGGGTTTGAATCGGCGTTAAGCAGCAACGTGATCATTGCCGAAGAAAGCAGTCGGATGGGTTTTCCGGAAATCCTGTTCAACCTTTTCCCGGGCATGGGTGCGTACAGCCTGCTTGCGCGTCGCCTCGGTGCAAAAATGGCCGAAGAAATGATCTTGAGTGGAAAAATTTACAGCGCATCGGAACTACACCAGCTTGGCTTGGTGGACGTGCTGGTACCCGACGGTCAAGGCGAAAACGCAGTGTACGACTTCATTCATACCAACAACCGCAAGAAGAACGGCATGCGCGCAATGTATGAATGTCGTCGGCATACCAATCCTGTTACCTATGATGAGCTCATGAACATCACCGAAGTCTGGGTCGATGCTGCCCTAAGGCTCGAAGACCGGGATCTTAAGATGATGGGACGACTTGTACGGTCGCAGCAACGTCAGCTCGCATCACGCATGGAAGGACAACCGATCAATCCAGCCAACGACTTTGTGGAGTGACAGCCAGAAGATTTTTCTGTGTTGTAGGCCTGAATTGGCCGACTGAGAACTCATATCAGTTCCAACCCGTAGCATAACCAGTAATGTCGATGGTTTTTGCTTTGCAAGGCGCAGGAGGAGCCAACAGCCCTGCTGCTGACCCCGAATGCGCCGTATCCGTGCGCAATATGAGGCGATCTCATGTTGCGTTATGGGTTGGGATTGGTATTGCGTTCCCTGTAGCACGAGGTCGCGTCTCACCCACCTGCCGGAATGAGCCGAAGGCTTCGGCCCTTGTTTACTCATTCCGATCAATTTGACGCGGATCAATCAAATTCCCTTTTGCGCACGTACGTTAACGTTCTTAAGCAGCAAGAGAGAGATACTGCTCGTAGAACGACTAAACATTGTGATTCGAGTCGCTGTAGTTGCATCATGATGTCGGCACAGGAACGCAAATATTCCCCTGTAATCCCCTGTACCTTGTGTACGCCGGGAGAAAACCTATGGACACATCAGCACCTGAACCCGGCAAGACGGAACGTCTTGGTAGCGCCTGGCTTGGGACCATTCCGCACGACGACCCCTGGTACCACGGGACTGCAGACAGTCTGGATCGTGCATTCAACGCCTATCTGGGACGTTTGACGGCAAATATTTCGCCGGCTTCGCTATGGTTGGCGTACTGCGATTGGATTATTCATTTACAGCTTTCCCCTTCCAAGCAGCATCAGTTACTACTTGAAGCATGGAGGAAATATTGGCAGTGGCAGTCGCTCCATGCACACTCTTTCCTCCATTTAGAGGATGTGCACCGGCAGCGCGTTGAACCGCTGCCACAGGATAAGCGCTTCGCGGGCGAAGGATGGAATCAATGGCCGTTTGACGTGTTTTCACAAGGGTTTTTGCTGACGCAGCAGTGGTGGCATCGTGCAACAACCGGTGTGGTCGGTGTGTCTCGTCACCACGAGCAGGTCGTGACCTTCGTTGCACGCCAATTGCTTGACACACTGTCGCCATCCAATTATCTACCTACCAATCCGGACGCGATTCAGGAGACCGTCCGCAGCAACGGAGCGAACGTGGTCCGTGGCGCGGTCAAGGAATGGAAAGATATTGAAGCTTTGATGACGGGCATTCCGCATAGCTTTGCGGACGACCTTTGCGTCGGCAAGTCGCTGGGAATAACCCCGGGCAAAGTGATTTACCGGAACCGCCTCATTGAATTGATCCAGTACACGCCGACGACATCTGCGGTGCATGCCCGCCCTGTCCTCTTTGTGCCGGCATGGATCATGAAATACTACATCCTCGATCTATCGCCTGAAAACAGCCTGGTGCGCTACCTGGTCAACCAGGGTTATACGGTATTCATGATCTCATGGAAAAATCCAGGTGTTAAAGACCGCGATTTGTCCATGGAAGACTATCGTCAGTTAGGCATCATGGCGGCTATCGATGCCATCACGGGAGTCACCGGCTGCGACAAGCTCAATGCAGTCGGCTACTGCCTCGGCGGCACCCTGCTGTCGATCGCGGCAGCAACCATGGCCCGCGACGGCGACGAGCGCCTGTCGAGCATTTCACTTTTTGCCGCCCAGGTGGACTTCACCGAGCCGGGAGAGCTTTCCCTGTTTATCGACGAGAGCCAGATCGCGCAGCTCGAAGCAAGTATGTGGGATCAGGGATTTCTCGATACCAAACAGATGGCAGGCGCTTTTCAGCTATTGCGCTCGAACGACCTGATCTGGTCACGCCGGTTAAACCAGTATATCCTCGGGCAGCCTGAGCGCCGTAATGATCTTGCCGCATGGAACGCCGACGCGACGCGCATGCCATACCGCATGCATTCCGAGTATTTGCGTCGCTTGTTTCTAGGAAACGACTTCGCCGAAGGAAGGTACCGGGTCCACGGAAGAACGATCGCAATCACGGATATCCGTGTCCCGATTTTCGCGGTTGGTACATTAACCGATCACGTTGCACCATGGCGGTCGGTATTCAAGATCCACTTGCTTGCCGATACCGAGGTGACATTCCTGCTGACCAGCGGTGGCCATAATGCGGGTGTGGTCTCGCCACCCGGGCAGCCGAAACGAAGCTATCAGGTAGCCCGGCATCGGCACGACGATGCCTACATCGATCCCGACACATGGGAAGCGATGGTGCCGACAACTGATGGCTCGTGGTGGCCAGCATGGGAATTGTGGCTGAAAGCAAGTTCGGGTGAATCCGTGCGCCCGCCGCCCATGGGTAAAGCCCTATGCTCCGCACCCGGCACCTACGTAATGGTGACGTAAGGAAAACCGCGCGAGGCCATAGACTGGCCTGTCACGTCACTGCGAAATGCACAGCGGTCAGAAGCACACCGATAAACGCGCTCACCGTAATCAGTGCGCAGCCGATGACGTAGACATAATTAAATCCGCCTGCGACATCCTCATCGAAATCCTTGCGTCGGCGAAGTCCGATGAATGACCACGCAATTGCAATCATCGTGCTCATAAAAGATCGGGCATTCGTTGTGTTGTTGTTCCTGTCGGTCATAGTCAATACTCCTTTTAGTTAATGCACGCTTCTACCCTTGATCGGAGCCGGTGCACGGTCGCAGGAACAGGCATCCGGAAGCACAAGAAGAATCCATGATTGCTTTTCCTGATGTCCCTTTCCTCGCTACGTTTTTGGTCAGCGCACGTAACCATCAAATCCATGAATACCTGGTCGCGTTTCTAATCTGCGGGTATGCCACGAAAACGCATGACGTCGATCGGGGTGACCATAGGACTGTCATTTCCCCAACTTGTCCGAATATAAGAAACGACTGCGGCAATCTCGTAATCGCTTAGCGTTGTGCCAAATGGCGGCATGCCATAAGGTCGCGGATTGCCGTGTGTCACAGGCGCGAATCCTCCATTGAGGACGATGCGTATGGCGTTAACCGGTGACGGCGCATGCAACGTGGAACTGCCGGCTAACGGGGGATAGGCGATGCCCGCACCTTTTCCGTTCGCCAGATGGCATTCAGCGCAGTGACGTTCGTAAAGGCGCCCGCCGTCCTCGAGAACGGCAGTTGCTTCAGGCGATCTTTCGGTCGGAGCGCTTCGTGCTACGGGCATGGTGCCAGGCGCTATGGATTTCAGGTAGATGGCCATCGCCTCGATGTCGTCACCCGACAGGTGCTGCAGGCTGGTGCTGACGACTCCTGCCATTGGACCAAAAGCGGCTCCGCGTGCCGACACCCCGGTATGCAGAAAATCCCTCACATCCTTAACCCGCCAATCGCCAAGACCTTCCTCGCCGCTTGAAGTCAACGCGGAGGCATACCAGTTTGACACCGGCATCATTCCTCCGGCCAAATCATTTTTCGTTGAGCTGGCACCTAGTGCGTTTCTAGCGGTGTGGCAGGCGCTGCAATGGCCAAGCCCTTTTACCAGATAGGCGCCGCGGTTCCATTGTGCATTCTGGTGATCGGCGGGCACATATTCGCCCGGGCGAAAGTACAGTCCCCGCCATGCAGCTAACACAATCGGTTGGTTATATGGGAAACGCAAGGCATGTGTGCGATTCTCCTGCCGCACGGGAGGAATGGTTTTCAGATAGGCGAACAGCGCATCCGAATCCGCGCGCGTGACGTTGGTGTAATTTGTATAAGGGAATGCGGGATACAGCAGGCGGCCGCTCTTCGATTTGCCATGATGCAGCGCTCTCCAGAAATCGTCGGACGACCAGGTGCCGATTCCAGTCTCTGGATCGGGGGTGATATTGGACGTATAGATGTCACCATACGGCGTACTGATAGCCCGCCCGCCGGCATACGCCATGCCGCCACGTACGGTATGGCACGCCATGCAGTTACCTGCACGCGCAAGGTAGCTCCCACGCGAGGCCTCACCAGCCATTTCGGTCGGCGCGCTGCTTGTGCTTACTTTCAGCGGGTCGACAAACATATCCCGCATCAGTATGAAAGCCGGAATGGCAACAAGGATGAAAACACCGGCAACTATCGGCAATAAAAATCGTTTCATGTGGGCTCCTAAGCTCCTGACTTCCTTGCATCCTTCATCGTTACGGCGCACTGCCGCAATCCAGCGGCAGTTTCATGCTCGCGGCCGAGGCAGGCGTCATATCATCCGGCACGGGTTGAGATGCCAGCCATGCGGACACTGCCTGAATATCGGCCGGCTGCAGAGCCCTGCTGATCTGTGCCATGCAATCCGGGATGGCTGCGTGCCTGGCACCCGACTTCCATGCACCGAACTGCGCGTTCAGGTAATCCCTCGGTAGTCCGACAAGACTGGGAATATTCGATGTGGCGCCAGTCAGATTCTTGCCGTGGCAAGCGATACATGCGGGGATGTTGCGCGACGCGTCACCGTGAATGACCAGTCCGCGTCCATGCTCCAGCGTCGCCCGGGAAAACGCTGACGGCTGTGCGGGCGGATATGGCAGTTGCTGGTCAGCGAAATACTGAGCGATCTCCTTCAGGTAAGCATCCGACATGTGCGCAACCATGGCATTCATTAACGGATACTGGCGCCGCCCTTCTCTGAAGTTGACAAGCTGGTTGTACAGGTAGCCCGCCGGCTTGCCGGCAATACGTGGAAAAAATCCGTCCCGCGTTGCACGTCCCGCCTTGCCGTGACATGCCGCGCACGCGGCGACGCGCTCGGCGGTTGTATCAATTTGCCGAACGGTAGGCCCGGAATTCGAGCCGGGTCGGGTCAAAACGCTGGTGTCATTCTCTGCCGCATGGCCAATACCGATGCATAGCAAAGAGATTAGGATTGCGATAACTGTTGTCTTGGCTGTTGACATGAGGACTTGCCTGACATCGCTTTCGGTCCAAATGCTGGACGTCTGAAGGGAATTGCAAAAGGGTATGTGCACTATGCTGCTCCGCCAATGATGTAACGCTCGGGAGTTGTTATGGCTTCCCGATACAGAACGATTCTGAGCCGGTCCAGACGGAGAAAACAGATTCAGCCGGCGTATATTTTTGCAGATCAGATGCGGTCGAAAAGCTGCTATGCGCAGGACTATTGGTAATCCTGAGCACTTTCCTGAGCAGCCCGTCCTGGATCCCTGCTCTGTCGCCAATGCAAGAAATTTCGGTAATCCGTCTATCTGATATGCTGTTTTTGCATCTGCCTGCATCTGTTCTTGGCGAACGATGTATCGCACACTTTGAGGGGGTTTGACGCCAGACTCCGCAATGATGAGCGCCATACACCCAACAGGCTCGCACACGGCCGAAGGATAAGGATGATCAGTTACAGGAAGCGATTGACATGGTTTGACAAAGGTCCGCCACTTGCCGGTTGAAACGGCGTTGCAACCACCTTGGAATAAGTAAATTCATGAAACGTTACGAGGCATTAGCAGAGGAAATCGCGCAATCTATCCGCACCGGCGTGATGAAGCTAGGTGATCGCTTGCCGTCGGTACGTCATGCCAGCGCAAGCCGAGGCGTCAGTCCGTCCACGGTGTTCGAAGCCTATTATCTGCTGGAGGCGCGCGGGCTGATTCGAGCCCGCGAGCGTTCCGGTTATTTCGTTACCGCGGGTGGCAAGGCCCTCCCACCCGAACCGGGTATTTCGCAGCCCATACACGGTGACGCAACAGTCGTCGATGTCAGCAAGCGGGTCTTCGATATCCTGAGATCGACCAAGCTGCGGGATGTGGTCCCGTTTGGCTCCGCCTTTCCCAGCCCGCATCTGTTCCCCCTGCCGCGCCTGGCACGTGCCATGGCGTCAAGCATTCACCGCATGGACCCATGGAGTACACTGGACGATCTTACGCCAGGCAATGCGCAGCTACGTCGCCAGATCGCGCTGCGCTATCTGGCGGATGGCCTGCATGTGCATCCTGATGACATCATTATCACGACAGGCGCGCTCGAAGCGCTGAATCTTTGCCTCCAGGCGGTCACGCGCCCCGGCGACGCCGTCATCATTGAATCGCCCACGTTCTATGCCGCGTTGCAGGCGCTCGAACGCATCGGGCTGCGTGCCATCGAAGTGCCAACGCATCCACGCGAAGGGGTGGATCTCGATGCGCTCGCGCTGGCAATCGCGCGACACAAACCAAAGGCTTGCTGGCTGATGACCAATTTTCAGAATCCCTTGGGAAGCCTGATGCCGGACGACAAAAAAAAGGCACTGGTAGCGCTGCTTGCCGAACATAACGTGCCGCTCATCGAAGATGACGTCTATGGCGAACTGTATTTTGGAAACAAGCGCCCTGTTCCGGCCAAGGCATTTGACGCCAAGGGACTGGTAATGCATTGCTCATCGTTTTCCAAATGCCTCGCCCCGGGATACCGTGTCGGCTGGACCACCCCGGGCCGGTATGTCGACGATGTCGTGCGTCTCAAGTTGACCATGACTCTTGCCAGCTCTGCGCCTGCACAGGTCGCGCTGTCCGAGTATCTTGCCAAGGGCGGTTATGACAAACATCTGCGCCAGTTGCGGCACACCCTGGAAGCCAACCAGACCGCAATGATGCAGGCCATCGTTCGGCACTTCCCGCGCGGCACCAAGGCAACGCGTCCATCAGGCGGGTATTTTCTGTGGATAGAACTGCCCGGCAAGCTGGATACGCTGGAAATTCAAAACAAGGCGATCGCGCTCGGCATCAGCGTGGCGCCGGGCCCATTGTTTTCGGCGCATCGCGACTTCAGCAACTGCTTGCGCCTGAATTACGGACATGAATGGGATGCGCGTGCGGAGCAGGCTGTGGCAACGCTGGGACGATTGGTCACAACGTCAATGGAGAATCACCGAACGGGTTGATCCCTGTGCTCTCTAATTTGATTGTTGTACGTAGCTTTGTTAGTGCGCTCACCTAGAATTCCAAGCGGATGCGTGCCCGTTAGCCTGTCCCGGGATAGCGCGGCTGCCACCTACGAAACCAGTGGGAGTCACAATCGCTGTCGCTGACGATGTGCGTGAGCCATGGCTTAAACCGATAGAGACGTCAGCGTCAGATTTGAGCGTAAATGGTGACGATGTTTGACAGAAGATGGTCATAGCTGCCTCGCTCATGCACAAACCATTCGTCAAGTTCCGACACGCTGACCACTTCATAGAGTCTGAATTGCTGCCAACCCTTGTCGCGTTCGGCATGGCCGGTGCCGCCTACCTGATAGCAAATCAGCAGCGCGTCGCCAAGCTTGTCCAGGCCGTATACGCAGGGCTCAACAATCCGATCTCCACCGTAATACCTTAGCTTGAGTCGCCGCTTTGCCTCGATCGCTCGTACGATAAGTGGGTTCACTCGCTTCTCCCTGGCTTTGCCCATGTTCTGTGGCATGGGTTTCATCGTATTGAGAATACAACAATTTCATACGGGAATCGATCTATTAATTAAATAAAATATGGAGGTTTTCCCAGTCCGGTGCTTTGCGCCCCATATCGGTGCGCAGGTGGTCTTTATTCATTGCCCGATGAGGAAAGCTTTATCGGGTTACCTCCCATAAACATGTCATATGTTTCCAGGATATGGACTTCGCAAAATACGCGAACCCGGCTTTCGGTCGAAGGTCATTAAGCACATGACAGGTAAAAAATCCACGCCTTTTCCCGTGACCCCGGATGGCCGTTATTTTGTCGTGCGCGGACGGTTGTGGAGGACAACCAATCCATCGCTTGACGAGGAAACACGTCGGCACCTCACTGCGGAACTGATGCGCGCACGGCGCGCCGTATCAGCCGCCCTGCGTGCTGGAGACGCGCAACAACTTGCCATGGCACGTATGTCCGTCGATAAGGCGAAAATCGCATTAGGCGAGCGCGGCCCGGTATGGTGGGATGACGGAACGCCGGACTTCAATCGGCATCTGGCCAAAAATACACCCTATGCAGGATGGTACAACCTTATATTGATGACGCCGAGTTAACCGAGAAAACGGAGTATCGTCGCTGCTCCTGAACGCAAATTTTACTTGCATATACAATTGTTGCATGTAATATGCTTGCATATGCATCTTTCGATGCAAAAGTACCGGACCTCGATATGACATCCAATCCAGCCCGGCCCGAGGGTTGCACCAACTTCAAACTGCGCCAGCTGATGCGCAGCGTGGGCCAACATTATGATGCAGCGATGCAGCGTGCCGGCCTGAAGAGCACCCAGTATTCCCTGCTCTCACACATCTTGAAGCTTGGCCCAATCCAACCGAACGTCCTTGCCCGCTCCATGCGGATGGACGCGTCAACATTGACCCGTAATCTGCGCCCGCTCGCCGATGCGGGCTGGATTGTCATCGGCGCCGGGACAAACGACAGGAGTCGCAGCATCAGCATTACAGAGTTGGGGCGGCAGAAACGCGAAGAAGCGCAGCATCACTGGAAACAAGCGCAGGAAACGCTTAATCGCACCTTGGGCGTGGAACGGGTGATTGCCCTGCATGCACTGATCGACGATTCCCTCGATCTGCTTTCCACCCTCGATACGAAGACCGAAGAGTAAACACGCCGCGTCACGGCAAAGAGACGGAAGCCCAACATGAACGAAACCCCTTCGCTGGATCCCCGCACCCGCCTTTTGCTAGAGGCTCCCATCTTGCCTACGCTGCTGCGTCTGGGGGCACCCAATGTCCTGGTGATGGTGGCCCAGGCATCGGTTGGTCTGATCGAAACCTATTTCGTCGGAAAACTCGGCACCCAGGCCTTGGCGGGCATGGCATTGGTCTTTCCTGTCGTCATGCTGATGCAAATGATGTCTGCCGGCGCCATTGGTGGCGGCATTGCATCCGCGATTGCACGCGCGCTGGGTGCCAAGCGTCGTGACGATGCCAATGACCTTGTCCTGCACTCAATGCTGCTCGCGGTGTTGTTTGGACTGATTTTCATGCTGGTCGTACTACCGGGCGGCAACTGGTTATACGGCAAGATGGGCGGTAGCGGCGCGGCACTGGACGCGGCACTGAAGTATTCCAATTGGGTGTTTGCCGGTGCGGTTATCGTATGGATTTTCAATTCGCTGGCGGCGGTAATCCGTGGCACCGGCAACATGGCGGTTCCGGCGATCGTCACCTGCGCCGGGGTGGTCGTACTGGTTCCTCTTTCACCACTGCTGATTTTCGGCTGGGGACCAATTCAGGGTATGGGGATCGCAGGAGGCGCAGCGGCTCTGTTGTCGTATTACCTGGTGGGCAGTATCGCTTTGGCCTGGTACCTGTGGTCGCCACACAGTCTGCTGCGTCCATCATTCGAGGCAGTCCAGTTTCGCTGGACACTGTTCAAGGATATTCTCCGTGTCGGCCTGGCGGGCGCGATCTCGACCGTCGCCACCAATCTCGCGATCGGTATTACGACCATGCTGGTCGGCGGTTTCGGCACCGCCGCCATTGCCGGTTATGGCACCGCCTCCCGTCTTGAATATCTTCTGGTACCGCTGGTCTTTGGTTTCGGTGGCCCACTTGTTGCCATCGTTGGCACTTGCATTGGTGCGGGCAAGCGTGAGCGCGCACTACATGCCACCTGGATCGGGGCAGGTATGGCAGCAGTCATTACAGAGGCAATCGGCCTGTGGGCAGCAACTTTTCCCCATGCCTGGCTGACCTTGTTCGACAGCGATCCGGCCATGCTCGACGCCGGCACGCAATACCTGCAAGCGGTCGGGCCGGTATATGGCCTGTTTGGCCTAGGCTTGACACTGTACTTTGCTTCACAAGGTGCGGGACGTCTCAAGTGGCCGGTCGCCGGCAATGCGGCGCGGCTGGCAGTAGCCGCTATCGGCGGTTGGGTCGCCTTGCGGTACGGCGGAACGCTGATGCATATCTTTGCCGTCCAGGCGGTAGCATTGGTGATCTATGGCCTGATCAACGCATTGTCTATCGCGGGTGGAGCCTGGTTCGGTCCAATTGGATGGCCAAGCAGTCCATCAACCTTGATGAAACGCTTGCAGCAAAGCTGAGTGCTCGTGCGACACCGCGACGGTGCGTGGTGTGATTATGGACAGGTATGTAGCGCCACACATGATCAGATGCTTCGGACACACCCTTCTTCCATCCACATTTCCAGTGGAAAACCATGTGGATATCTTTAAAGTCCTCTCATCCAGGCCTTTTGTTTATGCGGTGAGAGGTACTTTGCTGAAAAATCAGGCAGTGCCATGGGCGCCGGCCTCACGGGCTGCAATCGATCGAATTTATGTCCACGAATAGAGAATCCACAAAAGCCTGACGGCAGACTGATGCTATTTTTGCCATGTAGGCGCTACCGACATTTTCAGGTCATATCGGTATGGCATCAATCGCTTGCCTGCACATGCCGTCGTTCATCGTCAGGTGTGATGTGAGATGCCGCTTCATGACCGTATGTCTGGTCCGCTCCGGAAAATTAAGCATTGGAGGAAAGCAGTGAATTCCATTCAGGACAACGGAGAATCATGGACAACTTCGAATCAGATCAGGAAGATGCTTTTTCCTGATGTGATCATTGAACGCGTCGATAAGGAAACCGAAGTAATCGTGGAGGAAGCCATCGCCTTGCTTGGAACGCGTGGCCTCCGTGAGGCGTCCGAGTTCATTTATGCAAGGAAGGTCCCGCTCCACGTTGCCAAGCGTGTGTTGTTGCATCCTGCAGAGCGCCGCCGGGCGAAAGCTAGTTAAGTCATTTTCCGTTTTTACTTTTTTTTCTGCGGCTCTTCTCGTAATCTGAGTTGAGTGACCTGAAGAACATGCCTGCATCGCGCTCGAACCCCATCCTGCTATGGCTGGTCGCGATCGGCTTCTTCATGCAAACCCTGGATGCCACTATTGTGAACACCGCCTTACCGGCGATGGCTCGCAGTCTTGGTGAAAGTCCCCTGCGCATGCAATCAGTGGTGATTGCCTATTCATTGGCGATGGCCATGCTCATCCCTGCTTCAGGCTGGCTTGCCGACCGTTTCGGGACGCGACGCATTTTTCTCGGCGCACTAATCCTTTTCAGTATTGGGTCACTGTTGTGTGCGTATTCAGAAAGTCTCTCCTACCTTGTCGCTTCCCGTATCGTCCAGGGAATAGGCGGTGCAATGTTGCTGCCGGTTGGCCGCCTTGCCGTACTGCGTGCCTACCCGCGGGAACAGTTTTTGCAAGCGATGAGTTTCGTCACCATCCCCGGTCTCATCGGACCCTTGATCGGCCCGACCCTCGGCGGATGGCTCGTGGAATATGCGTCGTGGCACTGGATCTTTCTTATCAACATCCCGATAGGATTGATCGGTTGCCTTGCCACATTGACGTCGATGCCGGACAGTCGCATCGGGGTTGACGCGCCCTTCGATTTCGCGGGCTATGTCCTTCTGACCTCCAGCATGGTCATGATTTCATTGGCGCTGGATGGCTTATCCGAACTGGGGTTCCGCCACGCCACCGTAATGATCCTGATGATTTTCGGACTAGTGAACCTCGCTGCCTATTGGCTACGTGCGGTACGCCATCCGTCGCCATTGTTTTCGCTGGATCTCTTCAAGATCAACTCGTTCAGCGTCGGGGTCATCGGCAACCTTTTTTCGCGTATCGGCAGCGGCAGCATGCCGTTTCTGATTCCCCTGCTGTTACAGGTTAATCTTGGGTATTCCGCATTTCAGGCAGGCATGATGATGATCCCCGTGGCGGCAAGCGGCATCCTCATCAAACGCATAGGCCCTCCGCTGATCGCACGTGTTGGTTATCGCCCTGTGTTGATCGTCAACACGGTGCTCGTGGGCATCACGATCGCCAGTTTTTCCTTGTTTTCCGAACGCCAACCGTACTGGTTGCAGCTGGTGCAGCTTGCCGTGTTCGGTGCAGTCAATTCCATGCAATTTACTGCAATGAACACACTGACCCTCAAAGATTTGAGCGGTCCGCTCGCGAGCAGCGGCAATAGCCTGCTGTCCATGGTAATGATGCTTGCCATGAGTCTTGGCGTCGCGGCAGCCGGAGGGTTGCTGGCTACATTTGGCGGATTCTTCGGCTCTGCACCGGGTGGACAATCGCTAGCTGCTTTCCACGCAAGCTTTGTGTGCATGGGCCTTATCACCATCGCCTCGGCGTGGATCTTCTGGCAACTGTCTCCCGATGTGACGAGTGACAAGGGCGCCATAGCGAAAGACGAAACCGAGCAAGGTTGATCTGATACTTATCCCCGCCCCCGTAGTTACCGTGCCTAGCGCCTATCGCGTAACGGGTTTGCGCTGTAGGCTCATATAGCTAGCTCGCACCGCCATCAGTCCCACAAAATACCGGCGTTTGGAAATTTTTGATGCAGATCATGGTTTTGCAACATCTGAATGCATAGCATCCGCAAAGAGCATCAACGATTCGACGGCAGGCATGGTGTGCATGCATTCACCACGGTGTGCCGGCAACCCTTTCACACTTCGAGACAAGTGAGTATCAGTATGCGTTTGCGTTCTTCCCACGCCTCCGTCAGGTCGATTCAGGCAGACCATGATCTGCTCGACGCAGTCATACAAGCCATGGTGCAAATCGTGCGTGCCATTGACAAAGGGGGTAAAGCGCCTGACCTGAAGGTGTTTCGGGCGATGCTTTTTTACATCCGCGAATATCCGGAGAAAATGCACCACCCCAAGGAAGACCATCTCTTGTTTCCGATTGTGCGAAAGCGCACGGATGAAGTGGATCAGGCCATCACGGAACTGGAAGCCCAGCATACGCTAGGCGACCGGCTGGTGCTGCATCTGGAGCATGCCCTTGCCCGCTACGAACTTGAGGGTAAGCCGGCGTTTGAGACTTTCTATCTGATGGTCGAACAGTACGCCGGCTTTTACTCGGCGCACATGCGTCTTGAAGAAGACAAGATACTGACGACTGCGGCGGAGGTCCTGACCGACGAAGACTGGAAAAAGCTGGATGCAGCCTTTACCAATCATGAAGACCCGTTGATCGGCAGCCAGTACAAGGACAGCATGGAGAAGCTTTTCTCACTGATCGTTAACCTTGCTCCCTCTCCGATTGGCGTAGGTCCGGCGCTGTAACTAAGAGCGCCTATCAAAATGACGATGGCAAGGCGCGCCGACGAAGACAGTACAGGCGTACGGGTAGGAGCCTCCGCGGCCCCGAACAACGCGGCAAGCGACATTTTGATAGGCGCTCGAAGAAGCAGACGAACGAGACGCAGCGATGCATGGCTTACCCTGTATCCCTTTAACAAGCTCATGTTGCGACGCATTTTGCCGCACACCTTGCGTTCGCTTTAGCAGTGAGAAACTCGTTATACGCTTCCGATCTTTACGCCCGCCTTTCAGAGGCTGCCTGCTTCCGCGGCGTCGCCGGTTCCTGAAGGTTGCGCAGGGCCTCTCTGCCCTGGGTTAAGCCCCTGATCGCCGGGATTATGTTGCTTTACAGGGACTTCACCTGGGGACGTGGCTTTCTCCCGCTCCGCTGCTTCAGTCGCCGCATCCCTTGTATCGGACTGAGCGTCTTGCTGTCTGGTACTTTCTGCCATTGCGTTCTCCGAAAATTTAAATCGAGCTTATTTTCGATAGAACCATTCGGAGGTAGAAAGTTTGGACAACAAGCACAATTAAAGAGTATCGGTGCCGAGGCACAAGCTGTGATCCCGACACCGTTACACCGACGGCATTTGGGTCAGCGCTTTCCAGAAAAGAACGGTTCTCGATTTCGCTGTCCTCGATATCCCGGGTAATTTTCTCCCGCCGCATGCCGCACGCTCGGGCGATGTAAACATTTAGAAGTTATAGGCTACGTTGACACCACCGCCCCAGTCAGGACTTCCATCAGAAAAGCCTTTCGTCGCATATGCCTGCAGTTTGTAACCGCCGCCAAGCTTGCGCGAATAGAACGCGGTCAGCTCACGTTGTGCAAAGCCGACGTCGGTAGATTTGGTGCGATAGTCCAGCATCGCGCCAATACTTGCCTGCTGATCGAGCTTGTAGGAGAGGCCTGCGTTAGCGCTGATGACATCCTTGAGCTTCAGTGCTTCTGACGATCCCAGCATGCCATAGCCGATGCCGCCGAACCATGTCACGTTGCCCATCCTGGTGTAGGGGTCGATCATGATCCAGTAATCGTTTTCACCGGTGCCAAGGCCCTTGTCGCTGTCGGCAGTACCAAACTTGATCTTTGCCGTGACATCGATACCAGTCTGCGACTTCAGGTCGACCATGAAGGAATAGGTCGCACTCGTCGTCAAGTCTCCCATGCCGGAGTCCGTACGCGTCGTGGTCGAGGTCTGCCGCACGGCGCCCACGCCAGCGACAACGTTGTCGGAGCCTGTGATGCGCACGTAGGGAATGGACGCTTTCAATGTCCAGTTGCCGCTCTCGTAGGTGCCGATAAACGGGATGGCCGTAATCTCGGTACGGGTATCGGTACCGTACTTGCCCGTGGTGTAGTCGTATCCCGTCTTGAAAGTGAAATTGCCTTCGGCGAACGCTGCCTGGGACAGCAGCGCGGCTGCGAGGAGACTCAGTTTTTTCATGTTGATAACAATCGTTGTTTCAATAAAAAACCGGGCAACGCTTGTTGCCCGGCTGGGTAGAGCTAATGAGTAAATGGCTGGCTGGGTTGATTAGTTGCGGCGAGCCTTCTCGACTTTTTCGGGACGCTCGATTTTTTCGACCTTTGCGACTTTCTCCACCTTTTCAAGCTTTTCGACCTTCTCAACTTTGTCCACCTTCTCGACCTTTTCCACTTTTTCTATTTTGTCGACCTTGGCAGGTTTCTCTGCTTTGAACGCAGCGAGGGCTTCACGTTTCTCTGCAGCCAAGGCCTTGTTCTCGGCCGCACGCGTCTGACCGGCCTGTGCCGATTCAGGCAGCACAACCGTAGCGCCATGGGTTTTTGCTGTGACGCCGGAGGGGACAGTTGCGCCGGCTTTGTAGACGGTTGCGCCTTTTCTGGCAGTTGTTGTTGCGGGAGCCGTGGTGGTGGTGGTGGTCGTTGTTGGAGTCGTTGTTGTGGTCGGCGCTGTTGTAGCGGTTGCCGTTGTTGTGGTGCTTGCCGAATCCATGTTTGTCGTTGCGGTGACCTGCGTGGTCGTTGGTGTGGTAGTCGCCGTTACAGGCGTGGTTGCCGTCGTCGTCGTTGTTTCTGTCACAGCGGTTGACGATGCAGTTGTCGACGCGGTCTGTGCAAATGCGGTACCGGTAGACAACAGCGCTGCTGTAAGCGCGGTCAGGATAAAGGCAGGACGTGCAGTCTTATTACTTTTCATAGCGGTCTCCAAAGGCGGATATCAAGTAGGCATTGCCGGAAGAATACTAACCATGGAGCGCTGAAACATGATGGCGTAAAGCTGTATCAGCTGTAAGGGAATGTTAATACCCAGAAACATAATCTATTCGCCACAATTGACGATGCCTCGGCATTGTTCTATTCTGCACTCTTCTGTTCTATCAGACAGAATGATAATCACATGACAAGCAAGGTTTCCGTAAAGATCAAGACCGACGAGGACGGCAGTTCCGACGAACCTGGTGTCGCCGCCGTGAATCGCGCGCTCAATATCCTCAATGCATTCACAGAAGACGCGCCAATGCTGACGCTAGCCCAACTCAGCCAGCGGACTGGTCTCTACAAGAGCACGATCTTGCGCCTGATGCAATCGCTCGAATCCTACGGATATATCCATAGATTCGACAGTGGCGCCTACATGCTCGGGCCTTCGCCCATCCGACTCGCCGCTCTCGCCACTAGGGCATTGCATCCGGCAGAGCTGGTCATGCCCGTATTGCGTGAACTGGTGCAGGCGACAAGTGAAAGCGCGTCCTTTTACGTGCGCTCCGGCACGATGCGTCTTTGCTCATTCAGGGTCGATTCACCCCGCGCCGTACGCGACCACGTTCAGGTCGGCGAACTGCTGCCGCTGGACAAGGGAGCAGCTGGCCATGTACTCGTCGAATTCGAGCGCTTGGCATCGGACGCAGACACACTCAGCGCCGATAACCTGATACGGATTACGCGCGGCGAGCGAGATGCGGAAACCGCCGCAGTTGCTTGCCCGGTATTCGGTGAAAAAAATGCGCTGCAGGGTGCACTCAGTCTGTCCGGGCCAATTACACGGTTTGGCGATGCCGAGGTGGCGGCGATGATTCCGGCCCTGATTGCCGCGGCAAGAACATTGACAATACGCTTCAAAGGCAACCCGTCGATATTCTCATCTGCGAATGAGACCTTCCATCTTGAATAGCAATTCCAGTACAGGAAATCAATGACAACGCTACTTTCTGGCATCAAGGTACTTGACCTGACCAATGTACTTGCCGGCCCCTTTACCGGCTATCAGATGGCACTGCTTGGTGCCGAGGTCACCAAGGTGGAAACACCTGGCTCCGGGGATCTGGCACGACAGCTCGGTGCCGATGCCGGTCTGAACAAGGAGAACATGGGCACATCCTTCCTTGCGCAAAACGCGGGCAAGCGCTCTATCGCCCTGAACCTTAAATCCGCTGCAGGCAAGAAGGTATTTGCCAGGCTGGTGCAGCAAACGGATGTCGTTCTCGAAAATTTCCGCCCCGGCGTCATGGATCGCCTCGGCCTCGGCTATGACGCCCTAAGACTGATTAATCCAGGCTTGATCTACTGCGCAATTTCAGGATTCGGACAGACCGGTCCACTGGCAAGCGCACCTGCCTACGACCAGATCATCCAGGGCCGGTCCGGGGTGATGAGTATCACCGGCGACGAGGCGACAGCACCACTGCGGGTCGGCTATCCGGTATGCGACACCATTGGCGGCATGACGGCGGCCTTCGCCATTTCATCGGCGCTGGTGCGGCGGGAGCGCAGCGGCGAAGGCGCCTTTCTCGACGTATCGATGCTGGACTCGGCCATCGTCACCATGGGGTGGATCGTTTCCAATCAATTGATCGCCGGACAGGCGCCTGTACCGATGGGGAATAACAATTTTACAGCGAGTCCTTCCGGCACCTTCCGTACTGGGTCAGGCCTGCTCAATATCGCGGCAAACAAGCAGGAGCAGTTTGAAACGCTGTGCCAGATCGTCGGCCGGCCCCAACTCATCGCAGATCCGCGATTCGCTGCACGTGAGTCGCGCAAGCAGTATCGCGCTGCACTGACCCAGGCTATCGAAGACGCGCTGTCGGAAAACACGGCCGCCCACTGGGAAGAGGTGCTGACCACAGCCGGCGTTCCCGCCGGCCAGGTGCTCAGCGTGGAACAGGCATTGAACCAGGAGCAGATTGCCCACCGTGAACTGCTGATGCACCTGCCCTTCAACGACGGCAACAGAGACAGCATCACGGTAACTCGCAGCGGGTTTAAGGTAGACGGTAATGTCACCTGCGTTGAACAAGGACCACCGCGCCTCGCGGAACATACGACAACTGTTTTGCAGGAAGCTGGCTACACGCCGGAGGAAATCGATCAGTTGCGATCGGAAGGAGCCATATGACTACCGGAGCGGAAAACAAGGACTGGCTCGCCAGGGCAAAGGACTGGTGGAGCACCAAAATTATCGATATTCGCCCTGGCATCATCCGCGTCAAGGGCAAGCCTATCGAAGACCTGATTGGTAACATCAGCTATGCACATATGGTATGGCTGATGTGCCGCGATGACGAACCAAGTCCGGCACAGGCCAGGCTGCTAGAGGCCGCGCTCGTTTCGGCTGTCGATCACGGTCCGCAGGCTCCTTCGATCGCAATTTCGCGCATGGCGGTGACCTGCGGCCTTCCGCTTAATGGCGCGATGGCATCCGCGATCAACGTGCTGGACGACGTCCATGGCGGCGCGGGCGAACAGTGCCTCGCGCTATTTGAGTGCATTCGTTCCTATGCTGCTTCAAAACCCATGTCGGATGCAACTGAACAGGCGCTTGATGAGTACAGCAACACGCATGGAAAAATCATTCCGGGATATGGGCACCGTTTTCACCCGGTAGATCCACGTGCGGTCAGGTTGCTTTCCCTCATCGACGAAGCGGCCAAAGCCGGTGTTGTTACAGGACATTACGCAGAGATTGGTCGACAGGTAGAAACTTCTCTTGGCAAGCGAAGCGGACGCCACATTCCTATGAATATCGACGGTGCGACCGCCGTCGTCTACGGTGAACTCGGCTTCGAGCCGGAACTCGCGAGAGGCTTGTTTGTCCTGTCGCGCTCGGTCGGCATCCTGGCACACGCGTGGGAACAGAAACAACAGGGTGGCCGTATAAAGGGGCCAATGCCACCGGATATGGGCTATCGCTATACCGGGAAATAGGCACCCTTTAACAATTCCCGGGTGTTGGATTTCCCGTTTCAGCGCTCCTGAAACGACGACTTGGCTTGTTCGCTTCGAAAAAAATTTTCCCGGTATCAACCGCCTAATGGATACCTTCCGCTAACATCGCGGACCTGCCAGTGACAGCAGCATCCCTTTTGGGGTAGCAGGAGCCTGGGACGGGCGTCGAATTGGAATGGAAGGTAGGCAGCGTGTGCTTCTTGCAACGGCACTTCAAGCTGGGGATTTCCCTCCACCGACTCTTGCCAAAGAAGTCGTTCGAGGGGTCTTCAACCTGACCCTCTAAGTGCGATTGAATTGCTGCCGCAGATAAGCAAGAAAGGTTTCGTCCACGGACATGGTCTTTCCTTCCGCATCGGCAAGCTTCGCCACAGGTTGTCCATTACACGTGGTGAGCTTCATGACGATATTCAGCGTGTCGATACCCATATCATTGGTCAGGTTTGTTCCTATCCCAAATCCCATCTGCACGTAATCGGCAAATTCCCGATGCAATGCCAATGCCTTTGGCAGGTTCAGGCTGTCGGAATAGACCAGTCTCTTCGTATGCGGGTCGATGCGAAGCTTCGCATAATGGGCGAGTGCCTTTCTGGTCCATTCTGCAGGATCGCCGGAATCGTGACGCAAGCCGTCGAAGAGTTTGGCAAAGTACAAGTCGAAATCATTCAGGAAAGCATCCATACCAACCACATCGGTCAGTGCGATGCCAAGGTCGCCTCGATATTCCTGCACCCACGCCTCGAGCGAAGCCTTTTGAAACTGCTTGAGCTGCACACCGACTGCCTGGAATGTCTGCAGGTATTCGTGCGCCATCGTACCGATAGGTACCAGACCATATTTGCGCGCCAGGTGAACGTTGGAAGTTCCCTTGAAATACGCAGGAAGCTCACGGCTCAGCGTAGCCACCGCTTCGTCATGCCAGCTAGCGGAAAACCGCCGGCGCGTGCCGAAGTCAAAGAACTGGAATGGATGTACGCGCTCGGCCGTCTCAGGCCCCTTCTGCCGCAGGAGTTCAACCTTTGCCTGAAGGCGCCTTCGTCCTTCCGCTACCGCGGCATCCTGGTCCATGCTACGGAAGTAGAGCTCATTGACGATCGATAGTACATAGACCTCAAAACCCATTACATGGATTTGCGGTCCTTGCGCAACGATCACAAGATCGTCGCCGTGTTCCTCAATGCTGATGTAGCGCCGCTGAAAGTGGAAAATCCGCAGGAAGTCGATGAAGTCCGATTTGAAGTACGGCCGCTTACGAAGATACTCCAGATCGTCATCCGTAAAACGCATCGCACACAAAGCATCAAGCTGTGTCTCGACATCGTGCCGAAGCGAACTCAAGGGATACGCCGGTTTGTTGCGGCATTTGAAGCGATATTCGGATTGGTTGGCCGGGAATGCATGCAGCAGTGACTGCCACATGGTGAATTTGTACAGGTCCGTGTCGAGCAGGCTCTGAATCACCTGCTGAAAGGGTTTTTTCATGTCAATGGTTTTCCTTATCTAGTCCAGCAGTTCAGCAACCTCATTTGCCGTCAAGCGTTCTACGCCATGTTTGCCTGCCCGCTCAAAGAATCCACGCTCCGCTGCGTCGAAACCCGTGACTGCACTCATGCAATCTCGCAGCAGCACCATGCGTGGCAGGCGCAGATTTTTGCCCATAGCATAACCGAGAAGTTGTTCGACGCTCGCCGCCACACAATGACTGGAAGCTTCGCCAGCGATCAGCAAAAGATCCGTGTTCCTAAGCAGGTCTGTTGCGAGACGCTCATTGAATTTCGTCGCTTCCTCGTCTTCATGGGGCACTTCGGCTTCGAAGACGCCATAGTGCTCCGACAGGGGATATTGCCCCTTCAGCACCCTGGTAACTGGAGTTTGACGAGCGAACTCCCAGGCATTCAGTTGTTGTGACAACGCAGTATGGATATTGTGCCCCCATGTCCCGGTTACGCAGTGTACGGGCCAGGCAATCAGCTGGTGCTTTCCGCGCTGTTCGAGTTTTTCCAGCATGCCGGTTACCGACGGCAGCAAGCTGCGATCGCGTGGAACGTATATCCCGGTACGCACGCTGTCGAGGGTGATGACGGTAAACGGAGGGACTTCCCCTCCATCATGTGCAGCCCAAAAGGTGGTACGCTCGACCGCGACACTGGCGTGAGAATCGAGCGTTATCGTGATGGAGGACAGTGCCGATCCATGTCCCGCTATAAAAGCGGCAAGTCGTTTCATGTCTCCATCGGCACCTGTAACAGGTAGGGCGGCGCCCGGAATATCGCAGAAATCATTCTGTGGATCAATGATAAGCAGGTTGACGTTCATGGCAGATGCGTTTCAAAAACGGTAAGTCTTTGCGGATGAGGTTCAGTGTATCCTACTTGGATCAGCTTACATCCGGCAGATCATCTATCCAGGATCGCCCTAGATCATAAGGCGATCGTCAAGGCTGCCGTGTTGCGGATACGTAGCAAGGTCAGCTATACCTCGTTGCCGATGTACTTGCTCCGGAAAAATTCACGCAGTCCGAACTGCGGGCGACTTATGAAGCCATCATTGGGAAGCCACTCAATAATGCAGATCTTCACCGGAAGGTCGATGACCGTGGCGCGCTCGATGAACGTACAGGGGAATATCGCAGCACCGCAAACAGCCACCCCACATAGTTGTATCGGCTGACGTCAGAGTTCAGCGACGTGATGTCCTTATGGGAACGAGGGCATTGACGGAGCTGCGATTGTTGGGACGGGAACTGCTAAACAATCGTCGTGAGCCAGTGGATTGACACTGAGGCCGCACTTACCGAACATACTAAAACCAGCACGACACACCTCGCGATGCGCCATTTGTCCTCAACAGGCAATGCACGTGAATCGGATGTGACATCAGAGGTAGGGTTGGTGTTCATGGTTATCTCCATCGTAAATTAAAAGATAAAAATACTCTTGAAGCTGATATCAGGCGTATTGCGCAATGCCTTCGCCAAACGACCAGTTTTCCTTTTTGACTTCGACCAGGTTGATGATGACGTCGGCAATCGCAAAGGCTCCGTTAAGCGCGGTCAGTTCCGCCATGCGTTGAAAAAGATCTTTTTTCGCCTGAACGCTGCGGCCTTCACTACAGGTGATCTGTACAAAGACGACGTGGGCCGAGTGCGCGATACCCAGATAAGCGGGTGTACAAACCAGGTCATCCGGACCGTGCTCACTGATGACCTGAAAACGATCGTCCTCCGGAACCTTGAAGGTCTCTACCAAAGCTCGGTGGATTGCATCAGACACATGCCGCTTGATCTCCGGCGAACTTCCCTGCGGTAAATAAATTCGTACAAATGGCATGACTTACTCCTCTTCAATGGGACCCGGTTGCGAGTAACTAGGTGACAGAAGGACTATAGGTAGCTAATATATATTTGTAAAATTCGAAGTTTTAAAGAAATACTTTTAATTTACTCATATATGAGCAGACTTTTGTTGGACCTTGATTTGCTGAGGACGCTTGTAACGGGTATCAGCATGGGCAGTTTTGCGCGCGCTGCGGACAAGATTGGCCGCTCGCAATCGGCGTTAAGCCTGCAAATGAAAAAACTGGAAGAGCAGCTGGACGTCGAGATTTTCGAAAAGCAGGGGCGCTCGCTTACCCTGACCGCTGCGGGAAAAACCCTGCATGATTACGCTCAGCGCATGCTGGAGCTCAACGAGGAAACGGTCGCTGCTGTGCGCGGCTCGGCCATTATGGGCAGTGTACGCTTCGGCATGTCGGTGGATTTTGAAAACACCTGGCTACCCGCCACACTGGCAAGGTTTGCCCGCTCGCATCCCCAAGTTGCCATCGAAATCCGCATGGACCGCAATTCCGCACTGGCCGCTCAAGTGGATCGCGGTGAAATCGATATCGCGCTGATCTTTTCCAATGAAAAAGCGGAAGGCGCTGAGCCAATCGCCGAACTCGACATGGTGTGGATAGGCCGGCCGGATTTGTCGCTCGCGGCGGATGAGCCGCTGCCGCTTTTACTACTGGAACAGCCCTGCGTATTCCGGCAGGCGGCCATCAAGTCGCTGGACGATGCTGGTATTAAATGGCGTATCGCGGTGACCAGCCCCAGCCTTGGAGGATTGTGGGCGGCAGCGGAAGCCGGCATTGGCGTCACAGTCAGATGCGGCGTATCGGCGCCACGGGGCCTCACGAACATCGGCATCGAACGCCGGTTGCCCACGTTGCCTGGCATCGGCCTGGTGATCCGTCACGGGCACAAACCGATAACACCTGCGATCGCACGGCTGCGTGAAGTGATATTGGAAGTGTTGCATGAAAATCTTCCACCGGAGGTCCTCCAGACATCGGCGGACGCGCTGCCTGCCAACGAGGAGCGCCTATCAAAATGACGGTGGCAAGGCGCGCCGACGAAGACAGTACAGGCGTACGGCTAGGAGGCCTCGGCGGCCCCAAACAACGCGGCAAGCGGCATTTTGATAGGTGCTCTAAGTGACGAAAAGCTGTGCATCAGCGTATGGCTGATGGTGTAACGATGGTGCGGTTGAAAAACGGTTGTCCGCGTTTGCCGCCACACTGTCCGAGCCAACTCAGTCAGTTCTTTACCGGCTGGAACGTTTACGGTCTAATTGTCATTCTGAAAACCGAGAGGCTCCCATGGCAAAGGCATCCTGCCCCCAATGCAAAGCGAAAACCGCTTCCAGCGCACATGTATGCCCCGCCTGCGGTTTTCCGCTGACTCCGCCACAACCTTTGCGTCATCGTCAATGGCCAACGAAGAAGGAAAATATGAGTGGATTTTCCAAGGCCTTGCTGCTAATCGGCGGGGTGTTCGCGGCGCTCCTTTTCCTGACCGCTTAAGCTACCATGCGCTCCAAGCCCCAATCGGCCAGGCTCCTGGATTACCAAGCTCCTGGTTTGCATAAATTTATGGTGGATAGAGTTCATCCATTAAAACGGGGCGCAGCATGCGCCCCGTTTTATTTACCTTGTAGTTTTCGTAGCCGGCACAACTTGCAGCGATACTTTGTCACCCGGACGCAGGCTGAAGAAGGCGGTTCCGGCGCTTACCGAGGTCGCAACCTCGGTACCATCAACGGTCTTGGTCCGTAGCGTGGCACCAGATGGAATTGAAACAGGCACCGTAACCGTCATAGGCGCATTGCATACCGCTGGGTCATAGGTCCCGGTCAAATGCACATTAGCCTGGGTTGACGACGGAAGCAACACCTCCGCCTTGACCATATCCCGGCAAAGCCTATAGCGCGACACGTTGGCAAACGTGTCTGTCCATAACGCAGACGAATACTGCGCCGCATAGGCCAGATGTTTCTGCAGGAATTCGGTCGTGACCGGGCTCCATCCGTCGCCGTCAATGCCATGTCCGCCGGCCACAAACCATCCGCCCGCCTTGACGGCTTCGTCGAGTTGGCGGTTCACTGTCACCAGAGTGCCAGCAAGGTCAGTTCCGTGATCCGTGTCAAAGAAAGCAAACTGATAGCCCGGATCGCCCAAGTTCATCTTGCGGACGGCAACGTGGTTCTGCTGTGCGACTTTCAATGCGCGATCGGAATAGAGATGATATGGAAAAGCGAAGGTCTGTGGCCGGATGCCCAACTTTTGCTCAATCAGTCGTTGCGCCCCATTGATTTCCGCGTCGAGCTGTTGGTCGCTCAACACCGTGTTGCGAAAATCCGGATGGGTCATGGAATGATTTCCGATTTCATGTCCCTTGCCCGCAAGCGTCTTCCACATCGACCAGCCATCGGCGCGTATGATGCCGGGGATGATATAGAAGGTGGCGCGCACCCCCGCCTTCTCAAAGATGGAAGCAATCGCGGTGCTGGTCGCATAACCATCATCGAAGGTATAGGAAGCCGCTGCCCGCTTGTTGTCTTTGTACTTCGCAATACGCAGTGCGGTAAAGTCCACGCAGCGACTTAAGTCGGGACACACTGTGTCACTCGTACTGGTTCCTTCATTCGAGCCGTTGCCTGTTTCAGCATCTGTGCCGGCGTTCGACTCTGATCCACTTCCGCCCTGCCCCGTATCCGAGCCGCTGCTGTCGGCATTGGAAGTAGTGCCGGTGCCTGGCCCTACATTTGTATCCGTAGCAGTGCCTGAATTACCACCGGTGTCGGTACCGGTACTGGCGCCCGCATTTGTGCCAAGATTTCCCGCAACACTGATGCCTGTACCCGTTAAGCCTGACCCATCGGCAGCTGATCCTCCGCTTCCGCCACCACATGCTGTCAATCCCAAAGCAGCTCCCAACACAACTACCGGCACTACGCTTGCACGCAACATTCACTTCCCCCTGTTTGTTCTGATCGAATTCGGGAGTGATCTCCCTTACGCATATGATCGAGGACATGGGCAGGGGTCGCTATGATCCATGTCGCCTGGGGAATTGTGACAAATCATGCGATATGCACTGGGTACCGGACCTGTATCAATAGCGGGTGCGCAAGGCATCTTTTATTGGTATGCCTGCCGATTGGGCGCAATTAACTTTACCGACTTGAGTAATTTCAGTAGAGAGAATTCAGTAGAGAGAAAAAGTTGATGACACAGCGAAACCTGCGTCGTCTTTCGGTTCACCGCGCCATACAGAATGCATCGCCGTGAAACCTGAACCTTGAAGGTTCATAATAAGAAGGTCACGGTGCAAATTGCATGCATGCCATAACAATTCAACGAATCACAGGAAACCGATATGTCTCATCGAATAGCAGTCGAACTATCCAAAGCCTATCGGCTGCTTAATCACGGCCCTACAGTATTAGTCAGCAGCGCATACGACGGAACAGTCAATGTAATGGCTGCTGCCTGGTCGATGCCGCTCGACTTTTCGCCGCCCAAGGTGGCTGTTGTCATCGATCGCAACACATGGACACGCCGTCTGGTGGAAGGCTCCGGCGAGTTCGCACTGAACGTGCCGTCAAGGGAGTTTGCCCAGCAAACCCTGGCGGTCGGCTCGCGGTCAGGGCGTGATGTGAACAAGTTCAACGAGTACGGCATCACCACGTCCGCTGCCGAAAAAATTGCTGCACCGCTTATAAACGGCTGCCTTGGCTGGCTTGAATGCCGGGTCATTCCGGAACCACATATCCAGGAGCGCTACGATCTTTTCCTCGCTGAAGTGATCGCTGCCTGGGCCGATCCAGCAGCCTTCGCAGAAGGCCATTGGTCATTCAATGACGGTGGCCCTCGCAGCATTCATTACATTGCTGGCGGAAATTTCTTCGAAACCGGGGAATCTTTTGACGTAAAAAAATAGAGTAAGGAGGGAATTACGTAGCCAGCCGTTTCAGTTTTAATGACGCACTAAGCTACGCAATCTCCCAAGACTTACTTCGGAACCACGGGCGAGTATTCCAGTGGCACCCAGGCGTACCCTTTCTTTTCCGCACGTACGTGGCCTATCCCGGGAAAGGGAAGATGCGCGCCGGCGATCCAGAGCTTGTTCTTAGCAGCGTCCGCAAATACCTTCTTGCGGGTTGCAATTGCCTTCTTGTTGTCGACGTCAAACTCGATCGCCACTTCAGGTCGCGCGAACTGTACGGCGTGGCTATGCACAATATCACCCCACACCAACAGTTGCTGGTCACCCGATGAAAACATATAGCCCGCGTGGCCGGGTGTATGCCCCGGCGTGGGCACGGACACAACGCCTTCCATCAGCTTGTCGCCGGCAGCGAACTGCTTGAGCTTGCCGTCACGCGCATAAGGTGCAACCGAGTCGTCGGCCATCTTGAAAAAACCTTGCGCCTCCTTGGGTGCCTTTGCGGCGACATCCTTGTTGAGCCAGAATCCGGCCTCATCCTTGGATACGTAAACAGTCGCATTGGGGAACGCTGGCTTGCCATCTGCCGCGATGAGACCGCAAACGTGGTCTCCATGCAGATGCGTCAGCAATACGGAATCGATTTGTGCCGGGTCGTATCCCGCTGCCCGGAGATTATCGCCAATGACACCCAGTGTCGGGCCGAAGCATTTAGCTGCGCCGGTGTCGATCAGAATCAGGTTCTTGCCGGTATTGATCAGGAATGCGTTGACTGCCGTCTGCACCCTTTTGGACGAAGCGATGAACATCCGGCCAAGCAACTGCTGAATATCGTCGGCGCTGGCACCCTTGAGAAGCTTATTGTCGAGCGCGACGTAGCCGTCATACAGGGCGGTAACTTCAATGTCACCGACATTCAGGCGGTAATAGCCGGGCACCTGGGTGGTTTGCTTCGCGGGAGGGGCCGCTGATGCCGTTGCGGGCAGAAATGCTGTCGCTGCGGCAGTTGCTGCGATCATGGCAGCGAGAAGGATTTTGCGGGCATTTCTTGAATTGTTCTGAGCCATATCTTTCCATATCGTATTGACGGAGTTTGCGATCATAACGCAAATGGATATGGCATTCAGGTGTAGTGGGCTTTACGCTTCGGAGCAAGCAATGCAGGAAAGGCAGAGAGCGCATGGAGATTTTGCGTTCTCTGCATCGGGAGCAAGTCACAGTTATCCGTGCAGCTTCGGGCGTTTATCGACAACGCGTCGCGCCTTGCCGGTTGCCGTGCGCTCGATCGCCTCGGAATTCAGCACACGAACATCGGTCGTCACGCCGACATAGGTCTTGATCTGATGTTGCAACTCACGTGCAACGGCATCGACTTCATTGGCAGACAACTGGCCTGACATTTCGGGACGCAACTCGCTCAGCACCTCGAGTTTGTCAAGGTGACCGTCACGCGTCAGGACAAGCTGGTATTGCGGAGCGAGTTTGGGCTGCTTGAGGATCAGTTCTTCAATCTGCGAGGGAAAGACATTGACGCCGCGAATGATCAGCATGTCGTCCGAGCGGCCGGTAATCTTGGCAATACGGCGCATCGACCGCGAACTCGGCGGCAACAGGCGCGTCAGGTCGCGCGTCCGGTAGCGAATGATGGGCAAGGCTTCTTTGGTCAGCGAGGTGAACACCAGCTCGCCCTCCTCACCGTCGGCAACCACTTCACCCGTGTCCGGATTGATTATTTCAGGATAGAAGTGATCTTCCCAGATCACCGGGCCATCCTTGCTTTCGATACATTCACTCGCTACGCCCGGTCCCATTACCTCGGACAGGCCATAGATATCAACCGCGTCGATGCCTGCGCGCTGCTCGATTTCCGTACGCATTGCGCCAGTCCATGGCTCCGCCCCGAAGATGCCAACCTGTAGCGAATTCTTTGCCGGATCCAGGCCTTGCCGCTGAAACTCTTCAACGATGTTCAGCATGTACGACGGTGTCACCATGATGATGTCCGGCTTGAAATCCTGGATCAGCTGCACCTGCTTTTCGGTCTGCCCGCCGGACATGGGGATTACTGTGCATCCAAGGCGTTCAGCGCCATAGTGCGCGCCGAGACCGCCGGTAAACAACCCGTAACCATAGGCGATATGCACGATGTCACCGGCACGGCCGCCTGCTGCACGGATCGACCTGGCGACGACATCGGCCCAGGTATCAATGTCGTTCTGCGTATAGCCGACGACGGTCGGCTTGCCGGTGGTACCGCTGGAGGCATGGACACGGACTACTTTTTCTCGCGGTACGGCGAACATGCCAAAAGGATAGTTGTCTCGCAAATCCTTCTTGGTTGTAAACGGAAACTTCGCAAGGTCGCCCAGGGTTTTCAGGTCGTCCGGATGTACACCGGCCGCGTCGAACGACGCCCGGTAATGCGGCACATTGTCGTACGCGTGACGGAGCGTCCACTTCATGCGCTCAAGCTGCAACGCCTGAAGTTCGTCCTTGCTGGCGCGCTCTATCGGGTCAAGGTCATTGTCTGTCGGATTGCGCTGTGGCATGGCTGTCTCCTTGTATTCTGTGTGTCCGTATCTCGATGAATCTCCAACCCCGCGACTCTCAGGCCTGCCGCTGGATCAGGCCTTCTACCACTTCGCCTTTGATCTGGTGCGATTTGCCGCGGAACAGTGCGATGCGCTCGCCGTTCTGGTTGATCACGGTGACGTCGTACACCCCCGACTTTCCGGCACGTGCCTGCTCAACCGCTTCAGCGGTAAGCACGTCGCCTTCGCGTCCGGGGGCGAGGTATTCGATCGAACATCCGGCCGCCACCGTATTGAGGTTATAGCTGTTACAGGAAAACGCGAACGCGCTATCCGCCAGCGCGAAAATGAAGCCACCGTGACAGGTCTTGTGCCCGTTCAGCATGTCGCGTCGGATAGGCATGCTGAGGCGTGCATAGCCCGGGCCGATGCCGACGATTTGCATGCCAAGCGACTTTGTCGCCTCATCACGTTCGTACATCGCGGCCGATGTGGCGACCGCCACTGCCTGCGCGGGACTTGCCTGATCAGCTTCATGCATGGACCGACTCTCCTGTGTGTCAAATTGTTGAGGTAACCGCAGTCATTTTCCCTTGAATTTGGGAGCGCGCTTTTCAATGAAAGCGTTGACGCCTTCACGATAATCTTCACTGCGCCCGAGTTCACGCATGAAATCACGTTCGAGATCGAGTTGCTGTGGAAGCGTATTCGCCGGGCTCGCGTAGATCGCCTGCTTGGTGCGCGCCAGGCCCAGCGTTGGCGCCGAGGCAAAGTGCGTGGCAAGTTTGTCGGTTTCGGCGACAAGCTGGTCATCATCGACGCATTTCCAGATAAGGCCCCAGTTTTCCGCCTGCTCGGCGCTCAGCTTGTCGCCCAGCATTGCCAGTCCCATTGCACGCGCGGTACCGACAAGACGCGGCAGGAAGTAGGTACCGCCGGTGTCGGGAATCAAACCAAGACGGCAAAACGCTTCGACGAACGATGCCGACCTGCCGGCAATCACGATATCGGCAGCCAATGCGAGGTTGGCGCCCGCACCTGCGGCCACACCGTTGACGGCGCAGATCACCGGCACTGGCAGGTTGCGCAGTGCCAGCACAAGAGGTCCGTAATATTTTTGAATGGATTCACCAAGGTCTACCGCATCCTGGCCAGGCGCGACGGTGCTATCACTCAGGTCCTGACCGGCACAGAAGCCACGGCCGGCTCCCGTCACGACCAGGACGCGCACCGACGGGTCAGCCTTGACCTGCTCCAGTGCCTCGCGCACTTCAACGTGCATGGCGGTCGTGAAACTATTGAGCTTGTCCGGACGGTTGAACGTCAGCTTCGCGACGCCTTCGGTGACGCTGAACAGGATATGTTGGAATGCCATTGTCTGCTCCAGAACGATGATGGTTATTGTTGCGTGATTTTGTCGGTCGGTGACGGGCTGATTTCCGATTCAACGGGATCAACGGGTTCAGTATGCAATGATTCAGTGATCCTGATCGAAGTCCATGACAACCTTGTCGCTGACCGGAAAGCTTTGGCAGGAGAGCACGAAGCCGCGCGCCACCTCATAATCTTCTAGGGCATAGTTGGCATCCATGTCGACCTTTCCATCGACCAGTTTGCAGCGGCAGGTCGAGCAGACCCCGGCCTTGCAAGAATAACGCATATCGATACCCTGCTTCAGTGCGGCATCGAGTACCGATTCCTTATCTTTTTCCATTGTGAAGCTGACCTGATTGCCGTCGATAAGCAGTGTAACTTCGCAATCATGGCTGCCTGGAAGCGGCTGGGCGTGGGGTACGTGCTGCCGCTTCGGCACGCTGGCGGCAAACATTTCTATCTTGATCTTGTCTTTGGACAGTCCATGTTCCTGCAAGGCTTCTGACACCTCATGCATCATCTGCTCCGGCCCGCAGATAAAGGCCATGTCAACATCATCGAGTGCAATCCAGCTTTGGAAAAAGCGGCTGCATTTCTCCTTGTTGATGCGACCGTTGAACAGTTCGATGTCTTGCTGCTCGCGACTCATCACATAGACAAGCTTGAAACGGTCCAGAAAACGATCCTTCAAGTCGGAAAGCTCATCGCGAAAAATCACTGTCGAGGACGCACGGTTTCCATAAAACAAGGTGAAGTGGCTCTGCGGTTCGGCAAGCAGCGTCGTCTTGATGATGGAAAGAATAGGCGTAATGCCGCTCCCGGCGGCGAAAGCCAGATAGTGCTTGCGATTATCAGCGGACAGCGGCGCCTGGAAATGTCCCATTGGCGGCATCACATCGATCACCATGCCGGGCTGTAGCGCCTCGTTCGCCCATGTTGAGAACTGGCCATTGGAGGTACGCTTGATCGCAATTCGAAGGCTGTCGTCCTGCACGGCGGAACAGATCGAATAGGATCGTCGCACATCCTCTCCGTTGATACCCGCCCGCAACGTCAGGTGCTGCCCCTGCGAATACTTGTAGGACTCCTTGAGGTCGTCCGGCACTGAGAAGGTCACGACGATGGTGTCGCGCGCTTCCTTGCGCACGTTTGCTACCGTCAGCGGATGAAACTTGCTCATGACTAACTGCTCCCATTTCCAGCGATCAACGACTAGCTGCTTTATCGCGCAGCGTGGCGGCACATTCGGCATTCCGGTTCGGGCGCAGTCCATATGCCCTGCGCTACATGATGCGTTTCCGGCGCGCGGCCGAACCTCGGTGGCTCAGTGACTCTTGAAATAATCGAAAGGCTCCAGGCAATCCTCGCAGCGATACAAGGCCTTGCATGGTGTCGATCCGAACTGGCTGCTCAACCGCGTATGGGCCGAGCCACAATTCGGACATGTCACCTGCAATTCCACCTTGTTCCGGCGGCTGAGGCTACTGATGTCTATGATCCGTTCATTGACCGCCTGGTGAACTGGCGGAGCAATGCCATACGCCTTGAGCTTTTGCTTGCCGCTCTCGCTCATCCAGTCGGTTGTCCATGGCGGCGACAACTGCGACTCGACGCGAAAGCGTGTGATACCGTGGTTGGACAGGGCTTCGCCGATGGAGTCGGAGATGACGCGCATGGCGGGGCATCCGCTGTAAGTCGGCGTGAGCGTCACGACGCATTCCTCGTCGGCAGTCCACGCGACATGGCGGACGATGCCGAGGTCGACCACGGAGATGACGGGAATTTCCGGATCGGGCACTTCGGATAGCCAGTGCCATACCTCGTCGAGTGTAGCGGGCGAAGTGCTTACCATGATGCACCCGGATAGGCGCGTTGCAGGAACTGCATTTCAGCGAGAAGGTAGCCCAGGTGTTCGGTGTGTACTCCCTGCTTCCCGCCCTTTTGCATCCATGCGTCAGCAGGCGGCATTTTGAGGGTCGCTTCCGAGAAAATATCCCGCATGTGGTTCAGCCAAGGCTCGCGCAGGGCGGACGGATCGGGTGCCACGCCTTGTGTCGCCATGGCGTCATCGACTGCATCGGCACGGAACATTTCGCCGGTGTACATCCACAGTTCATCGAGAGCTGCCTGCATCATGGCATGGCTTTTCTCACTGCCGTCGCCGAGGCGCACGACGAGATCGGCGCTGCGGCGCGCGTGATAGCTGACTTCCTTCAGCGATTTTTCGGCAATGCCGGCAATACGCTCATCGGTCGAGTGTGTCAGTTGCTGCAGCAGCAGGAAATGCCAGGCGTCGAAATAAAACTGCCGCGCCAGCGTATCGGCATAGCTGCCATTGGGCTGTTCAAGCAGCAGCAGGTTGCGGTAATCATGCGCGTCGCGCAGGAATGCGAGGGCATCTTCGCCGCGGCCCTTGCCTTCCAGTTCGCCTGCATACGCATACCAGAAGCGTGCCTGCCCGATCAGGTCCAGTCCGACATTGCTTAACGCCATGTCTTCTTCGAGCGCCGGCCCCTTGCCACACCATTCGCACAGCCGCTGGCTCAACACCATGGCGTTATCGGCCAGGCGCAGCACATACATGAATTTCTGATCGGACATACTGTCTCCGTTCGCCGCCGTAAT
This sequence comes from Herbaspirillum sp. GCM10030257, assembly GCF_042666555.1. Lineage (NCBI taxonomy): Bacteria > Pseudomonadati > Pseudomonadota > Betaproteobacteria > Burkholderiales > Oxalobacteraceae > Herbaspirillum > Herbaspirillum sp. GCM10030257. The sequence continues at coordinate 101,289 of NZ_JBHTDH010000015.1, forward strand.
ACGTGACGCCTTGATGAATGAACTACAGGTTCTTCACTTCTTCCGGCATTGGGAAGAAGGTGGGATGACGATACACCTTGTTGTTCGCTGGTTCGAACAGGGCTTCCTTATCGCCCGGGCTGCTGGCGGTGATATCGGCCGCTTTCACGACCCAGATGCTGACGCCTTCGTTGCGGCGGGTATAGACGTCGCGCGCATTGTTGACCGCCATCTCGGCGTCGGGGGCATGCAGACTGCCCACGTGCTTGTGCGCCAATCCGTGCTGGCTGCGGATAAACACTTCCCAGAGTGGCCATTCCTTGCTCATCTCATTCTCCAATCACGCCCTGAATCAGGCAGCCTTGTTTTTACGTTGCGCCTGCTTCTCGGCATGCGCAACCAGTCCGTCACGAAACCATGCGCCATCCTCGTAGGCCTTGACGCGGGTACGCAGACGTTCGCGGTTGCACGGCCCATTGCCTTTCAGGACGTTGTAGAACTCTTCCCAGTCGATCTCGCCAAAATCGTAATGTCCGCGTTCTTCGTTCCATTTCAGATCGGGATCGGGGATGGTCAGGCCGAGGTATTCCGCCTGCGGTACAGTCTGATCCACCATCTTCTGGCGCAGCTCATCATTGGAGAACAGCTTGATACGCCACGCGGATGACTGTGCGCTATTGACCGATTCTGCATCCGAAGGACCGAACATCATCAGCGATGGCCACCACCAACGGTTGAGTGCATCCTGCGCCATCTGTTTTTGCTCTGGCGTGCCACGGCACAGCGACAGCATGATGTCGTAACCCTGGCGCGCATGGAAAGATTCTTCCTTGCAAACGCGGATCATTGCGCGTGCATAAGGACCGTAAGAGCAGCGGCACAAGGGAATCTGGTTAATGATTGCCGAACCGTCAACCAGCCAGCCAATGGCGCCCATGTCAGCCCAGCTAAGCGTTGGGTAATTAAAGATGCTCGAGTACTTGGCTTTGCCTGAATGCAAATCTGCAAGCAACTGGTCCCGCGAAACGCCAAGCGTCTCCGCCGCACTGTAGAGGTAAAGTCCGTGGCCGGCTTCGTCCTGGATCTTTGCCAAGAGGATGGACTTGCGCTTGAGTGTCGGTGCGCGCGTAACCCAATTACCTTCCGGTAACTGGCCGACGATCTCCGAGTGAGCATGTTGGGAAATCTGTCGTATCAAGGTCTTTCGATACGCTTCAGGCATCCAGTCCTTGGCTTCGATCTTTATGCCTTCATCGATGCGCTCCTGAAATGCGCGCTCCTCGGGCCCCAACTCCTCCATGGATCGGAGCTTTTTACTTCCGGTGTCGACCAGCTGTGCATACATGGTTAAACCCTCTCGTCGCTATGCGGCCTGGCCGGGGTTGGCTACGCCACATGGTTGAAGCTGCGCAGGTTTGCCGCTGCCTCTTGGATGACTTCATAATATGATACGTAAATGTGAATGTAAATAGGCTTTCTCGTATCATATTAAATTCTTGTATCGCATCTTGAGGTAACATTGCATGAAAGATCACATATTGCTTGTTCGCATCGAGAACATTTTTCGTCCACATCGTTATCACTGACCGGCTTTACCTATGCCAACAACAAAAAATCCGGCGATCAGGAAATGGATTGACCATTACATGGCGGACAATCCTCCGCGAGCAAAGTCCATGGTGATGACCTTGTTTGGCGATGTCATCACGCCCCATGGCGGCCAGGTATGGTTAGGTAGCCTGATTGAATTGCTGGCGCCTTTCGGTATCAGTGACCGCCTGGTCAGAACGAGTGTCTTCCGTCTTGCCGAAGAAGGTTGGCTGGAGGCGCAACGCGAAGGACGTCGCAGTCAATACGCTCTCAAGCCATCTGCCGCACGTCGCTTCGAGCGTGCGTATCAGCGCGTTTATACGCCGTCTTACAAGTCATGGGATGGAAAGTGGACCTTGCTGTTTGCCACATCGGGCACCATTACTGCGGAGCAGCGCTCCGGTTTGAGGAAGGAGTTGGTGTGGGAAGGTTTCGGCACGATCGCACCGTCGGTGTTTGGCCATCCGGCGGCGGAGCCTGATACCGTAAAGGAGATTCTGGCTCGCGTAGGTGTCGAAGGAAATGTGTTTGTCTGCCATGCCCAGGAATCCGGGCTGCCTTTTGCAAAACCCCTCAGCGATCTGGTGGGCCAGTGCTGGGAACTCGGCAGCATTGTCGAAAATTATGAGCACTTCATCCGGTGCTTCGCCGGTCTGGAAGAACTGCTGGATACCAAACGTCTGCTCGATAACGAACAGGCATTCATCTTGCGTACACTGCTGATTCACGAGTTTCGCCGGGTGCAGTTGCACGATCCGCAGTTGCCGCTGCAGTTGCTACCTGATAGCTGGCCCGGAAAAACCGCTTACGAGTTATGCCATCGACTCTATGCTGCGACGCATGCCGAGGCGGAGGTCTATATCACTGAGATTTTGCGACGCGAGGATGAAGTTGCGCCGGAGGCGGCTGCGTATTTCTATCAGCGCTTTGGTGGACTTGGCTGATATGATGGGCGCCGGCCGGCATGAAGAATTTGAGGCCAGGCGCCTACTTGCGATTCTACTGTTTCTCAACGAGTGCCGCGAGTTGCTCGGCGCAAATCGCCCACCCCTGATGAAAACCCATTTGCTCGTGTGCTTCGCGATCGGCGACTGACCAGTGTTTTACACGCGCGGTGTATTTGGTCTTGCCGTCCTGATCTTCAAAACTTAACACTAACGTCATGAAGGCTTTATCTGATGGCTCCCACGCCTCGGTGAATGCATCGGTAAGTACGATGCGCTCATTCTCCACCACTTCAAGATAGACACCACGGTTGGGAAACTCATTGCCGTCGGGACCACGCATCATAATCAAGTTCGAGCCCCCTGCCCGCACGTCAGTTTCGACCACTGGCGTAGTCCATGGCGCGGGAGTAAACCACTGTTTAAGCAGGTCCGGATCCGTCCACGCCTTGAAAACTTTATCACGTGGCGCATCGAATACGCGGGTCAGGACCAGATCACGGCCTTCGGCGAAAGTTTCGGTCTTGTTTGTTGCCATCATGTTTCATTCCCTCTCAATGATGTTGGCGTAATTTTCGCGTGCTTGTCATGGTGCGCATGACGCGGAATCTTTATGAGCGCTTGGCAACCAGCGTCAGGATGTCATAGCTAGCGACAAGCTCGCCGTCCTGATTGGTCACAGCAACATCCCATGCGACAACGCCCTGCCCTACACCTTTCGCATCCTTCTTGCGCCGGTCGATCTTTCGTTTCGCGGTGAGGCGTGCCTGTATCGTGTCACCTATCCCGACAGGTTTGACGAAGCGCAGCGTATCAAGGCCGTAGTTCGCCAGCACCGGTCCGGGCGCCGGGGAGACGAACAAGCCTGCGGCCGCGGACAAGACAAAGTAGCCGTGCGCGATGCGCTTGCCGAACTGCGTTTCCTTCGCCGCAATCTCATCGAAGTGCATATAGAAGTAATCGCCGGAAATGCCGCCGAAGTTGACGATGTCCGCTTCAGTCACCGTGCGGCGATGGGTCAACAGCGAGTCGCCGATCTGCAAGTCATCGAAATAACGACGGAAAGGATGAATCTCGGATTCATTGACGGCTGCGCCGCGCAAATACTCGCCGGTCACCGCAGCAACCATCGTCGGCGAACCCTGGATAGCGCTACGCTGCAGGTAATGCTTGACCGCGCGTATACCGCCCAGTTCTTCGCCGCCACCGGCGCGCCCCGGGCCGCCATGCTTGAGCATGGGAAGCGGCGATCCGTGACCCGTTGACTCGACAGCGGCTTCGCGATCCAGCACCAGCATGCGGCCGTGCTGCATGGCCGCCACAGGAATCATTTTCGCCGCGATCTTCGGGTCACGCGTGACCAGTGTCCCGACCAGGCTTCCCTTTCCTTTCGCGGCCAGCGTAAGCGCCTCGTCGATGTCCTCGTAGGGCATCAGGGTACTGACAGGACCAAAGGCTTCGATGTCATGCACGCGCTCATCACGCATGCCGTCGCGGCAGAGCAGCAATGTGGGCGCAAAGAAAGCGCCGCGCTCGACGCCATCACCGACTGGCGCAAAACCATCTCGCTCACCGAACACGACTTCATTGCCTTGCGCAAGCATGGCAACACGTTCGGCAACGTCAGACTGTTGCGCCTTGGAAGCAAGTGCTCCCATCTTGACACCCTCTCGCGAAGGGTCGCCGATGACCGTCTTTGCCAGTCGCTCGCGCAAGCGCTGTGCCACTGCATCGAGATGCTGACGCGGAACAATTGCACGACGTATCGCGGTGCACTTCTGCCCTGCCTTGATGGTCATTTCGCGCGCCACTTCCTTCACGAAGAGATCGAACTCTTCATCGTCGGGTGTAACGTCCGGCGCCAGAATCGCACAGTTGAGCGAGTCGGCTTCCGCATTAAACGGAATACCTTTCTGCAGCAGATTGGGATGCGCGCGTAATTTGGCAGCGGTGTCGGCCGAGCCTGTGAATGTAACCACATCAAAACCGTCAAGCCGGTCGAGCAGGTCGCCGGTGCCACCGATCACCAGTTGCAGCGCGCCATCGGGAAGGATGCCGGACTCGTGCACCATGCGCACCATCGCCTCGGTCAGATAACTGGTCGCCGTCGCCGGCTTGGCGATACACGGCATGCCGGCAAGGAAAGTCGGCGCAAATTTTTCGAGCAGGCCCCACACGGGGAAATTGAAAGCGTTGATATGGATCGCAACGCCGCCGCGTGGCACAAGTATGTGCGAACCGAAGAACTTGCCCTGCTTGCCGAGCTGCACCGGCGGGCCTTCGTGGATGATGTTACCGGACGGAAGTTCGTTTGACCCCATGCTCGCGTAGGCAAACAATGTACCGGTACCACCTTCAATATCAATCCAGCTGTCCGCGCGGGTTGCGCCGGTATGGTGAGAGATGGCGTAGAGTTGCTCCTTACGTTCAGCAAGATAGGCGGCGAGCGCCTTGAGCCGCGCGGCCCGCTCCTGGAAATCCATTGCGATCAATGCCTTTCCGCCGCTGCGCGCATATGCGACTGCCTCACCGAAATCGATCCGGTCTGCGTGAGTATGCGCGACGGCCCGACCGTCGATGGCACTGGCCAGCATCTGACCGGCTTCGGCGCCGAGCCAACGGCCGCCGATAAAGCTTTGCAAGGTGGGTACGGCGCTCATGTAAACTCTCCTGATTGCGTGTGAAAACAGGCGCGCATCCTTACCCGCGCCAAATAAAAAGTCTAAGGCAGGGTTGGTTGCGTCGGCAATCTGACCGCGGGAATGCCACCGAAGAAAAGATCGGCGACGACCGTCGCCATTGCTTCATAGGTTAGTTCGCCATCCGGTTTCAGCCAGGTAAACATCCAGTTGATCATGCCGAATAACAGCATGGTCAGTGGCGTAGCCATGCGCGCCGCGTCGATCTCGGGCCGGATCTGGCGTATCACATTTGAAAAAGCCGACACCACGCGGCGTTCGCGTTCAAGAATGCGCTCCCTGTCGTCGTCGTTGAGAAAACGGATGTCTTCGGTCAGCACGCGGTGGGCGTGCTGCGCGTCCGCGTATTCTTCGACAAAGCAGCGAATCAGCTGACCAAGATGCTCTTGTGCAGGTAACTGTTGATCAAGTACTTCATCGACCACCGCTTCCAGCCGCAATACATGCCCTTCGGCGATATTGACGAGCAATGCATACTTGTCCTTGAAATAGTGATACAGCGCCGGCTTCGATAAGCCGCAGGCTTCGGCCACCTCATTCATCGAGGTCCCGGCATAGCCGCGTTGGGCAAACAACTCCGCCGCACGCGCGAGTATGGTTTCCCTTTGGCTGTCATATCCCGGCGCGCGTCCTCTGGCCATGCATTGTCCTTATTGTTTGTAGAATAAACGGGCAGGCTCCAGGCATTCACGTTCGCACGACTTTTCTGGAGCGTGTTTCCCGTTTACATTCTTGACCGACCGGTCGGACTAAATTATATTGAAACCCGTTCAAATTGCAAGGCGCGCAGCGATACGCCCTAGCCAGTCCTTTCACCAAGCGCAGCATCCACAGGAGGCAGCATGCCATGCTATGCCATTGAAGGTGTCGTCCCGGTAGTCGATCCGACCGCCTATGTTCACCCTAGCGCGGTATTGATCGGCGACGTTATCGTCGGACCTGACTGCTACATCGGCCCTTGCGCGTCATTGCGCGGCGATTTTGGCCGCATAGTCCTGCACAGGGGTGCCAATGTACAGGACACCTGCGTCGTCCATGGCTTCCCATCGGCGGATACCGTTGTCGAAGAAAACGGCCACATTGGGCATGGCGCGGTTCTGCATAGCTGCGTGGTTCGACGCGATGCACTGGTCGGCATGAATGCGGTCGTGATGGATGAGGCAGAAATCGGTGAGAAGGCGATTGTCGCGGCCAGCGCCTTCGTACGCGCCGGCATGAAGATTCCGCCTCGCTCGCTGGTTGCCGGTGTACCGGCGAAGGTGATCCGCGATCTCAGCGAAGAAGAAATCAAGTGGAAGCTTGAAGGCACACTGACCTATCAGGATCTGACGAGGCGCTGTCTTGCGACCATGCAGGAAGTGCATCCACTCACCGTTGTCGAGGCAGACCGTCCCAGACTACGTGCGCCGGATGTAAAACCTTTGATTGCAACTAAGCGGGACAAATGAGTTAGAGCCCGTGGTAAGCCGTAATAGAGTACGAAACTTTGGTATCGAGTAGCAAAATACCGGTATCAATCCTTAACGGCCTGTCGGCATTCTCTATAGCGAACTACCGCGCCAACCGCTCACCTCTCCCGCGCGGGCGACGAGGGGGGAGAGTTCGCCAAGCCCCTTCGGGGAAAAAAACGGGCGCCTCTTTGGAGGCACCCGAAAAAGAAGAGGCAGAATCGCATTCCGACATCCCCCAACGAGACAACGTTGCAACAACACGCAAACCTCCGCGATGCAATAGCCAGAGTCCGGCCGCCTGGGCGAGCAAGAACAAGCCCGCAACGCTACTGAACAAACATGTCCTGCTTACTCATCAAGTACGCTGTACGCCACCCTGGCGCACGGCATAGGCCATGGCGGCCGCGGCAATAATCACGCCCTGCAGCATCAGGCGCCCGGCCTCTCCCAAGCCCATGCTGGTGAGCACGTTAAACAGCAGCATGAGCATGAAGGACGCCACCGCAGGTCCCATCATCCCGCCCTTGCCGCTTCCAAAGTTGACGCCGCCGAGGATCACGGCCGCGAGCGAGTTAAGCGCCAGATCCTGGCCCAATGTGACGTTGCCCACGCCCACGAATCCGATGAGCATGACACCGCTCGCCGCGGACATGACGCCGGAAACCACGTGAGCCAGGAACAGCACCTTCACATTAGGCAGGCCGGACAGGCTGGCCGCTGTCGGATTGGCGCCATGCGCATCGACCACCTTGCCGAACACGCTGATCCGCAGGAAGCCGGCGAACGGCACCAGGATGGCCAGCCAGACCAGGGGCATCAACGGTACGCCGCCGAGACGGGAAGTGCCGAACGCTTTCACCAGTTCGGGCGCGGGGCCGGGGGAATGAAATTGACTCAAAGCAATCACGATGCCCGACAGGATCATCGATACCGCCAGCGTCACGATCACGGAAGATGCGCGTATCGTCGTGATCAGCGCGCCATTGAAAGCGCCAATGCAGGCGCCGAGCAGCAGGCTGGCCGCGATAGCAACCACTGGCGGCAAGTCGACGGTGCCGCTGGTGAGCAGATACGACACCGCTGCGATCACGCCGCCGGTTGACAGGTCGAGCGACCGGCAGCGCACCACCAGGGCCTGGCCGATGGACGCCATGCCTAGCGGCGCCGCTTGCCGGAAGATCAACAGGAGCAGCATCGGCGATAGCAGATGCTGCCTGTACGCCGCGGCGCAGGCGATCAGCAGGGCCGTGCACAGGTAGGCCGGTGGAAGGCCGATTAGAAAAGATACCGCGCGGCTGAGGCGGAGCCCCTTGCCGGTTGTAGGCAGAGTTGCTGTTGTCATCTCATAGTCCTAATGTCTTTCTGCGTTGCATGCTGACTGCGATCAGCAGCAGCAACCCGGTGATCGCCCCACGCATGAAGGGTGATATCCCAAGCAAATTGATTCCATTCGCGAGCAGTCCCAGTCCTACGGAGCCGGCAATCACGCCCGCGACGCTGCCCACCCCGCCCGTCAGCGCAACACCTCCCAATGCCACCGCGGCCACCGATTCCAGGGCGAAGGACGCCCCCATGGTCGGATCGCCGGTGGCGATGCGCGCGGAGAGAAGCACTCCTGCCAACGCTCCCAACAAGGCGGACGCTACATATGCCCCGATCAGGGTGCGTTTGACCGGCACGCCGTTCAGATAGGCGCTGTGAGGCTGGGCGCCGATTGCGTACACATGGATGCCAAAACTGGTGCGCTGCAGGATGAACCAGACCGCCGCGGTGCTTCCCGCCGCCCACATCACGGGTTTGGGCACGCCCAGGAACGCGCCGCTTGCCAGATCGACCAACGACGGGGCAATTGTCCCGCCGGGGATGGGCAGGATGACGTAGGCCAATCCCTGGAGAAAGGTGCCTGTACTCAGTGTCATCACCAGCGGATGGACACCGGTATAGGCAATCCCTGCGCCATTGACCAGCCCGACCGCCACCCCCAGCACCAGTACAAGCAACATGCCGGTAATCGGATCGGATTGCGTGGCCATGATGCTGCCGGCAAGGCTCACGACCGAGCCGATCGACAGATCAATGCCGCCGACCAGCACGACGAAGAGTTGTCCAAGCGCAGCCACGATGGGCGCGCAAAGCTGGCCGCCGAGGTTGGCGAAGTTCTGCAGGCTGCGAAAGTCGGACGTGGCCAGCATCAGTGCCGCGAAGATCATCGCGGGAAAGCCGAGGCTGTACTTCGTCAACCCGGTACGTTCGGTCATCATGGTCGGTCTCCGTAATAAAGGGCTTCGGCTTGCACAGGCTTCGTGCTTTCCTGCAGCGCCAGGGTGAGAATCGTTTCTTCGGTCGCGTTGTCCGCCTCCACCTCGGCTACGATCGTTCCGCCACGGATGACAAGGATGCGGTCGCACAGGCCGATCAGCTCCAGCAGGTCGCCGGATACGGTGAGCACTGTTCCGCCCTGTGCCGTGAATTCGCGCAGCAACCGGTAGATTTCCGCTTTCGCGCCGACGTCGACACCCCGCGTCGGTTGCTCGATCAGCAGCGTGCCGACACCAGACGCCAGCCAGCGGCCGATCATCACCTTTTGCTGGTTGCCGCCGGAGAGCGCGCCGACCGCCTGTTCCCGCTTCGCTCGCAGCTGTATGCTCGCGGCGAGGTCGTCCATTGCTTGCCTGGCCTTCGGTGCGATCCGCAGCAGGCCCAAGTTGCGCAATCGGCCGAGCTGGAGGTTTCGGTAGATGGACAAGTCGAGGTACAGTCCTTCCTTCTTGCGGTCCTCGGGAACCAGCGCGATGCCAGCCTCTACGGCCGCCGCGGGAGTCGTCCGCGCGGGATGGCGGCGCATGCCGCCAGCGAGCGCCTTGCCGTGCCTCACCTCGTAACGGGGAGAAAGGCAGCTGCCGGCGATCGTACGCATGAGTTCACGTTGGCCTTGCCCTTCCAGGCCGGCGATACCGACGATCTCCCCCCGGCGCAAACGAATGGCTGGCATGCCCGCCTTGTCCGCCCCCGAGCTTTCGCTCACTTCCAGCACGACCTCGCCCGCTGCCTGTGCCACGCGCGGTGGAAACAATGACTGCAATGGACGGCCGACCATCAGGGAAACCAGGCAATCTGAAGTCAGTTCTCCAATCGGCTGGGTACTGACATGTCGGCCATCCTTCAATACCGTGACGTGATCGCAGAAGCGGAAGATTTCTTCGAGCCGGTGGCTGATGTAAAAGATGATCTTGCCGGCCTCGGCCAACTGGCGCAGCAGGCGTTCGAGCTTATCCACTTCCGCGCGATTCAGCGGCGCGGTTGGCTCGTCGAAAATGAAGATCTTCGCCTCCGCCGCAATGCCCTTGGCGATCTCCAGCAATTGCTGATCGCCGATCGACAGGCGACCGCAGAGCGCGTGGTGATCGAGTTCGATGCCCGCGCGCAGCAGCACATCGATCGCCACCCGCTCCTGTTCCGCCCGATGCAGAATGCCGAATCGTCCGCGCTCGCGCCCCAGGGTAATGTTTTCCGCGACGGTCAGGTTGGGCAGGACGGTCAGTTCCTGGAAGACCGTCGAGATCCCGGCGGCCCGCGCGCTTGCCGGACTGGTGAGACGCAGCGGATGTCCATCCATCAGGATCTCGCCGTTGTCTGGAACATGGACGCCGGCCAGCAGCTTCATCAGCGTCGACTTGCCGGCGCCGTTCTCGCCGGTGACCGCGTGGATGCTTCCGTGCCTGGCGCTCAGGCTGACGTTGTCCAATGCCAGGTTGCTCCCGAACCGCTTGGAGACGGTCCGGATGTCCAGTGCGGGCGCACCCGGCGATAACAGGTTGGCAGGTTTCATGGCGGGGCTTACTGATGGAAAAGTTCTTTCAGTTTCGGCTCGGGCAGGGAGGACGGCATCCAGTACGCTTCGTTGAGGTCATTGCGGATGTATTTGTCAAGCTTGTCGCGCGTGATCGGCTCCGGCGTCGAAAAGTAGGAGCGGTACAGTTGCTTTCCTTCCAGCAGCGACGTCGCGGCACGGACGAATGCGGCGCCCAGGCTGGGCGTGAAGACCGGCGCGACGCTATTGGCGTTGGCCTGTTTCCATGCACGCAGGAAGCCGTTGTTCGCCTCGCCCGTCATGGGTACCAGCGGCTTGCCCGTCTCCTTGAAGACATCCATGCATGCCCGCGTCATGTCGGCGCCGGAGAACCAGATGCCATCGACCGGCTGGCCGGACAGGACCAGGTTCTCGCACAGCTGCTTGCCTTTGGCATAGCTCCAGTCGCCGAACACTTCGTTGGTAATCTTCAGGTTCGATCCCGCGATCGCCTTGCGGAAGCCGTCGTACCGAAGCTGTTCCTCGTCCACGCCGGCGATGCCGCGGAAGGCCCAGATGTTGCCCTTGCCATTCAAGACCTTCCGCAGGTATTCGCCCCCCTGCTTGCCGAACACCTCGCCGCCGGCGGAGATTTCCGTGGTGGACATGGTCGCGCTGCCATAGGCGCCGAGCGTCACGACGGGAATCCCTTGCTGCGCCGCCTTCTTGATCAGAGGCATGCCCACCGCCTGGGAAATCGGCACCATGATCAGGACATCGATTTTCTTGGCCAGCAGGTCTTCCACGTCGGCGACTTGCTTGGCCGGCTTCCAGTTCGCTTCCACCAGGATGAATTCGGCAATGTTCTTGTTGCGGGCTGCTTCGAAGCGCATCTCCTGGATCATTTGCACGATCCAGGTGTTGCCCATGCCGGCAAAGGAAACACCGACACGCCAGGGCGCATTTTTCTTGTATTGGTTGGCTGGCGTCTGCTCCTTGGTGGTCGGCGTCAGCAGATCGCTCGGCAGCAGTTCAACGTCCGAGGCGGCCGCCGCATTGGGCAGCAACAAGGATGCCGCTAGCGCGAGCGGGGACAACAAAGCGAGTAAGCGTTTCATGAACGTCTCCATATGATTGGTTGTTATGTGGTCAGGAAATTGCGGAATGCGATGGGCAAAACTCTCCCCTGGGCCGCCCGCGAGCGGCCTCAAGATGGGATGGAGTGTGCCCGGTGTTGCCGGAAGGGCGGTCAGCCCGTCACGCGGTCGACCCAAGCCAGCAGGTTGGCGATGACTTCGGCGCGGTTGGTTTCATTCAGGACTTCATGACGTGCGCCGCCATACACGTGGGTGGAGACATCGCGCAGCCCTGCGCTGCGCAAGCGCGCTACGAGCGGATCGAACCAGCGCAGGCAGTCGTTGACGGGGTCGCAATCGCCGGTGAAGAGAAACATCGGCAAGTCCGCCGGAATGCGCGCCAGCTGCTTGGGATCGGCAGCTCGCAGGCCGGTGTCGAAGATCGACGCCATGGAGGCTTCCGTCAGCGGAAATCCGCACAAGGGGTCCGCGATGTAGGCGACGGGAACGGCGGGATCGCGGCTGAGCCAGTCGACAGGTGTTGCCGGGTCGGCGACCGTGGCATTGGCGGTTTCCAGGGTCCAGCCCGAGGTGCGCACGTCCAGCAGCTCCATGGCCGTCGTGCCCGAGAGCGCCAGGCCATCCAGCAGGTGCGCATGATCGAGCATGTACACCTGCGCGGCCATCGAACCCATGCTGTGGGCCAGCATGATCACGGGAATGTTCGGGTTGTCGGCGCGCACGCGACAGGTGACTTGCACCATGTCGTCGACTAGGCCGCCAAAGCCGCGCGGCCCGAAGTCACCCAGGGCGTTGCTTTTACGCGCGCATTCGCCGTGACCGCGATGCTCACTGGCATAGACTACATAACCGGCCTGAACCAGGGCCTCAGCGACGTGGCGGTAACGTCGTGAATGTTCCGCCATGCCATGCACGATCTGCACGGCGCCCTTGGGGACAAAGGCGCCGGACCATTGGAACGTTTCGATTGCCTGGCCATCAGCAGCCGGCACGAAGAATCGCGATTCTTGCATTTGCATTGTTGTCTCCATGTCTCGTTATTGTTCATGCCCGGTTTTCGCGCGGCAGCTTCGTTGTTGCGGAAAGACAGAGCATGCAATCCACGATATTGGCTTTGGCGCGCGGCGTCTTGGCTTTCTGAGCCACATGCTTGTCGCCGCGCGCCAAACTTTATATGTGTACGTTAAAACGTGTGACGCAGCCCTAGCTCGTATCCGACCTTGCTGCTCGCGGCCTTGTCGTCATGCGCCAGATTGGTATAAAGGCTGGTGCGCTTGGACAGGCCATAGTAGGCGCCAAAGGATAGTTTCGAGGTCGTGGTGACATCGGCCGTCCGGACGCGGCCATAGGCCGCCAGGAGGTTGACCGCGCCCACGGGCAGCTTGCCCGAGACATAAACGCTCTTGACGTCGGCCGACGCGGCGTTGCGGCCGACGCCGATCAAGCCATGGATGGTCGCCTGGCCCAACGCGGCGCTGGCGTCCACGGTGGTCCAGCGCGCGTCGGCCTCGCCGGTCTTTTCATGCGAAATGCCAAAGGAATAGGCACCGGCCGCATAACGCATGCCGCCGTTCACCGGGCGCTTCGTCGTCGTGCCATACAGGGAATTGCTGTCGGTATCGGCGACTTGCAGGCCGAGCGAGAAGCCGCCCTGGCTGTATTCATAGCTGACGGCATTGTTGTACCAGACGTGGCCGATCGCGCCGCTGGTGATCGGATACGAACTGGTGACGTTATCCCAGAACCAGGGATCCGGCAGGATCTGGGAGGTCATGGCGGATTCCGCGACCGCCCGGCCAAGCATGAGCTTTCCGAAGTTGCCACTCAATCCCACCAGCGAGCCGCCGGCCCAGAACGGCCCGGTCGGGCCGCCCGTGCCGCCATTGTTCTGCCCGGTGTCCGGGTTGAAACGATGCAGCAGGTCGAAGAAGGCACTCATACCGTTGCCGAGGTCTTCCGTTCCCTTGAAGCCGATGCGGCTGACGGTGCCGTTCGACATGCGCGTGCTGCTGACCCCGACATCCTTGCCGACATTCAAGTCGACGATCCCGTAGACCTGGACGCTGGTCTGCGCCGTGGCCAGCGCGCTCATGCCTCCAAGCGCCAGTCCGATCAAAGTTTTTTTCATCATGTCATCCTCCATATTGTTGTGATCCCTTCACTAGAAAAAGCGCGGCCCTACCGTGAGGGAAATAGGCCCGCGGTAACGAATGCATTGCAGGGAAGGCTCGCGTACGGACGAGCAGCGGCATCGCGACCGGCTGCTACAGCCGGTCGGTGGCGCTTGGTCTTGCAGTTGACTGGGTTTGCAGTGCTAAGGGACTAGTCGTGCTTGCCGGCTTCGGGAAGCAAGTAGTCCCGGAATTGTTCGCGCAGGCGGTTTTTGAGAATCTTGCCCGTTCCGCCTACGGGCAAGGCTTCAACGAAGACGACGTCTTCCGGCGTCCACCACTTCGCGATGCGGCCCGTGTAAAAGCCGATGATGCCGGCCTTGTCGACCGTGGCTTCCGGCTTCTTCACGACGACCAGCAAGGGCCGCTCGCTCCAGACCGGATGGGGCACACCGATGCAGGCTGCCTGCTGCACTTCAGGATGTTCGAGCGCAATGTTCTCCAGGTCGATCGAACCGATCCACTCGCCTCCCGACTTGATGACGTCCTTGATGCGATCGGTAATGCGCAGATAGCCGTCGGCATTGATTACTGCGATGTCTCCCGTGGCAAACCAGCCATCCTGGAGCGCCGAACCCGGCGGTTTGCGGAAATAACTATCGATGACCCAATGGCCGCGCATGTTCAGATGGCCGGCGGACTTCCCATCCCAAGGCAGTTCCTTGCCATCGTCGTCGACGACTTTCATGTCGATGCCGTACAGCACGCGGCCCTGGGTTTGCAGAATCTCGCGCTGCGCATTCGGCGGCAGCGCGAGATGCTTGTCCTTCAAGGTGCACACCGTGCCGAGCGGCGAAAGCTCTGTCATGCCGAAGGCATGCACGACGTCAATACCGTAACCCTCCTTGAACAAATCCATCATGGCGGGCGGACAGGCGGACCCGCCGACCACCACGCGCTGCAACGTACTGAAGGCCCGGCGCATGCTGGCGACATGGTTCAGCAGGCCTTGCCACACGGTCGGTACTCCGGCGGAGAACGTGACGCCTTCCGTCTCGCACAAGCCGTACAGCGATTTGCCATCCAGCGCCGAGCCCGGCAGGACAAGCTTGGCGCCGACCAGCGCCGCCGCGTAGGGCAGTCCCCACGCATTCACATGGAACATGGGAACGGCAGGCATGATGCAGTCCCGGCCGGACAAGTTGAAGCCATCGGGCATGACGGAAGCGAACGCATGCAGGATCGACGCGCGGTGCGAGTACAGCACACCCTTGGGATTGCCAGTCGTGCCGGAGGTATAACAAAGGCTTGCCGCGCTGTGTTCATCCAGCACCGGCCACTGGTAACCGGCCCTGCCGCGGGCAATCAAGTCTTCATGGAACAGCATGCCCGCAAGACCCTCTTCGGGCGTAACATCGCTGGCTGCGCCCAGCAGCACGAAGGCCTTGACCCTCTTGCATCGCGGCGCAAGCTCCTTGACGATGGGCAGGAATGATTTTTCAAAGAAAACGAGTTCGTCCTCGGCGTCATTGATGATGAAGGCAAGCTGGTCGAGGTGCAGGCGTGGATTGATGGTATGCATCACCCTTCCTGAACCTGATATCGCGTAGTACAGTTCCAGGTGGCGATAACCATTCCATGCCAGGGTCGCAATGCGGTCTCCAGGTGCAATGCCCAAGTTTTCCACCGCATCCGCCAAGCGTGCGGCCCGCTCGGCACAACATTTCCATGTGTAACGATGCGTGGCGCGGTGTTCGTCGATGGACACGATCTCCCGGTCGCTGAAGTGCCGTGCCGCATGGGTCAGCAGGGACGATACCAGGAGCGGCTGGGTCATCATTTGGCCGCTTAATTGACCGCTTGATTGCCTGTCTGCCTTCCCACTCGTTTGGCCGCTTGCCTGACTCTGTGTAATGTCATTCATTTTTGTTTTCAACCTTGTATTGAGTGCGTGAACTTTCCTGCCCCTGCGCTTTTTTAGGCATTTTTCTGGAATGCGGCGTGATATATTTCCTAACGCTGCAAGGCAGAAACATCGTTAGCTGCGTTCCGATCATTGCGGCTTAGTTGTTGTCGTTCTTGTTAAAGTGCTTGCGAGACACTTTAGAATGCGGCGGGCATCCTGTCTTGGCCTGACCAGCCAGTTTTTTGGTCTGCCGAGACAGTAATGCTGGCGACCTTGGTAGCAACGATGGTTGGATGGATCAGTTTGGAATAATTTGAATGGCTCAACCCACTACAGCAGGCGCCTGGCTGAACAGCGTTGCGGATATGCTCGCTTCGATCGGCTTGGATGCGGAAAGCTTGTTTAAGCATGCTGGCATCGATCCGGGAGTCGTGCGCGACCCGCATAGCCGCTTTGAGAGCGACCGTTTAAGCCAGCTCTGGATATTGATCAGGGACGCCGCCGGCGATCCTGCGGTAGGGCTTTCATCCGCCGACCGCACGCGGCCGGCTAGCCTGGATATGCTGACCTACGCGATGATGACCGCGCCGAACCTGCTGAACGCGCTGGAGCGCTTCGTGCGCTATGTACGGATCATCAGCGACGCAACGACGTTCTGGCTGGAAGACAATCAGGATGGCCAATGGCTGAAAGTCACCATTGAAGGCGGACAGATACCGGTGCCGCGGCAGCGGTATGAATTCATCCTGATCACCATTCTGAACATCTGCCGCTGGATCGCGAGCAAGAGGATAGAGCCGCTGATGGCTACGTTCGCCAGCCCGGCGCCGGTGGATGTGCGGCCATATCGCGAAGCCTTTTGTCCGGCAATGCGATTCGATGACACCGTGCACGGCGTCCTGTTTTCCCGGGCCGACCTGATGGAGAGCCTGCCAGCCTCGAACGCGCGCTTGTCGGAGTTGCACGAACGCTTCATCGGCGACTTCATCGAAAAGATGGATCAACACACGCTGACCAACAAGGTCCGTGGCCTGATCGTGCGCGGCATGCCCGACGGCGACCCGCAACGGGCCGATATCGCCGCCAGCCTGTGCATCAGCGAACGCACATTGCAGCGGCGCCTGAAGGATGAGGGAACCAGCTTTCAGGAACTGCTCGACGACACCCGCCGCGATTTGGCGCGCAAGTATCTTGGCGAGATGGGGGTCAACTTCGCACAAGTGGCCTTCCTGCTAGGCTTTGCCGATCAGAGTGCCTTTAACCGCGCGTGCCAGCGCTGGTTCAATCTTTCGCCGTCGCAGCTGCGCAAGAAGCTGAATGGGCAGGCTTCCTTGCCTTAGGGTGGTTTGTTAAATCCAGCCGAAAAGGCAAATTATCTGGATCAACAGCTATACCTGCCGCGCGTCCGCCCGCGCAATATCCATCGCCTGCTGCAATACCGCCAGGTCGCCAATATGGTTTGCCAGCAGCAGAATCAATGCCGCATTCGCAGCCTCGCTCTGTTGCGGGGTCAACTCGCGATGCATATCGATCAGACGCTCGTAGAACTCGTCAGGTTGCGCCATATTGGACGCGGTAATCAATTCGTGACCAGGCATGGTTGCTCACTCGGAATCGGTTGGAAACTCGGCCGGCCTGTTGCGCGCAAAACTGCATTCTTGACGGTCGAGGCGTCAAACTTGCGCCACCTTCCACACACATGCTGGTCGGGACGCAACAGATAAAACGTTCCGGGATGGGCGTCGTATCGCTTGGCCAGCAATCCCTCGATATCGATGATAGTGTCGATGCCATCCAGCTGTTGGCCCGCGGCATGCGGGGGAAACACGACAACTGTTCGTACTGGCATCTCGCTAGCCGCGAGGGAAAGAAGATCCGGTACAGCAGCCAGCGACCCAGTCGACGCATCGCAAAAATACACGCCTGTGAATTCAGTTCTCAACTGCGTACTGAACCAGTGTGGCCGGCCCGCGATCTGGATAGGCGCATCGTCAGCTGGCGTTCCCGGCACCATGGCGCTGTCGAACGCGTCCTGATCGGGGGTGTTCAATGCGCTTTGCGCAAGGACCGAGGGACGCGACAGGCGGCCGCTGTTGACCAGCTTGCGCGCGAAATCATGGGTTTTGGACAAGCGCAACACAGCATCCCGGAAGGTACGGCTGATGGCACTCTTCGGCGTAATGAAGTCCGTGGATCGCGTGGAGTTGAGGATGTTTTCATCCGCCGCGAATTCACGCTCATCGCAATACGATTCGAGCAGCGATTCCGGTGCTTTTCCTTCGATCACCAGGCGCAGTTTCCACGCCAGGTTGTCGGCGTCCTGCACGCCGCTGTTCGCCCCGCGTGCGCCGAATGGCGATACGCCATGCGCGGCATCCCCGGCAAAGAAAATGCGACCATGCCGGAATTTCTCCATGCGCAGGCAGGAAAAAGTATAGACGCTCACCCAGTCCAGTTCGAACTCGGCATCCTTTCCCAGAAGCGCACGTACCCGTGCAGTCACTTTCTCCGGGTCCTTTTCCGCAACGGGGTCGGCGTCCCATCCGAGCTGGAAGTCGATGCGCCACACATTGTCAGGCTGGCGATGCAGCAACACCGACTGATTGGGATGAAAAGGCGGATCAAACCAAAACCAGCGCTCGGGCGGGAACTCCGCCTTCATACGCACATCCGCGATCAGGAAGCGATCATGGAAAGTGCGGCCCTTACTTTCGAGCCCACACAATTTTCGTACGGTGCTGCGCGATCCGTCTGCGGCAATCAGATAGTCGCAATCCAGCCGGTACTGGCCGTCCGGTGTTTCGATCATCAGCTCGACCCGAGGGCCATTCTGCGACACGCCGACCACCTTGTTCTTCCAGCGCAGGTCGAGGTTGGACAGTTCCTGTGCGCGTTCGAGAAGGTAGCCTTCAACATAATATTGTTGCAGGTTCACGAAGGCGGGACGACGATGACCGGTTTCGGGCAGCAGGTCGAAGGAGTACACCATCTCATCCCGGTAGAACACCTTGCCGACATTCCACGACACACCCTTGCTCACCATGCGGTCGCCGCAACCAAGCCGGTCGAAAATTTCCAGCGTTCGCTTGGCAAAGCAAATGGCACGTGAACCCTTGGAAAGAACACAATCATCATCCAGCACGACCACCGGAATACCCTGCTGTGCAAGATCGATGGCGGCCGACAAGCCGACCGGGCCGGCACCCACCACAACGACCGGACGGCGCATCGGCGTGGCCGCAACTTCGTCCGGAGATCGAACGTAGTCGAATTTCAGCTGCTGGTAATCTTTTTCCATGGGTACACTCCTGCGGCCTGCCGGTTAACTTTCGAGTGCGTGCCACATTTCCTTGTCACGCTGGGCAGTCCAGATACGCGGGTCCGCATATTGGGTTGCCTCATCGTAGGCACGGGTGACATCGAACGGCATGCAGTGATCAAAGATGACCCACTGCCCATATTTGGGACGCAGGGTATCCATTGTTTGCTTGTAGGTGCTGTTCAGGTCTTTACCTTCGGTCGCAGCTTTCTGTACCGCCTGGTATAGCTCGCTGACAAAGGCGCGCGTTCCGTCGATCCCTTCCTTGACCATTGCCGGCGTGGTCAGTGCCGCTCCGCGGCCGGGAACCAGCTTTTCAGGCTTCAGGGCTTCAAGTGCATCAAGCGTCTTTGGCCAGTCCTTGAAGTAGGCATCGCCTGCATACGGCGTAGCGCCGTATTCCACCAGATCTCCGGAAAACAGGATCTTTTGCTGTGGCAACCAGACGATGGTATCGCCCTTGGTATGGCCTCGGCCGACCTGCATGATCTTCACTTCCAGCTTGCCCAGCCACAAGGTCATTTCACCGGTGAAAGTCATGGTCGGCCAGGTCAGCCCTGGCACCGATTCTACCGAACGGAAAAGTCGCGGAAAGCGTTCGATCTCGCTCTTCATATCCGCCTCGCCGCGTTCGCAGATCAGATCGTAAGTATCCTTGCTGGCGATGATGTGTTCCGGCTGGTACGCGGTAGCGCCGAGCACGCGCACTGCGTGATAGTGGCTCATGACCACGTACTTGATCGGCTTGTCGGTGACTTCGCGGATGCGGCGTATCACGTCCTGCGCCATCACCGGGGTCGCCTGTGTATCGATCACCATGACGGCATCGTCGCCGATGACGATGCCAGTGTTCGGATCGCCTTCGGCGGTATAGGCGTATGCGTTGTCCGACAGTTTGTCGAAGCTCACTTTTTTCTCTTCGAGGTCGGCCTGTGATGCGAATTTCTTCTCGGACATGTCTTTTCCTTTGATGTGTGAAGGAACGGCTTTTCGAAGCAGCAAGCCATGGTTGTTGCTGTCAATTCTTGCCGTTGCCAGTCTTAGCCTATGACCACTGTGTTACCGGGTAGCAGCTTTTTGCGAAAATGGGATTGCCACATATTTGATGAGCGAAGTTTGTTTTAGCTGAACGCTTCTGTCAATAACTAATTATTAGATTTTTGCTGGACGCTGATAGAATTGCGCAAATAAGGCGATGCCTGGCCAGCCCAACGTGCTGCAGTGCAAAATAAAAACAGCGAAATCCGAACGGCTTGCACACCATGCCGCCGCTCACAAGGGACATAATGGAAAAGGAAAGACGGGGAATCCAGTCTGTCGAGGTTGGCGGACAACTACTAATCGCACTTGTCGATGAAGGTGCTCCCATGCTGCTGCGCGACCTTGCCCAGAAGGCAGGCATGACTTCCGCGAAGGCTCACCCGTATCTGGTGAGCTTCAGCAACATCGGCCTGATCCAACAGGACCCTGTGTCCGGCCGCTACGAGCTTGGCCGGTTTGCCCTGCAAATGGGGCTAATCAGCCTGCAACTGCTTGATCCCGTGAAGATCGCAATACCCGAATCGTCTGAGCTGAGCGACCGCATTGGACATACGGTAGCGCTGGCAGTGCTCGGTTCGCGCGGTCCTACCGTCGTGCACTTGAACGAATCACGGCAAGCAATCCATGTACGCATGCGCACAGGCACGGTGGTATCGATCGGCAGTACCGCGACCGGCAGGGTATTCTCGGCCTACCTTCCACCCAAACTGGTCGAAAAGCTGAACGCAAACGAAACTAGCGGCGATGGCATTGCCGGCTACACCGGAAAAAAACTGACAAAGAAAGAACTGGAATCGCTGTTGACCGAAGTCCGGCGGCATGGCGTCGCGCGTGCCGTGGGTGAACCGATTGCCGGTATCAATGCAATGAGCGCCCCGGTATTCGACCATGCAGGCAACATTGTCCTGGCGATCACGGTAATCGGCCCAATGGGCACCCTGGATCCTTCATGGACTGGTGATGTGGCAAGAGAGTTAAAACAGTCGGCGGCCCGGGTTTCCGAGCGGCTCGGGCATTCAGCCTAGCTTGCGCCGTCCAGAAGTAACGACCAATGTGATACAAGTTTTTTTTAGCAAACAGATAGTGTGAATCATATAAAATTTCTGTATCCTAGCTTGCGTGGAAGCATGCTGACCGGTTTACCTTTGATTGCACGTTGGGGCACACAGCGTGGCAGCGGTAAAAAGTATCTCAATCAATAAAGGAGACGGCACAGATATCGATTCAACGAGGCAAGCCAGGCATCGAGATGCACGCAGAGGCATCCGGAAATCTGTACGGCAAGCCTGTAACACTGCAGACCCCGCTATCGGCGGCGCTCGAAGCAAGAACCAGTGAGAAAGAAGTAAGAATAAGCAGCTCGAAATGTCCACACTGTTGTAGATGCCACTAAATCGAGATTGGAGAAGACTATGAAGACGAAACTCATTCACGCATTGCTACCCGCTCTGCTGACCGCCGCCTTTGCGAGCACTGCCCAGGCGCAGATTAAAGTCGGTGTAACCGTGTCCGCCACGGGTCCGGCGGCATCGCTCGGCATCCCTGAAAAGAATACCTTTGCGTTGCTACCCAAGGAAATCGGTGGGAAGACTGTCGAGTACATCGTGCTTGACGACGCTTCTGACACGACGACAGCAGTCAAGAACGCACGCAAACTGATTACGGAAGACAAGGTCGACGTGCTGGTAGGCTCTACCGTTACGCCAAACTCGTTGGCGATGATCGATGTCGCCGCCGAATCGGAGACACCAATGGTTTCGATGGCAGCATCTGCCGCCATCGTTTCGCCGGTCGACAATCGCCGCCGCTGGGTGTTCAAAACCCCGCAGAACGATTCCCACATGTCCACGGCGATTACCAGCTATATGGCTGACCATGGCGTGAAGAACGTCGCCTTCATCGGCTTCTCCGATGCCTATGGCGAAGGCTGGTTCCGCGAATTCTCGAAGCTCGCCGAAGTACGCAAGATCAATATCGTCGCTAATGAGCGCTTCGCCCGTACCGACACGTCAGTGACCGGCCAGATCCTCAAGATCATGGGCAGCAATCCGGACGCGATCCTGATCGCGGGCTCGGGCACACCGGCCGCGTTGCCGCAAAAGACACTCAAGGAGCGTGGTTACAAAGGCGTGATCTACCAGACCCATGGCATCGCAAATAATGACTTCCTGCGCGTCTGCGGCAAGGACTGCGAAGGAACATTGCTGCCCGCAGGCCCGCTGCTGGTCGCGGAGCAACTGCCTGACAGCAATCCGGTCAAGAAGTCGGCCCTGACCTATAAGGCAGCCTATGAAAAGGCTTACGGCGCAGGCAGCGTGTCCACCTTCGGTGGCCATGCGTGGGATACCGGCGTGCTGCTGTCGGCTGCCATTCCCGAAGCACTAAAGAAAGGTCAGCCTGGCACCAAGGAATTCCGCGTCGCCCTGCGTGATGCTCTGGAAAACCTGAAAAACATCCCGGCATCGCACGGCATCTTCAATATGGGTCCGACCGATCACCTCGGCCTTGACCAGCGTTCACGCGTGATGGTGCAGATCGTCAACGGCAAATGGAAACTGGTCGGCAACGCGAACTGATTGCGTCCGGTACCTGATCAAGGCGCGGCACGGGCCGCGCCTTTTTAAAAGACCTTCATTGCCGGGATCAACATGGATTTATCGATAGCTGCCATCCTTGCGCAGGATGGCATAACCAGCGGCGCAATCTATGCGCTGCTGGCACTGGCCCTCGTGCTGGTGTTTTCCGTTACGCGCGTCATCTTTATTCCCCAGGGCGAGTTTGTCGCTTTCGGCGCCCTCACCCTCGCCGCCATCCAGGCGGACAAATTTCCGCATTCCGCAACCCTGCTGGTCGGACTTGGCATACTCGCTTTTATTCAGGAAGTGTATTTTGTGCTGAGGAATCCGCAGAGCCGGCTCACCGCTCCGCGCGCGACATTGACTAGCCTGGCTAAATTCGTTCTGCTGCCCGTCGCGATTTACTTCCTGACACGCAGCGTTGCGTCGCCGTCCCTGCCGCTCCCGCTGCAGGTCTTACTGACGCTGCTGATCGTCGTGCCGATGGGACCGATTGTTTATCGCCTCGCATTCCAACCGCTTGCTGAAGCCACCACTCTGGTATTGCTCATCGTATCGGTCGGCGTGCATTTCGCCATGATGGGACTCGGCCTGGTGATGTTCGGCGCGGAAGGGTCGCGCACCACACCGTTTTCCGATGCCCGCATCGAAATCGGCACCATGACGATTTCAGGTCAGAGCATTGTGATCGTCGGTGTCTCGGTCGCCTTGATCGCTGCCCTCTATCTGTATTTTGAACGTACGCTGACCGGCAAGGCCCTGCGCGCGACCGCGGTCAACCGGGTGGGCGCACAATTGGTCGGCATCGGCACGACGCAGGCAGGCCGTCTCGCATTCACACTGGCTGCCGCCATGGGTGCCTTGTGCGGCGTGCTGATTGCACCACTGACCACCGTGTATTACGACAGCGGATTTCTTATCGGCCTGAAAGGCTTTGTTGGCGCCATCATCGGCGGACTGGGAAGCTACCCAATCGCCGCCGCAGGCGCCGTGCTGGTCGGTTTGCTGGAATCATTTTCTTCTTTCTGGGCCAGTGCCCTGAAAGAGGTCATCGTATTCACACTGATTATCCCCGTTCTGCTATGGCGCTCCCTGACTTCCAAGCATGTCGATGAGGGAGATGAATAATGCGTAAATCCTTCATCGCCTTCATTGTCCTCGTTGCGCTGCTCCCCATTCTGCCTACGCCGGAATTCTGGATTACGCTGGCCAACTATATCGGCCTCTATTCCATCGTTGCGCTAGGACTGGTTCTCCTCACTGGCGTTGGCGGCCTGACCTCATTCGGCCAGGCGGCGTTTGTTGGCCTCGGAGCCTATGCCACCGGTTACCTGACAACACAGTTTGGCATATCGCCCTGGATCGGACTGCTGACCGGACTAGTCATTACAGCCGCAGTCGCCTTCCTGATCGGCATGCTGACCATGCGTCTTTCCGGTCACTATCTGCCACTCGGCACCATCGCATGGGGCTTGTCGCTGTACTACCTGTTCGGCAATCTCGACTTCCTCGGTCGTTATGACGGACTGACCGGCATTCCGTCGATCAATCTGTTCGGCTTTACCTTGAACACCGGGCGCGAGATGTATTTCCTGATCTGGCTGGTCGTGCTGCTTTCGGTCATCGCCATACAGAATTTGCTGAATTCCCGACCCGGGCGGGCAATCCGCGCCCTAAAGGGAGGCGGCGTGATGGCCGAGTCAATGGGCGTCAATACCGCCTGGATGAAGATTGTCATCTTCGTCATGGCTGCCGTACTCGCCTGTGTATCCGGCTGGCTGTATGCGCATCTCCAGCGGACCGTCAACCCGACGCCCTTTGGACTCAATGCCGGTATCGAATATCTGTTCATGGCGGTCGTCGGTGGCGCTGGTTACGTCTGGGGTGCAATTCTGGGCGCCACGTTAATCACCCTGCTCAAAGACCAATTGCAATTCATCCTGCCAAAACTGCTGGGCGCCAACGGCAACTTTGAAATCATCGTGTTTGGCGTAATGCTGGTCCTGTTATTGCAAAATGCACGTGAGGGTCTGTGGGCCTTCGTGCGC
This sequence comes from Herbaspirillum sp. GCM10030257, assembly GCF_042666555.1. NCBI lineage: Bacteria > Pseudomonadati > Pseudomonadota > Betaproteobacteria > Burkholderiales > Oxalobacteraceae > Herbaspirillum > Herbaspirillum sp. GCM10030257. Next base: position 125,840 of record NZ_JBHTDH010000015.1, read on the forward strand.
AAGTTGTTTCCGCAGAAACCGCAGGCCATCGCCCCTGACAGTGCCGCTCCACTGCCCATTCGGGCCAAGCATGCTCGCGGTGAAACCGTGCTGAAGGTTATCAATGCACGAAAACAGTTTGGCGGACTGGTGGCGGTCAACGATATGAATTTCGAGGTCAAGGCAGGCGAGATCATTGGCCTGATCGGCCCGAACGGCGCCGGGAAATCGACGATGTTCAACCTTGTCACTGGCGTGCTGCCGGTGACCAAGGGCGAAATCCGCTTCCGTTCCCATGGTGAGCTGAAGCGCATCGATAACCTGAGTTCGCGCGAGATCGTCAAGCTGGGAATCGCGCGTACCTTCCAGCATGTACGGCTCATGTCCACCATGAGCGTCCTGGAGAACGTCGCCATCGGTGCGCATCTGCGGGGCGCGCATAATGACGTCACCGGTATCGCAACCAGTATCGCGCGCCTCAACCGCGGTGAAGAGCAGGCACTGCTCTTTGAGGCAAAGAAGCAACTGGAGCGCGTGGGTCTGGGCAACATGCTGTATGAAGAAGCCGGCAGTCTCGCCCTGGGCCAGCAGCGTATTCTGGAAATCGCACGCGCACTGTGCTGCGATCCTACCTTGCTGCTGCTTGACGAACCGGCGGCCGGTCTGCGCTACAAGGAAAAGCAGGCACTGGCCGACTTGCTCAACAAGCTGCGGGGCGAAGGAATGAGCGTGCTCATCGTGGAACACGACATGGACTTCGTGATGAACCTGACGGACCGCCTGGTGGTAATGGAATTCGGCACCAAGATTGCCGAGGGCCTGCCTCTCGAGGTGCAGCAGAACGAAGCCGTCCTCGAAGCCTATCTTGGGGGCGTCGAATGATTACGACAGGAAGAGTGCAATGACGACCCCCATACTGGAAATCAAGGACCTGCACGTTGCCTACGGCAAAGTGGAAGCGCTGCACGGCGTCAATCTCAAGGTCGGCAGTGGCCAGATCGTCACCGTCATCGGCCCCAATGGCGCCGGCAAATCCACCATGCTGAATGCCATCGCGGACGCGCTGCCGACTACCGGCACCATGCGCGGCGCAGTGTCATTGATTGGGCGCGACATGAATGGCGTGCCGGTTGAAACCCGTGTTGCCCACGGTATGTGCCTCGTGCCGGAAAAACGTGAACTGTTTTCTTCAATGTCGGTGGAAGACAATCTTCATCTCGGTAGTTACCGTCGCTACAAGGCACGCGAGAAAGGTTATGCGGACCAGCTTGAGGTGGTCTATGAACTTTTTCCACGGCTGAAAGAACGGCGCAAGCAGGATGCCGGCACCTTGTCGGGCGGAGAACGGCAGATGCTTGCACTCGGACGGGCGTTGATGGCCAAGCCGCAGCTGTTGATGCTGGATGAACCCAGCCTTGGCCTTGCACCCTTGATCGTCAAGGAAATCTTCAACATCATTGTGAGACTGAAGGCAACCGGCGTGGCGATATTGCTCGTCGAGCAGAATGCACGTGCCGCGCTGCAGACAGCGGATTACGCCTATGTGCTTGAAACAGGCGATATCGTCCTTGAGGGTCCGGCGTCGCAGCTCGCGCATGACCAGAAAGTGATGGATACCTATCTCGGTCTGGCGAAGAAGGCAAACTGACCAAGGCCTCCCGATCCGACTCTTCTATCGGCAATGGTCTTCTGTACGCAGCAATAAAGGAAGGTGCTGGTGCTGAGTAACTCGGCACCTTCCTGCAACATTCCCCGTAAGCCCATCTGCGTTTCCGGCCACCAGGTTCAATTAGCATTAAGCAGACATATCACCTGCGCCCATTTTTGCGCCTTTATTCTGCAGGGACATCTCCTCAGGCTGATTTAGAGGGATTTCATATTGATGTACTGTCGCCTCGGGCCGCCTTGACGCGCCGGGCGGTGTTGCTTGTGCTTTGTGTGGCTCGCCACACGGCGCTCCGCACGCCTTGCCCTGCACGCCAAATCGACCCGCTTCTCCGCACACCAATATGAAACCCGCTCTAAGCCACCAGCCTGAACGCGAATTTATCAGCTTGGTCAAGCCGGCGTAAAAAATCGCTCGCTCATTTCCTCAAGACCGAGAGTCTGCATCATCTCGCGTAACCGCTCGCTCGGGCGGGCGCGCGGCAAATCCTTGAACGTCGCGATGATCAGTTCATTTTTCATTGAATGCTCCCAGCCAACCAGTTCGGTGACGTTGACTTGGTAGCCATGCGCTTCCAGTTGCAGGCAGCGCAACACGTTGGTGACCTGACTCCCAAACTCTCTGGTGTGCAGAGGATGTCGCCAAATCTCGGTCAGGACGCTCTTGCCGATCGCCTTGCCTTTGTTTCGCTTTAAGACCGATGCCACTTCGGCCTGGCAACACGGTACAAGCACAATAAACCTGGCCTTCTTTTCAAGTGCGAAACGGATTGCGTCGTCAGTAGCGGTATTACAGGCATGCAGTGCAGTCACCACATCGACGGTTGCGGGAAGCAGTGGCGAAGTAATGGAATCGGCGACGGACAGGTTCAGGAACGACATGCCAGGAAAACCGAGCTTCTTTGCAAGCTCTTCGGACTTTTTGACCAGTTCATCGCGGGTTTCGATACCGTAGATATGCGCATCCTTGTCAAGAGACTTGAAAAACAAGTCATACAGGATAAAGCCCAGATAGGATTTTCCGGCGCCGTGGTCAACCAGGCTCAGGCTGGGTTGATCTTCGAGAACCTGCTTCAGCAACGGCTCAATGAACTGGTACAGGTGATAAACCTGCTTGAGCTTGCGGCGACTGTCCTGGTTCAGCTTGCCGTCGCGCGTCAAAATATGCAGTTCTTTTAGCAAGTCGATGGATTGACCCGGCTTGATTTCAGGAATGTTTTGCATGGAAGGAGTCCTCGGTGGCCGCACAGGAGATTCGATGGAATCGGCGGCCTGCTTCTACGGGTTGCGACGCACATCGATGGGATGTCGTGCATGGAGAAGCAATGTCAGTAAAGGCGGAATTTTACCTTAGATCGGGAGGGTTCCTGAGACGCAGTGCAGAAGCGCGAAATGTTTTCGAAGTAGCAAGATGTGGTGCGTATGGGGACGGTCCATACGCACCACATCAACGCCGCTATTGCTGTCAGAACGCAGGAATACCCGTTTGCGCACGACCAAGGATCAGTGCATGAATATCGTGCGTCCCTTCATAGGTATTCACCACTTCCAGGTTCACCATGTGACGGATCACGCCGAATTCATCCGAAATGCCATTCCCGCCCAGCATGTCGCGCGCCATGCGTGCCACATCCAGTGCCTTGCCACAGGAATTGCGCTTCATCATCGACGTGATTTCCACGGCTGCGGTACCTTCATCTTTCATGCGGCCCAGGCGCAGGCATCCCTGCAGACCCATGGTGATTTCGGTTTGCATGTCGGCCAGCTTCTTCTGGATCAGCTGATTGGCCGCCAGCGGCTTGCCAAACTGCTTGCGGTCCAGCACATACTGGCGTGCCGTGTGCCAGCATGACTCCGCCGCACCCAATGCACCCCAGGCAATACCGTAACGTGCCGAATTCA
>NZ_JBHTDH010000016.1:0-98033 GCF_042666555.1 Herbaspirillum sp. GCM10030257
ACCAGTTATGCCTGATGACCATAGCGAGTTGGTCCCACCCCTTCCCATCCCGAACAGGACCGTGAAACGACTTCGCGCCGATGATAGTGCTGCAACCAGTGTGAAAGTAGGTAATCGTCAGGCTTGTGTTACCCAAAGCCCCAGCTCCAACGAGCTGGGGCTTTTTGCATTGCGCTTCAGCTTTTGCACTGCACCTTCGCAACTAGCTTTATCTCATTATCGCTTTTTCCCTTCTTCTTCCGCGTCTTTAGCCTAAAAAGATCTCTCATGTTCTCAGCGTTTGGCAGTTCGAACAAGGCGCAGTAATTCCAGCGAGGCAGAATCCGCCCATGGCAGGGCCGCACAACGCCCTACGGCAGCAAAGGCGGACAGCGGTGCATGTACGGAAAGTCCAAAGATGCTTCAAATAAAACCGAACCATCCAAGCAAAGCGCCGGCTGCTAGCAAGACGAGAAGATGAAGTCGCGTTTTCCAGATGATTAGCGCGGATACGAGCGAGACAATCCATAATTTCCACTGATCGTTACCTGCGCTATTTACACTGGCAAGCGTCCAGCTTGTTGCAAGTAGTAGTGCAATGACGATGGGAGCCATACCGGACTTAAACGCACGGACTGAACGGAGTTCGCGATTCCGATATCCCCATTGAGCTGCAAGGTAGGTCATCGTGGTACTCGGTAAAAGAATTCCTACCATGGTAATCACGACGCCTAGTAATGCAGTAGACAGCCCACCTGCATTCATACCGACATTCCAGCCCATCAATGCAACGAAAAGGACGTTTGGCCCAGGCGCTGCCTGCGCAATGGCAATCGATGCGTTGAACTGGCTAGCCGTAAGCCATTGATGTTCATCGACGAGAAAGCGATGCATTTCTGAAGTTGTGGAAATTGCTCCGCCAATCGACAGTAAGGACAAGAGCATGTACTGTCCAAACAGACTGAGCCAATCCATTAACTCAAGATGAAGTGATGGGGGCAAGTTCATGGATTCATCTTTCGATAGGTCAGAAAGCAGGTAAGACTTCCCAAGACAGGTAAAACGGCGACCAAGGGGAAGCGCAGTAAAGCAACGGCGATAAAGCCAAGGAGACAAAAAGCGATCACAAGCCCTCTGCCAAGAGGATGATTTTTAAGTGTGGTGGCCAGTTTTAGGCCGGTGGCGCCGATTAAACCAGCCGCTACGGCACCCATTCCACGTAGTGCGCCAGCAATCTCGGGATTGTCGGCGAACTGGTCATAAATGACTGCAAGAACTAGCAAAAGCAGAAGAGGGACAAGAATCATTCCGCCCAAGGCGGCGAGTGCGCCGCGTAAACCAAAATAGCGGCCACCGATCACGAGTGCGAGGTTGACGACGTTCGGTCCGGGCATGATCTGTGCGACTGCCCATTCCTCAATAAACTCCTCTCTCGTCAGCCAACGCTTGCGTTCCACAAGATTTTGTTGGATCACTGCCAATACTCCGCCAAACCCCTGTAATGCGATAAAGGTAAAGGAAAGGAAAAGGTCGGACGACGACTTGGGCTGATTGCGAGTCACAGAATCTTTTGGAGGCATGATGATGCGGCGAAGAGGCCGTAATTGCGAGTATCCTTCATTCTAATCAAACGTCGCTCCTCGCTCGAGCCTTCAATTTCCAACCGACGCTTTCAAAAGCGCCATATCCATTATGGCTCCGTTCTATTCTTAATCAGAAGCATCTATAAGAGTCGCAATCGCCGGTAGGATATCGAAAGAATGCCGATCGCAGTTAAGCGATAAGAGACACCGGTTCATGTGCTTCGGTATCTCGAAACACATTTATGATGTTGTTGCTTTGTTGCCCTACTGATTGGTTACGGAAGGTGGTGCATCATCGGCAGGCAATTACATACATCGACTGCCGATGACGCACCACAGTCATATCCAAAGATGGTGGAACTACGCTGAAGGCTGCAAGGCGTTAATCAGACTTTCATACCCGGCAAATTCAAGGAGGCGGTGTTCCCACCATCGACCGGCAGCGCTTGCCCGGTCACATAACTGGCATCGTCACTGGCGAGAAAAGCGATCACTGCCGCGACCTCTTCGGGGCGCCCATAACGACGCAGTTCGCAGCGAGAGCCTAACTTGTCTTCCTTGTTAACAGCGCGCGCCCGTTCAAACACAGGCGCAGTCATTCCTGTTTCGATCAGACCGGGACAAACCGCATTGACGCGTACATTCCATTGGCCGAGGTCGCAAGCGGTAGTCATCGTCAGGTTGATCACCGCTGCTTTCGATGCGCTGTATGCGTTGCCGCCAGCACCGGAGCGAACGCCTGCTACGGATGCCGTATTGACGATAGCGCCACCGCGCTGTTCACACATGATGCGCGCGGCGTATTTGGTGAAATGGACAGCGCCCATGACATTCACAGCAAGGATTTGCTGCCAGACGCTGGTATCGGTATCTGTAATTGCAGAGTAGTCACCGCCGGAAATGCCGGCGTTATTGCACATGGCATCAATGCGTCCGAAGCGGGTGAAAACATCGCTCACACAAGCCTGCACTTCTTTCTCGCGGGAGATGTCGAGCGCGCGCGACCAGACCTTTGACGTATCAGGCAGTTGAGCTGCCAATTCGGCAAGGCCGGCATCGTTGCGGTCGACCAGTGCTACACAGGCACCTTCACGCGCTAAACGGAGTGCGGTCGCGCGACCAATACCGCTTGCGGCACCGGTGATAATGGCTACCTTGTTTTCAAAACGCATGTTGTCTCCTGTCCCAGATGATTTTCTATTTACAGGCCTGTGAGTGATTTGTTTTCAGGCAGCATTTTCCTTCTCCTGCAATTCACGCCACTGAATCTTCCCCGTCGACGACTTGGGCAAGGATTCGGCAAACTGCACGATGCGCGGACTCTTGTAGGCGGCCATATTTTGATGTGCCCATTCGACAATGTCTTGCTCGCTCACCTTGCCACGGAAGGCTTCGCGCAAGACGATCACTGCTTTCACTGTCTCGCCACGTTTGGGATCGCGGGTGCCGATTACACAGGCCTCCTGTATCGCCGGGTGCTGATACATCAGGGCTTCAACTTCAGCAGGCCATACCTTGAAACCCGATGCATTGATCATGCGCTTGAGGCGGTCGACCATGAAGAAGTAACCGTCTTCATCGGTCATGGCCAGATCGCCGGTCCGCAGGAAACGCTTGCCGTCGATCTCGACGAAAGCCTCGCGCGTACCTTCCGGGTGATTCCAGTAACCCAGCATGACGTTGGGCGCATTGACGACGATTTCACCGACCTCGCCGGGCGGCAATTCATGAAAGTCCGATGGATCGACAACCCGTGCGTCAACATCGAAGAGCGGCACGCCGAGGCACTGCTTCTTCGGTCTCTGCGGCGGATTGATATGGGTTGCAGCAATCGTTTCCGACATGCCGTAACCTTCAACGTAAGGCACACCGAATATATCGTTTAATTTTTGTGCAACCGCCTCCGGCATTGCTGCACCTCCACCACGTACGCCTCTAATACTCGAAAGGTCGTATTCACCGATCTTTGGGTTGGCGAGCAAGTCAACCACCATGGTTGAAATCACTTGCAGCGAGGTCACGCGATAACGCTGTATGCATTCCGCCGCGACTTCCCGATCCCAGCGCGGCAGCAACACAATCGTGCTGCCGAGATAGAGTGGGCCGCTCATGCTTCCCTGCATACCGGTGACATGGAAAAACGGCAGTACGGATAGCAAAGTCGCGTCTTGTTGCGTGCCAAACCACTGCATGCTTGCCACCACGCTATACATGACGCTGCGATGTGTGTGCATGCAGCCTTTGGGATTGCCAGTGGTGCCCGATGTATAAGGCATGACGCACAGATCGTCCGGGCCAGTCGTCAGCGGACCAGGCCGCAGATTTTTTGCGAGCATATCCGACCAAAGCGTTACGCCTTTGCCAGTGATAGGTTCACGCGAGGCACTGACAAACTCCGGCATCCGCAGATCGGTAGGACGCTTCAGGTAATCGGAATAGGCGGCCAGGATAACTTGCTCTAGTCCGTCACCGAGCAGCGGAGCTATCTGTGCATACAGATCCTGAGGTACGATCGCCGTGGTTGCGCCGGTATCGGACACGTAGTGACGCAACTCGCTGGTACGATTCATGGGATTGACAGGAACAACGACGGCGTTCGCCCGCAAGATACCGTAGTAGGCAAGAATAAACTGTGGGCTGTTCTGCAGGTAGAGCAACACGCGATCGCCTTGCTTTACCTTGCACTCCTGCTGCAGGAAACCGGCAATGCGCTCCGTCTCATCGCGGAATTCCGCAAAGGTGATTGGCGTATCGTAAAACAGGATATATGGTTTATCGGGGAAACGTGTCGCAGACACTTCCACGTTATAGTAAAGATTGGTCTGCGGCACCGTCAGGTGTTTCGGCAGGGTGCTTGGCCAGAATGCCAGATGGCGGTCGGACATGGTGTTCTTCAATAAACAGTTAATGCGGCGTGATGCAGGATGGCGAGGCTCGGCGTGATCGCTTCCACTTACACCGCACTGATGCCGCCATCCACAGCAATGGCCTGGCCGGTGATATGGCGTGACGCTTCCGAGGCGAGAAATACGACGACGCCTTTCAGGTCTTCGTCACCGCCGATACGATGCAGGGGTGCTCGTGCAATGACGGACTCAGCAACCTTCTCCAGCAAGCCAGCCGACATCTTGGAAGGGAAAAAGCCAGGGCAGATCGCATTCACATTGATATTGTACTTTCCCCATTCGGACGCGAGAGAGCGAGTGAAGTTGACGACGGCACCTTTTGATGTGTGGTACGCGATCGTGTTGACGTTGACGGCGCTGCCACGTAATCCGGCGACAGAAGCAATGTTGAGTATCTTGCCGGACTTTCTCGGGATCATGCTGCGCTTCGCGACTTCACGTGCCACAAAAAACAAAGAATCGACATTCAACCCCAACACCTTGCGCCATGCTTCGTCGGGGTACTCTTCAGCAGGTGCGCTCCAGGTTGCGCCAGCATTGTTCACCAGGATGTCGATGGCGCCAAAACGCTGCATGACCTGATCCACCATGCCAGGAATCTGGCCGGAGTTAGACAAGTCGTTGACGACAGTCAGCACTTCATATCCCATCTGCTCAAGATGAGACTTTGCCTCGGCTAATTCATCCGCTTTGCGCGCTGTCAGAGCGAGCTTGCATCCCATTTCACCGAGCGCTTCAGCCATCTGCAATCCCAGCCCGCGAGAACCACCGGTAATCAAGGCGATACGACCTTCAAGGCTGAATAATTGCTTGACGCTCATCATGTGTCTCCTGGGAAATTTGCAAAACGTACTTTGTATGGAACATGGTGGTGCAATTGCGAACTGGCTGTGTTGTCACTACTCGTTCTTATACGTTTGTAGAACTAAGCAACTTAGGAAATACAGCAAGGGCTTACCATTAAACTGTTCTGCATAGCGAAACAATGTTCTGATTTTAATTATCGTAACAGCCCAGCTGGCGGCTGTAAAGAGAACCAATTGAGTTCCACTTGGCGCGGAAATGCCGAACTTTTCGCAGGAAAACCCCGATCTTTCCTAGACTAAATAAAAATGGAAACTACATGGTTTGATACCGAGCAACAGATCGGAACGAAGTTTCGCATATCGAAACCTTATCTCTAGCTAACCCTTTTCGATCGTTTTAGGTTCTTCCCTTTCAAGCAGTTTGTCCCAATTGTCATGGCGTTCACGGCGCTCCTGCCTGTAGTTGGTGATTTCAAGGCGCAGCCCATCCGGATCGGAGAAAAACGTCGCCCAATAATCAGGCGCATATTCCGGAAAGTGTTTTGCCGGATGTGCGTCCACTCCGGCTTCCTTCAACGCTTTAGCCGCATTGATAACATCGTCGATTGAATTAACACGCAGACAAAGATGATGTACACCGGGCGCGTAGTTATCATGTTTCCGTGCAGTCCGCGCCGGACGCAGCACATAGCCGAAATGTCGATTGAAATACTGAATGTGCGGATCACCTTTCAGCGTGAATGAGTTTTTATGGAAACCCAGCGTCGTCATTGCCCGGTCGTAAAACAGTTCTGAGCGCCGCAAGTCGGAAACAGCGATGTAGATATGGTCTAGTCCAGCAACCTCAAACATGGGCATTCCTCCTGAAGAATTGGCAAGCCATGATACCGTGACGGACAACGCAGTTTCTGGATGAACTTTCCTTCAAGCCGGTCCCTGGAGCGACGCCAGGAGTGGCGTAATGATCTGCGCCAGGTCGATCGCCATCACCTGGTACACATCCGCTGTCGGATGTACGCCATCTGGAATACTGGTACCCCCCTTTTCCCGTAGCAAACGCTGCACGAGACTGTATGCATCCGACAGCGGTAGCTGCAACTCATGGGCTACCTCACGGATGACGCGTGCACTGGCCGCCACTCCGCGATCAAGCTCAGTACCAGTAATAGTAGGGTTTGGTGTCTGCAGCACGACTGTCTTGCCGGCATGCAGAGCGGTGATCGTCAACTCTTGTAGTGCCTGCTTGAAGTCCGCCGGCGATTCCCCGTTGTACGGCTCGTTAATTCCACGGTTCAGTACGATGATGGATGCTCGGCTATTCTGCATCTGGCGACGCCACGGGTGCATATGCTTGCCGTCACTGCCTGTAAGCAATTGGCGCGCCGTGGTTGCCGGGACACCCTCATTGACAACGCAAGTATGAGGCAGCAGCCGCTGTAAAAAAGTAGGAATATCCTGTCCATAGGGCAAACCCCAGCCGGTCATGGTTGATTCGCCATAGGCCGCGATAACGATTACCCGAGCTGCAAAGGACTTCGCACCATGGTCGCGGAGTCCTTCGTCGTGCGGCATTGCAGGAGTCACAGAATGCGGTTAAACCACAGCATTGACAGCATCGCTGATAGTAACGCAAAGAATGCGGCGACCGCTGCAAACAGCGCCGTGATTTCGGTTTCCTTGCGCTCCAGCGTCAGCTTGGAGTTGAGCATTTTGTATACCTTGGCCAGGTCGTCCGCGGTGCCGGCATAGAAATATTCCGCTCCGGTCGAGGTGGCGATTTTTTTCAGTGAGTCTTCATCAAGCCGCACATGCATGGACCAGCCCTCGCCGGCAACGACTTCTCCTTCGATTGTGCCGATACCTACCGTAAACACACGAACACCGCGCTCCGCTGCCATCTTGGAGGATTCGATGGGATCCGGACCGGTCGTGGTCTGACCATCAGTCAACAGAATGATCGCCGCCGAGGTGTACGACCCTGGTTGGACGGGTTTGACGTCCGCGCGCCTTTCCTTTGATCTCTCACCAATGGCACGTGCCTCGCTGTAGTCTTTTTCTGCAGGACGTGGGTCGGACGAGTTGAGATTGAACTCGATCTCGGGAAAGATAGCTTTCAACGAGACCAAAATTCCACTGCCTATCGCGGTAGCACGTTGCAACTGGATGCGATCAATCGCGGCAAGAATGTCTTGCCGGTTTTCCGTGGGTGGTTGGGTCAATGCCGCAGTGCCGGCGAAGGTAACAACGCCTACTCGCGTATTGCGTGGCTGCTGCTCGACGAAGCCACGCACTGCAGCCTGTGCCGCTGCAATACGGGTTGGCGTCACATCGCTTGCACGCATGCTGCCCGATACATCAATGGCAAGAATGACGGTCTCATATTGCGACGGCAAGGTGACGAGGGCAGCCGGGCGTGCTACGGCTAGCAACATTACCGTCAAGGCGACCAAAAACAGCAAGGGTGGCAAATGGCGACGGAGCTGCTGCGAGCGTCCCATTGCTTCCTTGACGGTAGAGAGACCAGCATAACGTACCGCATGCTTCTTTTTCCTGCGAAGCATCAGCCAGTACGTAACTATGAGTAGTGGCACACATAACAGGAACCACAGGAAACCAGGCCAGATAAAAGTCATCTTCGCCCCATATGCATCGGCAGCGAGCCTCCCGCCATCAGGCGACTACGGCCCTTGCGCAGTTCGGAAAATCGGACTAGCGCGTCCACTACCATGTCTTCAGTCGACAGTTCAAGCACATCGACTCCGGCATTGGCAAATGCTTCATGCAAGGCTTCCTCGCGCCGTGTTACAGCAGCGCTGAAGCGTGAGCGGAAAGCGTGATCGTGCGTATCCACCAATAGCTGTTCATCGGTCTCCGAATCCTGCATGGTCAGCAGGCCGAGATCGGGTAACTCCATTTCGAGAGGATCGTACAAGCGCATGGCAAGTACGTCGTGCCGCTGCGTTAACATGGCCAGGGCTTTTTCCCAGCCAGGCTGGGAGATGAAGTCGGAAATCACAAACACCAGTGATCGCCTTTTCATGACTTGCGCCGATGTCTTCAGCAAATCCTCCAACCGCGTCGCTCCGGAATGCACCAGCCGGTCGCGTGCCATCATCCTGTGAAGGATTTGCAATACATGGCGTCTGCCGCTGCCGGACGGAATCACCGTGTCCACGCTGCCTCCATAAAACAGGGCGCCAACGCGGTTTCCATGCCTTGTCAACATGCTCGACAGCAAGCCCACCACTTCAGCCGCCTGCGAACGCTTGGTCACCTCTTGCGATCCGAAATCTTCGGAAGCGCTCAGATCGAGCAAAAACCAGGCGGTGACATCCCGTTCTTCATAATACTCCCGCACATAGGGAGTCTGCATGCGCGCGGTGACGTTCCAGTCTATATGTCTTACATCGTCTTCATAATGGTATTCGCGCAAGTCGGCCAGATCCATGCCGAGTCCACGAAACAGGGTGTGGTAATCCCCATGCAACATCCCGTCGAGCTGACGTAACACTGTCAACTCGATGCGGCGGAGAACGGCTTCAGGCGTTGGCGTCAACTCGGACATGGGTTTCAAGCATCCTTTCAGGAGCGGGTATGTGTTTCATGATGCGACGGATGATGTGATCAGGTGTAATCGCATCCGCCAGTGCTTCATAAGAAAGCGCAAGCCGATGGCGCAAGACATCCGGTACCAGGTCGCTGACGTCTTCAGGTCGTACATGGTTTCGGCCACGCAGGAGCGCAAGTGCACGTGCACCTTCAACCAGGTAGATCGATGCACGAGGGCTGGCGCCGCATGTCAGGTAGTGCGCCAGATTGGGAACGTTGTAGCGGTCCGGATCACGTGTGGCCGCGACCAGTCGCACGGCATAGTGAACCAGAGAAGGATCCACATAGCATTCGCGACATTGCTGCTGCAGGCGTGCCAGTTGCTCGGTGCTGGTCACCGCCGCAATGTCGGGGGCAGGGCCGGTCACGCGATTCACGATGACGAATTCTTCTTCCTCGGTTGGGTAGTCGACCAGCACTTTCATCATGAAGCGGTCGACCTGGGCCTCTGGAAGTGGATAAGTACCTTCTGTTTCGATTGGGTTCTGCGTTGCCATGACCAGGAAAGGCATCGGCACCCTATGCGTATCGCCGGCGATCGTTACCTGTCCTTCCTGCATGACTTCCAGCAATGCGCTCTGTACCTTGGCTGGCGCACGATTGATTTCGTCGGCAAGGATCAGGTTGGCAAAAACCGGTCCGAGCGATGTCGTGAATTCGCCGGATTTCTGATTGTAGATACGGGTGCCAATCAGGTCCGCAGGCACCAGGTCCGGGGTGAACTGAATACGCTTGAAGCTCCCCTGTATGGTGCGCGCCAGCGTTTTGACGGTCAGCGTCTTGGCTAGTCCAGGCACACCTTCCACTAGCAGATGGCCGCGTGCAAGAATTGCCACCAGTACCCGTTCCAGAAAATGATCCTGGCCGACCACAATGCGCTTGACCTCGTAGAGCACCTGCTCCATCTGGCGTGATACTTCGGTACTGACCTTGTCTCTGTCTTCCATGAGCTCCTGCCTGTTCAATATGAATGGTTCGTTACGGTTTCAGAATGGTGCTTCACCTGCAGCAGCTGCGGCGGTTTCAATCGGGACAGCGAAACCGATCCCAATAAACGACCCTTGTGGGTTCGGGCTCAAGATTGCGGTAACGATACCGACCACCTCGCCATTCATGGTGATCAGCGGGCCACCCGAGTTGCCCGGATTGGCCGCTGCATCGAACTGAATCAGGTTCGCAAGCACCCGTTTTTCGTCTTCGGAGTGATAACTGCGCTTGAGACCCGAAACAATGCCGGACGATGCGGACGGACCGATGTTGAATGGAAATCCCACCGCAACCACCTTGTCGCCCACGGCAAGCCCTTGTGTCGAGCGCAAGGTTGCAGGAATTAAATCGTCAGGTATGGTGGTGGCCTGCAATACTGCAAGATCGTTTTCAGGTTGCCTTTGTAAAATCACGGCATCGGACTTGGTGCCGTCAGCAAAGTCGATCTGGATTTTATTATCGCCTTCCACCACATGCAGATTGGTCAGGATGATGCCGCGGTCAACGATAACGACTCCTGTACCTACCCCCAGGGCTTTAGCCGGCGTCGTTTCCTTTTGACTTCCGCCAACTTGCGTGATACGCACCACAGAGGGGCGTATGCGTGCAAAGGCTTTTGCTTCTGGTGATGGCAGAATGTTCCGGTCCAGCGTGTGCATGACGGCAGCGTCGATGTCTTTCTGTGTCAGCTTCCGCTCGACCGGACGCAGTTCGGTGTACCCGTAAAACAGCAGGGCGCTTAGCAAAACAGAGGTGAATACCAGTAACAGCCGCTCATGTCTGCTGGCTAGCATGCGAATTCTGTTAAAACGACGCGGGCGCATTGCAGAATCGGAGGCGGTCGAAGCCGCCGGTGAAACAGGCGGATGCGCCTGGTCCGAAGACGGAGGCGCTTGTGAATGCAATTGCGATGCAGGACGGCCCGGTGCGGCGGACGCGGCCGTATCGACGCGACGAGTCCGGGATGACTTGCTGTAAAGGGGATTCTTTTTCATCTGGTGCCCATCGCCTGCGGCCACCTTCTCCTGGACTGGCATGTCGCACGCCACGACGGCGGACAACAGCAGACTGTGTGTAACCGTGTTTCGTAGACGCCGGCACGGGGAATTTGTTTCGTCGTGACGGCACTTGTAACGAATTTATACCGGCGAAAAATACATCATTTGTCTCAACGCAAAAGAACCGGTCGGATACATATCGAACAAAGCCGATTGCGAAATCGATGCCATAGGGAACTGAGAGGAATCGACCAACGCGAAACCACTCCGCCACCTGCAAGCTGCGGCATCCCATGTAACAATAAGCCCGACGAACGTAGCGTGTCATATAAATCAAATGGAGACGGATCATGCAAGAGTGGAATAATTTTTATATCAATGGCAAATGGACTGCCCCATCCGGCAAGGGAAAAATCGACGTCATCAATGCATCGACCGAAGAGGTAATGGCGACTATTCCTGAAGGCGACGAGCACGACGCCGATGCAGCAGTCACTGCAGCGCGGGCAGCGTTCGATCACTGGAGCAATACGCCACCCGCTGAACGCGGCGCCTTGCTGAAAAAAGTGCAGGAAGGCATGAAGGCGCGTAGCGATGAACTTGCGAAAGTCATTGCCGCGGAAGTCGGCATGCCGCTCAAGCTGGCCGGGCTGATACAGGTTGGATCACCGATTGCGAACTTTGGCTATTACGCCAAAATGGCCAGCGAATTCCAATGGTCGGAAACCACCGGCAACTCGCGCGTGGTACGCGAGCCGGTCGGGGTGGTAGCTTGCATTACACCCTGGAACTATCCTCTCCATCAGATTGCAGCGAAAGTAGCCGCAGCCCTGGCTGCAGGGTGCACCGTGGTTCTCAAGCCCTCGGAAGTGGCACCCGTGAATGCTTTCATCCTGGCCGAAGTTATCGACGCCGCAGGTTTACCGCCCGGCGTTTTCAATTTGATTAGCGGTACCGGCCCGGTCGCGGGTGAAGCCCTGGTTCGCCACCCGGACGTCGATATGGTGTCGTTCACCGGGTCAACGCGGGCCGGCAAACGTATTTCCGAGGTCGCGGCGGCCACCGTCAAACGCGTCGCGCTGGAGCTCGGCGGGAAATCCGCCTCCGTGATCCTCGATGATGCGGACCTTCCCACGGCAGTGAAAGGAACCATCAATGCCTGCTTCCTTAATAGCGGCCAGACCTGTTCGGCCCACACGCGCATGCTGGTGCCGGAATCGCGGTATGAAGAAGTGGCAAAGCTTGCTGTGGAAGCGGCATCGGCGTTTACCGTTGGCGATCCGTTTGGCGGCAGCGCAAAACTGGGGCCACTGATTTCCGAAGCGCAGCGCGAACGCGTACGCAATTACATTCGCAAGGGAATGGAAGAGGGAGCGGAATTGCTGTGCGGCGGCCCCGATGCACCGGCAGATCTACCGAAGGGATATTACGTCAAGCCGACTGTATTCGGCCGCGTGAAACCCGACAGTACGATCGCACAGGAGGAAATCTTCGGACCGGTCTTGTCGATCATTACCTACCGCGACGAAGAAGAGGCGGTGCGTATCGCCAACGGAACTCCATATGGCCTGGCTGGGGGCGTATGGGCGGGGTCGGACGAGCGCGCCCAGCAGTTGGCGAAGCGCTTACGTACCGGCCAGGTCGATATCAACGGTGGCGGCTTTAACCTGTTCGCTCCTTTTGGCGGGTACAAGCAATCTGGACGCGGACGTGAAATGGGGCCATACGGCATGGAAGAATTTCTGGAATACAAATCGCTGCAGTTCAAGCCTAACGCACCGGCCTTGGCCCCGACGGCGCCTTACTGAAATGGTAAGCGGTGCGCATCATTCGTACCGATGCACACCGCATTCGTCATTTCCAGGCGTTGAGGGCTAAGGGCTGACAGCGAAGGCCAGGCGAATCACCTTGGCCTCACTTCGACGACATCATAGTATCCCGGTGACCGGAATCGTTATGCGGATCCGAAGGCCGCCAGTCGGATTGTTCGAGAGCTTCATGAGCCCATGATGGCGTCGTACGATACGGTCCACAATCGCCAGCCCAAGCCCGGCACCGTTGGCTTGCCCGCGCGCAGTGTCAAGTCGCGTAAACGGGCGCAGCAGCCTTTCCATTTCCTCTTCGGGCACTCCCGGCCCACGGTCGGCAATTTCGATGACAGCCATGCTTGCCTGGGCCTTGCAGGCGATGTCAATGCACGTCAGGTCGCTCTCCGGTGTCTTGCCATAGCGTCGGGCGTTTTCGATCAGGTTGTTGACGACCCGGCGCAGGTCAGTCACGTTGCCGAAAACATTGACGTCATCGGCAATGCTGGATGTCACCTTCACGTCGGGTAGGCGTTCGGCTTCATGTGCGCAATCGCGCAGGAGCGCGCTCAGGTCCACGCTTGCGACGGGAGACTTGTCGGAGGGCTTGGCATACTCAAGAAACTGGCCAATGATCTCGTCCATCTGTGCGAGATCCGACTGCATGCCCTGGCGGGCATCATCCGGTAATTTTGCCATTTCCAGTTCGAGCTGCATGCGTGCCAGCGGTGTGCGGAGATCATGCGAAATACCTGCCAGGATTACCGCGCGATCCGATTCGACACGGTCAAGATCGGCCACCATCTGATTGAAGCTGCGATTGGCCTCGCGGATTTCCGCCGGGCCTCTTTCGGGGAGGGGGAGCGGCTTCTGTCCTTTCGCAATATAGCGTGTTGCGGTGGTGATACGCGCCAGTGGCTGATTGATCAGCCTCGAGATGAATACCGCACCAAACAGTGACAGCACCAGCGTCGTGGTGCCCAATCCGAGCCATTGGACGCTCGACACGCCTTCGATGCGCTCCCGGTCCAGGCGCAGCCAGTATTCATCCTCGTCGATCTTGAAGCTCACCCAGAAGCCTGCGACATCATTGACCCTGCCGGCAAACTTAGTGTCCTTGCCTAATCTCGCCTTGACACTTTCTTCCAGCACCGGCATCAGGCCACTATCAGGCGGCGGCTTGACCACATCAGTTTCTTCCAGCGGGTAAATCCGGATGCCTTCGTTGCTGGCGAGATCGAATAGCAATTCGCGACGCAAGTCCGGGGCAGAGTGGGTCAGGGCGGCACGGGTGATCGTTACGATGGAAATCACCTGTGCCGCCATTTGCTGAGCACGTGGCGTGCGTTCGACAATACGAAAGCTCGCCACCCAGGCCATGATGCTGACGGCAATCAGGAAAGCGAGCAGGAAGAAGGTACGCCAGAACAGGCCGCTTCTAAGCCAGTTAAGGCGGTTTCCGATAAGGGGAATCAAGGTCGGACGTTAGCGGGGTTGGCCTTCAGGAATGAAGACGTAACCCAGCCCCCAGACTGTCTGGATATAGATGGGATTGGAAGGATCGGGTTCGATCAACTTGCGCAGGCGCGAAATCTGTACGTCCAGGCTGCGGTCGAAGACCTCATATTCGCGGCCACGGGCCAGTTCCATCAACTTTTCCCGTGACAGTGGCTGGCGAGCATGGCGTGCAAACACCTTGAGCACGGAGAACTCGCCGGTCGTCAGCGAAATGGTTTCGCCGTTCTTCTTGAGGGTGCGCGTGCCCAGATCGAGGATGAAATCGCCGAACGTAAAGGTCTGCGGTGTTTCGGACGGCGCACCGGGAATTTCGTCCGGTCCCTTGCGACGCAGGACGGCATTGATGCGGGCCACCAGCTCGCGCGGATTGAATGGTTTGGGTAGATAGTCGTCGGCGCCCATCTCTAGTCCTACGATGCGGTCGACGTCTTCGCCTTTGGCTGTCAGCATGATGATCGGTGTCTGGTCTCCGGCACCACGCAGGCGGCGGCAGATCGAAAGTCCGTCTTCGCCTGGCAGCATCAGGTCGAGTACCAGAAGGTCATAGCGTTCGCGGATCCATAGCTTGTTCATCGCCTGGGCATTTTCCGCAGTGACGACATTAAAGCCCTGCTCAGCGAGATAGCGTCGCAGCAGGTCTCGCAAACGCAGGTCGTCATCGACCACAAGTATCTTGCCTTGATGGCCGTTGGGCATATGCCCGGGCGGATTCGTTGTCAGATTTGTCGTATTCATGGCGCTATGGTAACGTCAGAAAAAAAAGCGGGAATATGTCTGGCGCAAACCATTACAAAGTGTTACAAACTTTACCTTACATGGATTATCGCGCCGCACAAACAAGCATACACTGGGTTCATGGTTGCTAGCAGTGTATCCCGGATTGTGGGGTAACTTCTGCCAGTAACGATGACTAATCGGTTATCGACAATGCGACTCAAACTCCTTGGCACATTTCTTCTGTTGGCACTCGGCGCCGCGATCGCAATCGCCTCGCCCTCTGACAGTTGGCGCTCGGGACGCGAGATCGTGCGCGCTTTTCAGGTGCAGGGCGTGACGCAAGAACGCGGTGACTTTCGTCATCAGCAGGAGCAGGCCCAGCCCGATCGGCGCCGGAGCCGTGACGTCGCCGGCCAGGAAAGCAGCGGCTACGGCGGTCCTGCTGAAGGACGCGCTGGTGATGCCGCCGAAAACGCTCGCCGGCAAGGTCGGCTTAGTGCTGACGAGCGGCGTGCGCTGCGCCGTCAGATTGACGAGGTTGGTCACGATATTTACGGCCCAAAGCGCTAAGGCAAATTTTTTCGCTGTGGTCCACCTTGGTACACGCATTGCCTGCAACCCGCCTGCCTGAATCACTTCAATCTCCTCCCCAAGGTTTTGACCGCAGGGCAGCGCTGGCAACGATTGCCACGCAAGCCGTGACGGTCGCAAAAACAGAGCAGCTGGCGTTCTTGAGTAATTGAGTCACTGAATAATTGTTTTACGTGCATATCGCGTTCGGCTGTTTCGCGCAAGCAGGCGAATTCTTTTACTGCTCCAGGCGCCGGATTCAGGCTTTGTTGCGGCGTCGTGCGGCGATGTCGGCAGTCAGCTTTCCAAGTTGCTTGTAGAGAACGCCGTGTCGTTCGTCCCAAGCGTTGACGCTCCGGAATTGCCTGACGGCCGTTGCAATGTCTCCGCGTGCGATGGGGCCGGTGAGGGCTTGCGTCGTGCCGAGCCGAAATACCCCGTCGACCGTGCCGCGTACCAGCGGCTCCATCAATTGCAATGCGGTCTCTTCAGCGATGCCCGCTTTCACATATGCCTGCACGGCAACGTCGAGCACAGTGACCAGATAATTTGACGCAAATACCGCCGCAGCGTGATAAAGCGTTTTGAATTCCGGATCGATATGGACAATTTGTGCGCCAATGGATGTAAACGCCGCATTGAGAAGCTCCAGCGCTGCCATGTCCCCTTCGGCACCGCAATAGGTTCCCGTAAAGCTTTGCACGACTTCTGCCGGATCGGCAAAACTGCGGATAGGATGTAGGCTGGCAACCAACGCGCCGCACGCCGAGGCTGCCGCAAGGGCAGAGGAAGAAAGGGCACCGCTGCAGTGAAAAACAATATCGCCGTGGCGCAAAAGACCACTGGCGGCTAGGCTTTCACAAGCGGCTGCAATGTCGTCATCGGGCGTCCCGATCAGCCACACGTCTGCGGCCTGCAGTTCAGTTATCGCGGCAATCGGCACGCCGCCATGCATGAAGCTTGTCGCCTGGGCCGCACTGTGATGGCTGCGATTGAGCACTTGGCCAATCGTGAATGCGCCACAGTCATTCCAAAGCCGGCCAAGGGTCATGCCCAGCTTGCCGCAGCCGATGATATTTATGGTAGGTAAGATAGGCATTACAAGGCACTTCCATCGGCCATCACTCGCCGAACTACGGACCAATCCGTTTCCAGCAGCGAGTAGCAATTCAGGTCATGGAAACGGTTGCCCCAATAAGCCTGCTCGCGATGAATGCCTTCAAAGCGAAAACCCAGCCTTGTCGCAAGTCCGATCGATGACACATTGTCGGGGTGTGTTTCCGCCTGAACCCGGTGCAGACGCATCATGCTAAAGCCGTAGTCCAGCATGGCGGTAAGCGCTTCACGCATATATCCCTGGCGCTGGCAGTCGCGGGCGATCTCATAGCCAATGACACAATTCCGCCAGCTGCGATTCCAGCGGAATAGCCCGCAGGTGCCGATCAAGCGCCGGTCCTCGACGCGTTCGAGAGCCCAGCGAAAGCCGGTGCCGGCATCGTACCAGCTAGCAAACAGCTCTGCCAATTGCACTGCTTCGGCCGGCTCCTTGACCGGATCGACGCCATACCAGCGCATCCATTCCTGGTCTGAGTGAATCGCGAAGAGTGCAGGAGCGTCTGCCGGCGATATCTGCCGCAGACGCAGACGGTCAGTCAGCAATTCCGGAAAGAGTGTCAGCATGCGCACGGTTTTATCCCTGTCATGAATGGAATTTGACTGCAGGGCCAGTCGCCCAGTATTCACCTTCGGTCGGATGCTTGCTGCGTAACGCCATGCCACGTGCCTCGAACAGCGGATGCGACAAGGCCTCGTCGGTGCGCAGGACCGGGGTCACGCAACAGTCAGACTTGCTGAAACGCTCGGTCCAGGTGGCAAACGTTTCCTGAGAAAAGATGGCATCCAGTTCCTTGCGCACAGCCAGTGCATCAGCACCGCCAACTTCCTGTCCGAGGCTCCAATGACGGGACTTCAGATCCGGGCGGCCAAGTACCTCGCAGCAGCCTTCCCAGAATTTCAGTTCCAGCGCACCCACCGCCATGAAGCGGCCGTCGCTGGTGCGGTAAACGTTATAGCAAGGCACGCCGCCCGTGAGCAGATCCAGACCTGGATCCGCTGGTTTCCCGAAATTATTCACTGCGACTAAAGGCATGATGTTGTGCGCAAATACCGCGTCGGTCATCGACACGTCGACGAATCGTCCGGTCCCGCCACATTTAACGCCAACCAGTGCGGCCAGAATGCCCTGCACCGCGGCTTGCGCGCCGCCCAGCAAGTCGCCGACCTGGAGATTGCCCAAAGCGGGAAACCCGTCGCGCCCTACATTTTGTTCAAGGATGCCAGCCATGCCGATATAGTTGATGTCATGCCCGGCCAACTGTGCAAACGGGCCGTCTTTGCCGTAACCGGAAATTGCACACATGATCAGTCTGGGATTACGCTCCTTCAGGACATGCCATCCCACACCAAGCTTGTCCATCACGCCGGGCCGAAAGCTTTCGACCACCACGTCGGCTGTGGCGACCATGTCCAGGAACGCGGCACGGTCCTCTGCATTTTTCAAATCGAGGCGCAAGGAATGCTTGCCGCGATTGACCGCGACAAAAAATTGCGACACTTCGTTGCGCACCGGCCCCATGGTACGCGCGTAGTCACCCATACCCAGGTCTTCAATCTTGATGACTTCCGCACCCATGTCGGCAAGATGCATGGTCGCCATCGGCCCCGGCAGCAAGCGCGTTAAGTCCAGAACACGAATCCCGTGCAGGGGCTTGTCAATCGGCTGGGCAGAATGGCGTGCTGGCGACATGTGTCTCTTTCCGTCCTTTGCGGTTCTTTTCCTGGCTTGACCCGGTGCCCGTTGTGACGATGCCTATCCTATCGCGTCGCCGAACGGGCGGCATGTTATGCGGATAGCTGTTCGAGTGCGTCCTGCTGTTCCAGCCACTCCGTTTCCAGTTGTTCCAGTTCCTTTGCCAGATAGGCCTGGTCAAGGATCAATGCTTTCAACTCTTCCTTCTTTGCATCGTCGTAGATTGACGGATCGGCCAGCTTCGCATCGACTTCCGTCTTGCGCGCATTGAGCTTAGCCATCTGTTCGTCCAGACGCTTGATGCGCGATTCGATCGGTTTTTTCAGCGAAGACAGGCGCTGCCTTTCCTCGGCTTCCAAGCGCCTGCGCTCTTGCCGGTCTTCGCGGGATTCACGCGACTCAGAGCCAGTGATGCCAGCTTGCGAATTCGTACCGTCCGTCTTAACCGTTGCCGGCAACGTTACATCGGCCTTGCCCAGCTTGGTCTTGAACAGCCAGTCCTTGTAATCGTCGAGGTCGCCGTCGAAAGGTTGCAGCTTACCATCCGCCACAATCATGAACTCATCGGTGGTGGCTCGCAATAGGTGGCGATCGTGTGATACGAGTACTAGCGTGCCTTCGAATTGCGCAAGCGCCATAGTCAGTGCCTCGCGTGTTTCTAGATCCAAATGGTTGGTTGGTTCATCGAGCAGCAACAGGTTGGGACGCTGCCAGACAATCAGCGCCAGTGCCAGTCTGGCCTTTTCACCGCCAGAAAATGGAGCGATCTTGCTTGTCACCATTTCGCCACCAAAATTGAATCCACCGAGGAAGTTGCGCAACTCCTGTTCACGCGTGGTCGGCGCGATCTTGGCCAGGTGCCATAAGGGTGATTCATCATGCCGCAGCATTTCGACCTGATGCTGGGCGAAGTAGCCGATCGACAAACCTTTGCCAAGACGTACGTCTCCCTCAAGCTGCTTCAGTTCGCCGGCAATGGTTTTTACCATGGTTGATTTGCCGGCGCCGTTTACGCCAAGCAGGCCGATGCGCTGACCAGTTTGCAGGGAAAAATTGACCCCTCGCACGATGGGCTTCTCTGTGACCTCGTTGTCATTCTCGATTCGGTAACCGGCGACGACGTCTTCCATCACCAGCAAAGGATTCGGCGCACTCAGTGGCTCGCGAAACTCAAAGGAAAATTCCGCCGCGGCGCGCAACGGCGCTACTTCTTCCATCTTCGCCAGCATTTTCATGCGACTTTGCGCCTGTCTTGCCTTGGTCGCTTTCGCCTTGAAGCGGTCGATGAAGGATTGCAGATGGGCGCGCTGCCGTGACTGCTTTTCAGCGGCAGCCTGGGTCAGTGCCATGTGTGCGGCACGCTGGCGTTCGAAGGAAGAGTAGTTGCCCGAATAGCGCTTGAGCTTGCGCTCATCGATATGAACGATCACATTGACCACGCCATCGAGGAAATCGCGATCGTGGGAAATGATGATGAGCGTGCCTTCGTAGCGCTTGAGCCAGTCTTCCAGCCAGATGATTGCATCAAGGTCAAGGTGGTTGGTCGGTTCGTCAAGCAGTAACAGTTCGGAAGGACACATCAGCGCCTGGGCGAGATTCAGACGCATGCGCCAGCCGCCTGAAAAACTGGCGACAGGCTGCTGCATCTGATCAATGCTGAAGCCGAGACCTGTCAGCAGCTGCTCTGCACGCGAGCGCACGGTGTAGGCGTCGGCATCAGCGAGCGCAGCATGCAGCTCGCCAATTCGTGTGCCATCGCCATGGCTTTCCGGGCCGTTTTCCAGAGCAGCAAGTTCGGCTTCCAGTCGACGCAGGTCGGCGTCGCCGTCAATTGCGTATTCCAGCGCAGGACGATCGAGTGCGGGCGTTTCCTGGGCGACATAGGCCATGCGCCATTTCGCGGGATAGTCGACTTCGCCAAGATCGGCATGGAGTTCACCGCGCAGCATGGCAAACAGGCTGGACTTGCCCGCGCCGTTGGCGCCGATCAGGCCGATCTTGTCGCCCGGGTTCAAGGTCAGGTCGACATCTTCAAGCAGCGGCTTGATGCCTCGTGTGAGGCTGACATGCTGAAAACGTATCATTGCTTCTTCAATTGGTCTGCGGTCAACAGGAATACCATGTCGTCGCCTGCGCTGGTCGATACCCAGGTAAGCTCAAGTTCGGGAAACGCGGCTTCCGCGAAAGCGCGCTCATTACCGATTTCGACGATCAGGACACCGTTCTGGGTCAGTCGCTCCGCCGCGCCAGCGACGATCTTGCGCACCAGATCCATGCCATCGTCTCCGCCTGCCAGCGCAATTTGTGGTTCACGGCGATACTCTTCCGGCAGCTTGGACATCGAGCCGGCATTGACATATGGCGGGTTGGTGACAATCAGGTCGTACTTCTTTTTCGGTACGCTGTCATACAAGTCGGACTGAATAAGGCTGATGCGGTCTTCCAGTGCATAGTCGGCGACATTGCGCCGCGCCACTTCCAGCGCATCGGCCGAAATGTCGACCGCATCGACCTGGGCATTGGGGAAGGCATCGGCCAGCATGATCGGCAGGCAACCGGAACCGGTGCACAGTTCGAGAATGCTGGTCACCGATTCCGCATCCTCAACCCACGGTGAGAATTGTTCCGGAATCAGTTCGGCGATGAATGAGCGCGGCACGATGACGCGCTCGTCGACATAGAAACGATAGTCGCCCAGCCAGGCTTCATTGGTCAGGTAAGCAGCCGGCACGCGCTCACTGGTGCGGCGCTCGATGACCTGCAACACCTGCGTTGTTTCATTCGGCAACAAGTGAGCATCAAGGAAAGGTTCAAGCTTGTCGAGCGGTAGTTTGAGCGTATGCAAAATCAGATAGGCGGCTTCGTCGAAGGCGTTATTGCTGCCGTGGCCGAAAAACAGATTGGCGGTGTTGAACCGGGTAACGGCGTAACGCAACAGATCGCGAACGGTAGTGAAATTATTGGGTGTCATGTAGAAAGGGGGTTGAAGTGTTCGGTCATCCCGACGGGTATCGGGTATCAAAAACGGGTGCGATGAATGTGGAAAAGTTTGCTACAGCAGCAGGTTTTCCAGCGTACGCCGGTAAATGTTTTTCAGTGGATCAATGAAGCGCAGCTCGATGTTCTCGTCGATCTTGTGAATACTTTCGTTGGGTGGTCCAAACTCGATCACCTGCGGACAGATCTGCGCAATGAAACGGCCGTCCGACGTGCCGCCGGTCGTCGACAAATCCGCATCGACACCGGTCTCGCTCTTGATCGCATGTGTAATGGCTTTGCTGAGTTCGCCGCGCGGCGTCAGGAAGGGAAGTCCGCTGATGGTCCACTTGATGTCGTAGCCAAAATCGTATTTGTTCAGTATCTCATGTACACGCTTTTGCAGTCCTTCGATGGTACTTGCCGTTGAAAAGCGGAAATTGAAGTCGACCACGACCTCGCCGGGAATCACGTTGCCTGCGCCCGTGCCGCCGTGAATATTTGATACCTGCCAGGACGTGGGCAGATAGTACTCATTGCCTTCATCCCATTTTTCGGCAACCAATTCAGCTAGCGCCGGGGCGGCGAGGTGAATCGGATTCTTTGCAAGTTGCGGATAGGCAATATGACCTTGCACGCCCTTGATGATCAGCCTGCCTGACATCGAGCCGCGCCTGCCGTTCTTGATCACGTCACCCAGCGTGTCGCTCGAGGTGGGTTCGCCGATAACGCAATAGTCAAGCTGCTCGCCACGTGCCTTCAGCATGTTGCAGACGACGACGGTGCCGTCGGTTGCCGGTCCTTCTTCATCGCTGGTCAGCAGGAAGGCGATGGAGCCGCGATGTCCGGGATGGGCCTGCACGAATTCTTCGACTGCAATCGCCATCGCTGCAATCGATGTCTTCATGTCGGCGGCGCCACGCCCGAACAATCTGCCGTCACGGCGTGTCGGCGAGAACGGATGCGAAGTCCATTGTTCTGCCGGTCCGGTTGGCACGACATCGGTGTGTCCGGCAAAGACGATCAGTGGCTGGACATTGCCTTTGCGCGCCCAGAGATTGGTGACATTGCCTGACCTGATGGTTTCGCAACGGAAGCCGAGCGGCTCCAGGTGTGAAATCAAACGCTGCTGGCAGCCGTTGTCTTCCGGTGTCACGGACGATAACGCAATCAGCTCCTCGGTCAGCGCAAGCGTACGGCTCATGTCATGACCCGGCGAAGTGTTGCTGGTAGAGCGCGTCGGAAAAGCCGACATGTGCCGACTTGTCGTCGACCAACACGGGTCGCTTGATCACTGAAGGCGTTTCCAGCATCAGTGCGACGGCACTTCGGGCATCGATAATTGCGGCTTTGCGTTCTTCGGGCAGGCCGCGCCAGGTCGTGCCTTTGCGATTGACCAGCGTTTCCCAGGGTACGTATTTAAGCCAGCTGTGTACGATGTCCGCGTTCAGCCCTGCCTTCTTGAAATCATGAAAGGTATAAGAAACGCCGTTCTGATCAAGCCAGGTGCGCGCCTTCTTGACGGTATCGCAGTTGGGAATGCCGTAGAGAGTAATTGCCATTGAGTTGAAGGGTGAAAAGGTCAGAGGTCAGACATTAAGGGTGAATTCCGTAAAGGTCGGGCCGTCGTCCTTCTTTGGTTCCGGTTCAGGTTCCGGCGCCTTGCCTTGCGCGTTATTGATCAGCCAGTACAGGTTGGTCGCGGAGTCCGCATTGGCCAGCGCCTCTTCCTGCGTAATCACATCGTCCTGGATCAACTGCATCAGTGCCTGTTCAAAAGTCTGCGATCCCGGCGACATGCTTTTTTCGATCGCTTCCTTGATCTGGCTGATGTCGCCCTGTTCAATCAGCTCGGCAATATGGCGCGTATTGAGCAGCACTTCGACCGCCGCGCGGCGACCGCCATCCTTGGCGAGCACGAGTCGCTGGGACACTACCGCCTTGATCGTTGCCGCAAGATCCGGTAGCAGCGAAGGACGGTTTTCCAGTGGGTAGAAATTGATGATACGCGTCAGCGCCTGATAGCTGTTGTTTGCATGCAGGGTGGCGACGACAAGGTGGCCTGACTGCGCATAGGCTAGCGCCGCAGCCATGGTTTCCTTGTCACGGATTTCGCCGATCAGGATGCAGTCGGGCGCCTGGCGTAGCGCATTTTTCAACGCAACTTTCAGGCTTTCGGCATCGGTGCCGATCTCGCGCTGGTTGACGATGGATTTCTTGTTGGTGAACAGGAATTCAATCGGGTCTTCCAGCGTCAGGATATGGCCAGTCTTCTGGATATTGCGATGATCCAGCATCGCCGCGATCGTGGTCGACTTTCCGGAACCTGTCGCCCCTACCACCAGGATCAAGCCGCGCTTTTCCATGATGATATCGGCCAGCACCGGAGGGACGCTGAGGTCGGCAAGGCGGGGGATATCGCCCGGAATGTAGCGAAATACCGCGGAGAAGGTACCGCGCTGCCGAAATGCGGAGAGGCGGAAGCTACCCAGTCCGGAAACGGGAATACCCATATTGAGTTCGTTACGGGCTTCCAGTTCCTGCAATTGCGCGGTGGAGACGACTTCTGCAAGCAGCGACTTGATTGTCGCGTTGTCCATCTTCTGCTGATTGACCGGAAGAAGATGCCCATTGATCTTGATATGGATTGGCGAATTCACCGTGATGAACAGGTCCGATGCCTTTTTGTCCTTCATTAACTGGAACAAGCGATCCATCGCCATGTCGGCCTCCGTGCGGGGTGTGCGGAATTTGCGGGACAGGCGACCCTGTCCGCTGTTAAAGCGTTGAATCTGGTATGGCTTCCCCAAGTTGAGGGAAGCCTTGTCCTGTCTAACGGAATAACAAAATAACGAAAGCGGAGTGGGCTAACGTGATGCTCCGCTTTCGTGGTAAATCACTCAGGCCATCAGGCTTCGCGCAGCAGTTCGTTGATACCGGTCTTGGCGCGGGTCTTCGCATCCACGCGCTTGACGATAACGGCGCAGTACAGGCTGTATTTACCATCAGCGGATGGCAGGCTGCCCGACACGACAACCGAGCCGGACGGAATGCGGCCGTAACTCACTTCGCCGGTGGCGCGATCGTAAATCTTGGTCGACTGTCCGATGTAGACGCCCATCGAAATCACGGAGTTTTCTTCGACGATCACGCCTTCGACGATTTCCGAACGCGCGCCGATGAAGCAGTTGTCTTCGATGATGGTGGGATTGGCCTGCATTGGCTCAAGCACGCCGCCAATGCCGACGCCGCCCGACAAGTGAACGTTCTTGCCGATCTGTGCGCAGGAGCCGACGGTAGCCCAGGTATCGACCATGGTGCCTTCATCGACATAGGCGCCGATGTTGACGTAGGAAGGCATCAGCACAACGTTCTTGCCGATGAAGCTGCCACGGCGTGCCACTGCCGGCGGAACCACGCGGAAACCACCTTTGGCGAAATCTTCAGCGGTGTAATTGGCAAACTTGGTCGGGACCTTGTCATAGAACTGCATGTCGCCCCCGGCCGGCATCGGCACATTGTCTTCGAGGCGGAAAGACAGCAGGACGGCTTTTTTGATCCACTGGTTGACGACCCAGTTGCCGCTGTCTTTTTGGGCGACGCGCAAAGTACCCTGATTCAGTTGTTCAAGCACGTGCGCCACGGCATCGCGGACTTCGGCGGGAGCGGATTTCGGCGAAAAGTCGGCGCGGTTTTCCCATGCCTGGTCGATGATCTGTTGGAGTTGTTGAGTCATTTGGATCGCTTTTTACGTAAGTGAATCAGGAAATCAGGAAAGTTTCTGGGTAAATTCGACAATGCGGCGCGCCGCTTCCAGGCATTCCGACACTTCAGCCACCAGTGCCATGCGTACCCGGTTCTGTCCGGGGTTAATGCCGTGGGCATCGCGCGCAAGATAACTACCGGGCAACACGGTCACATTATATTCGGCATGCAAGCGCTTCGCGAACTCCGTATCGGACAACCTGGGCACCTTGGCCCACAGGTAAAAGCCGGCGTCCGGCAGTTGTACATCGAGCACTTCCTGCAGCAGCGGCGTGACATCATTGAACTTGGAGATGTACTTGGCACGGTTTTCCGCCACATGTTGTTCATCATTCCATGCCGCAATAGACGCAGACTGAATCGATGGACTCATCGCGCTGCCATGGTAGGTACGATAAAGCAGGAATTTCTTCATGATTTCGGCATCGCCGGCAACAAAGCCGGAACGCATGCCGGGCACGTTCGAACGCTTGGATAGGCTGGAAAAAGCGATCAGGCGGCGGAAATCCGACCGTCCCAATTGCTGTGCCGCTTCGAGGCCGCCCAGGGGGGCAACCGATTTGAAGTAAATCTCCGAATAGCATTCGTCAGCGGCGATCACGAAACCGTAACGATCTGACAATCCGAACAGTTCCTTCCAGTCTTCCAGCGTCAGTACTGCGCCGGTCGGGTTCCCGGGTGAGCATAAATACAATAACTGCACCCGCTCCCATACGTCGGCCGGGACGCTGCGGTAATCGGGCGCAAAGTTGCGTGCCGGGTCGGAATTGACAAAGTAGGGCTCGGCGCCGGCGAGGTAGGCTGCGCCTTCGTAGATCTGGTAGAACGGATTGGGGCACATTACCAGCGCACCGGGACGCGGATCAATGATGGTCTGCGCCAGCGCGAACAATGCTTCGCGTGAACCGTTGACCGGCAATACCTGCGTGGCTGCATCGACCTTCGGTAGTCCATAGCGGCGTTCCAGCCAGCCAGCGATGGCAGCACGCAAGCCCTCTGCACCGGTAGTCGACGGATAGCTTGCCAATCCGCCAAGATTGTCCGCCAGTGCATTCTGGATGAACGCAGGTGTCGGATGCTTGGGCTCGCCGATGCCAAGGCTGATCGGAGAATATGCGGAATTGGGCTGAATGCCTGCGAAAAGCTCGCGCAGCTTTTCGAAAGGATAAGGTTGTAATTTATTTAAGAGCGGATTCACGTGGGAGAGCTCGGCAAGGGATAGGGAATGCTAAAAGAAACAACGCGGCATTATACCGCCCGCCGTGTACTGCGCGCCCGCCACACCGGATGGAAAATGATGATCTGCGGACTTGAAATGATATGATAGGGCCCTTTCACGGGGGCTAACTCCGTTCTGGTTTAACTCGTCTGGAACAGTCGACAACGTGCGCCTAACTTCTCTTAAATTATCAGGATTCAAGTCCTTCGTGGATCCCACCAACTTCCAGGTTCCCGGTCAGTTGGTCGGTGTCGTCGGCCCGAACGGCTGCGGCAAGTCCAATATCATGGATGCGGTACGCTGGGTGTTGGGCGAGTCCAAGGCCTCCGAACTGCGGGGCGAATCGATGCAGGACGTCATTTTCAACGGATCGACCAGCCGCAAGCCGGCCGGTCGCGCATCCGTTGAACTCGTATTCGACAACAGCGACGGCCGTGCCGCAGGGCAATGGAGCCAGTATGCGGAAATCGCCGTCAAGCGTACGCTGACCCGCGACGGTACCTCGACCTATTACATCAATAACCAGGCAGTGCGTCGCCGCGACATTCAGGATATCTTCCTCGGCACCGGCCTTGGACCGCGTGCTTACGCGATCATCGGCCAGGGCATGATTTCGCGAATCATTGAAGCGCGCCCCGAAGACCTGCGGATCTTTCTCGAGGAAGCGGCTGGCGTGTCGAAGTACAAGGAACGCCGTCGTGAAACTGAAAACCGCCTGCAGGACACACGCGAAAACCTGACACGCGTTGAAGATATCCTGCGCGAACTGAACACCAACCTCGAAAAACTGGAGGCACAGGCGGCCGTCGCTCAGCGGTTCCGCGAGCTGCAGGCCGACCAGGACGAAAAGCAAAAGCTGCTCTGGCTGTTGCGCAAGAACGAGGCAAAAACCGAACAGGAAAAGTTCTTTCGCGACATCGAGAAAGCACAGACCGATCTGGAAGAGCAGACTGCCAAGCTGCGGCACATCGAGACCGAGCTCGAGCACATGCGGCAGGCACACTACGCCGCCGGCGACCGCATGCATACCGCGCAGGGCAACCTGTACCAGACCAACTCTGAAATCGGCAGCCTGGAAGCACAGATCAAATTCGTGATCGAATCGCGCAACCGCCTGCAAACCCAGCTCAATTCCCTGACCGCCCAACGTGACCAGTGGCAGCGCCAGAGCCAGCGGCAACAGGAAGAGCTGGAAGAAGCCGAGATGCACCTCGAAGAACACGGCATGCGCGTCGAACAGGCGCAGCAGGCCGCGCACAGCCAGAACGATCTGATTCCCGCGCTCGAACAGTCGTGGCGCGAGCTTCAGCTCAAGACCACGGAGTCGCGCGGCAAGATCATGCAGATCCAGCAGCAGATCGAGCTGGAATCGACGCATCAGCGCAATGCTTCCAACATCCTTGCCAATCTCGCCACACGCCGTGAGCGCCTGTCGCAGGAAAAGAGCGGCATGTCGATGCCGGATACCGCGCACCTGAGCAATCTCCGGATGCAGCTGGAAGAAAAGCAGGCTGCGCTGGAAGAAGCGCGTGAACATCTGGAAGCCGCACAGGAGCAGCAGCCCAAGCTGGAAGAAGAACGTCGTGTCGCCCAGCAGCAGGTGAACACTGAAACCGCCAACAATGCCCAACTCGAAGCACGCCTGAGCGCACTGAAGCAATTGCAGGAAAACGTGCAAACGCAAGGCAAGGTTCAGCCATGGCTGAAAAAGCATGAGCTTGGTGACTTGCCCCGCCTGTGGCAAAAGCTGCATATCGACCAGGGTTGGGAAACCGCGCTGGAGTCGGTGCTGCGTGAACGCACTTCGGCACTCGAAGTGTCCAACCTGGATTGGGCCAAGGCATTCTTCAACGATGCGCCGCCAGCCAAGCTGGCCTTGTTCACTCCGAATGAAACCGCTCAGCCAGCAGTCGGTGAAGCACCTGCCGGCCTCAAGCCTTTCATCAACTTGCTCCAGCTGAACGATCCGGGCCTGCGCGCCTTGATGCAGGACTGGCTGAGTAATGTATTTGTCGCGGACGATTTCAATGCCGCCTTTGTCGATCGTGCCAAGCTCCCGGTCGGTGGCTATTTCGTCACCCGTCAGGGCCATGTCGTCGGCAAGTCCAGCGTGCGTTTCTACGCATCGGATTCCGAGCAGGATGGCATGCTTGCGCGCCAGCAGGAAATTGAAAACATCACCAAGCAGCTGCGTGCGCAGCAGATGCTGGCCGACGAAGCGAAGTCACGTGCGGTTCGCGCGGATGCCGCGGTTTCGCAGGCGACACAGCGACTGCAGGAACTGCGCCAGCGCGTCACCACGCTGACGCAGGCGGTCCATGGCTTGCAGATCGACGTGATGAAGTTGTCCGAAGTACAGGAACGCTTCAACCAGCGCAGCACCCAGATCGAAACCGATCTGGCAGAAATCGCCGCACAGGAAGGCGAGCAGCAACAGGCCAAGGCGGAATCGGAAGCCAAGTTTGAACAACTCGACGTTGAGTTGGCAGAGCTGCAGGAAAGCCATGAAGACGGCCAGACCGCCTACCTTGCCAAGGAACAGCAGCTTAACGATGCACGTCAGCGACTGCGCGAGCTGGAACGTGCGGCGCAAGAAGCCGAGTTCGCCGAAAAGGCGCACCGCAACAAGATCGAAGAACTCAAGCGCGGCATTTCGACCGCGCTGGAACAGTCAGCACAGCTCTTTGCCAGCATGCAGCAGGGGAGCCTGGAACTGGAAAGTCTGGACGACCAGGCCGCGCAGGCCGGCCTGCAATCGCTGCTGGACAAGCGATCCGACCAGGAACGCGCGCTGGCTGATGCCCGTCATGAACTCGACCAGCTGACCCAGAAACTGCGGCATTCCGAAGAAGCGCGCATGCAGGCCGAACGCAGCCTGCAACCGCAGCGTGATCGCATCATGGAACTGCAGCTGAAGGAACAGGCGGCACGGCTTAATCAGGAACAGTATGCGCAGCAGCTCATCGAGGCGCAGGCCGACGAAGCCGCGTTGGCGGAAAAGCTGAACGCCGATATGCGGCCCTCTTACCTGCAGGGCGAGGTTACCCGTCTGACCAACGCGATCGCGGCACTAGGCGCGGTCAACCTGGCGGCACTGGACGAGCTTGCGCAGGCTTCGGAACGCAAGAATTTCCTGGACGCGCAGCACGCCGACCTGACCGAGGCAATCAACACGCTGGAAGACGCCATCAACAAGATCGACCGTGAAACCCGCGACTTGCTGCAAGACACCTTTGACAAGGTCAACAAGCACTTTGGCGAGTTGTTCCCGATCCTGTTCGGCGGTGGCCAGGCCAAACTGATCATGACCGGTGAAGAGATTCTCGACTCCGGCGTGCAAGTCATGGCGCAGCCGCCCGGCAAGAAAAACGCGACGATTCACCTGCTGTCCGGTGGTGAAAAGGCATTGACGGCGACTGCGCTGGTGTTCTCGATGTTCCAGCTGAATCCGGCACCGTTCTGCCTGCTGGACGAGGTCGATGCGCCGCTGGACGATGCGAACACCGAACGTTTCTGTAATATGGTCAAGCGCATGTCCTCGCAGACGCAGTTCCTGTTCATTTCGCATAACAAGATCGCAATGGAAATGGCCCAGCAACTGATCGGCGTCACCATGCAGGAGCAGGGCGTATCGCGGATCGTGGCGGTGGACATGGAGTCGGCTGCGAACTTTGCCAGCGAGGCGGAGGCAGCCTAACAAAGCATGTGAATGATGTCGGTGGACGCAAATGATCCTGAAGATGGTCAAGACCGGTACATTCGAAGACCAGATTGGCAGCCTGAAGGAGGGCATCCTTCAGGCAAGGATGCCCATCAGTTACGCGCCGAACGTGCCAAGGCGGCGCGCTTCTGGTAGTAGGCGACGTTCATTTGCGCTTCTTTGGCGCGCTGCTGCTCGACGTCGGCGCAGATCAGGTAGTGACGCTCCGCGCGTTGCAGCCACCAATGCTGAAGCGAACGCAGGATGGGGCTCAGCGACATCATGGCCAACTCTTGCAGTCTGAAGTCCTTTGCGCCGGAAAGCTCAGGTTTCGATTTGATTGTCTGTGTATTCATCGTTGCTCCTCGAATGCTGGTTGTCCCGTTTTCAGTCCGTCCCGACGCGCTGCGAAACGGTCGTGACATCGTGCTTGCTCCATGATCAACGTTCATGCGGTTCTCCATAATCGAAAGGATCTTGGTATGCTTCGTTCCTTTGGTACGCCAGATGGTGCGACACTGCGTTACGACCGTTTGAAGCTCCCGAATATGTCGCGCCGGAATAATTGTTATTCTTTATTTCGCGCACCTGCCGGGTATTGACGAGGGTCAACGGAGTGAACCCAGCCATTCGGCAATGATCAATGCCTCACGTACATTTTTTCCTGGAAGCACCAAAAATGATGCTTTACGAACATTTCGACACCTGATTACCTGCCTTGACAACTTTATGAGCGGACACTACCCTCAGTTCCTGTTTGCAAGGCAAATCGGCAGTCTGCATCGCGTACGCAATAAATTTTGCTCGCAGGCAATGTACCGGTGAGGCCAACTACTTTTTGTTCTTTGAAATGACCGAAACCATCTCGCAACTTGGCATTCCCGCGCATTCGCGGCAATGCCGTAAATGCGTCAAACATAACAAGGGCCATTGCGCATGACCGACCTCCAAGCAAGCCTGATGGCAATCGGTGGCACGATAGTCGTAGGCGTTATCAGCTATAACAAATGGCAGGAATACAAAGCCAAGAAGACGGTGCAACGCGCCTTTGCGTCCGAGCACGACGATGTGCTGATGAATCCGGGCGCGGCGACCGACGGCAGCCCCGAGACACGGCACGAGCCCACGCTGGCATCCGACAACGTAGTAACTACACCGTCGCCTGCCGCAGAATCGGCGATTGCCTCTTCTGCGGCTGTAGATAGTGTGTCCGCACTTGCGGAAGCGCCAGCCGAAGTGCCGGCACGCCCGCCGCAAAAAGAATTGCCGGTCGACGAACTGATTGATTGCGCGATCGCACTCGAACTCGGTGGCCCGGTGCGTGGCGAAAAAATCCTTCCCAAGTTGCAAACCTTGCGTCATGTCGGCAACAAGCCCGTGCATTTCATTGGGCAGCGTGAAGATGGCAACTGGGAAACCGTGGCCCATGGTGTTTTGTATTACGGCTTGTTTGCCGGGGTCCAGCTCGCTAACCGCAGCAGCGCACTCAATGAAATTGAGTATTCGGAACTGATTACGCGTCTTCGACAGATCGCGGACGACATTGATGCCGAGCTGGATGTGCCCGACATGGGCGCGGTCATGGCAAGTGCCCGTTCCCTGCATCAGTTTGTCGCCGAATACGATGCCCAGCTGAGCGTCAATATCCAGGCCAAGGGTGCACCGTGGGCAATTAATACCTTGCTGGCTGCGCTGGAACGTCAAGGATTTGACTTGCGTCCGGATGGCCGTCTGGTGATGCCCGACGGCGACGGCGGTGTGCTGTTCTCGTTGTCTACCAATGTCAGTCTGGCAGCGGAAACGACGACTCGCCTGACGCTGTTGCTGGATGTCCCTCGCGTCACTCCTTCGCACGACGGATTCGGGGCCATGATCGCTTGCGCGCGCATGCTCGCCGCCCGTCTCGACGGCGTGGTGGTCGATGATGGCAACCAGCCGCTGACCGATGCCGCGCTCGCCGAGATTGCCGAGCAGGTCGCCGCCTTCTACACCCATATGGAAGAGTCGAATATTCCAGCCGGTTCCGTTCGGGCCACGCGTTTGTTCAGCTGACATGCAAAATGATTTTTTCCCTGATTCGCAAGCGGGAGGCGTACACAAGCCCGAAGTGAATCACTGGCAGGAACGCGCTGCCTGGCTGAAGGCAGAACTCAACCGTCACAGCCATGCTTATTACGTGCTGGATAATCCGACGATTCCGGATGCGGAATACGACAAGATGTTCCGCGAACTGGTCGAGCTGGAGCAGGACCATCCAGACCTGGTGACATCGGACTCTCCGACGCAGCGCGTCGGCGGCAAGCCTTTACCGCAATTCGAGCAGGTCAGGCATGCGTTGCCAATGTTGTCGCTGAACAATGCGTTTGGCGAGGAAGATATCGTCTCCTTCGACCGTCGCGTGCGCGAAGGACTCAACACGACCGAGGACATTACCTACTCGACCGAACTGAAGTTCGACGGGTTGGCAATCAGCCTGCGTTATGAAAACGGTCACCTGGTCCAGGCCGCAACCCGGGGTGATGGTACGACCGGTGAAAACGTCACCGCCAATATCCGCACCGTTCGTGCAGTGCCGCTACGCCTCAATACCGATACGCCGCCGGCTGTGCTGGACGTGCGCGGGGAAGTGCTGATGTTCAAGGCCGACTTCGCGCGTCTCAACGAAAGGCAGCGTGAAGCGGGGCAGAAAGAATTTGCCAATCCGCGTAACGCCGCTGCCGGCAGTTTGCGGCAGCTCGACTCGCGCATCACTGCGCAGCGCACACTACGCTTCTTTGCTTACGGCATCGGCGTGCTGGAAGGGGCCGAGATGCCGGGCTCGCATTCCGCACTGCTCGACTGGTATGCAGCGATGGGACTGCCGGTATGCCGCGAGCGTGCGGTAGTCAAAGGTGCAAAGGGTTTGCTGGACTTCTTCCATTCAATCGCGGAAAAGCGTTGCGGGCTCGCGTACGATATCGACGGCGTTGTGTACAAGGTAGACCGGCTTGAGCACCAGCAGCGGCTTGGTTTCGTATCGCGCGCCCCACGTTTTGCCATCGCCCATAAATTTCCCGCCGAAGAAGCCATGACGGTCGTGCAGGATATCGGCGTGCAGGTGGGCCGTACCGGTGCGATTACGCCGGTTGCGCGTCTGGCGCCCGTCTTCGTTGGCGGTGTCACCGTCACCAATGCTACCCTGCATAACGAGGACGAGGTTAACCGGAAGGATATCCAGATCGGCGACACCGTCATCGTGCGCCGTGCCGGCGATGTGATTCCGGAAGTGGTGGCCTACGTGCCCGAACTCCGTCCGGACAATGTGCGGCGTTTTGTGATGCCGGCGACTTGCCCGGTCTGTGGCTCGCCCATCGTGCGTCCCGAAGAAGAAGCGGTCGCGCGCTGTTCCGGCGGCTGGATCAAATGCCCGGCACAACGCAAGGGCGGTTTGCTGCACTTCGTGTCGCGTCGCGCCCTGGACATTGAGGGCTTCGGCGAGCAACTGGTTGAACAGCTGGTCGACAAAAACATCATTACTACTGCTGCCGACTTGTACAAGCTCGGACTGACCGCACTTGCAGAACTTGATCGTATGGCGGACAAGTCGGCCCAGAACGTCCTGAAAGCCCTTGAAAAATCCAAGTCGACGACGCTGGCCCGCTTCATTTACGGCCTCGGCATCCGCCATGTAGGCGAAGCAACCGCCAAGGAACTGGCGCGTCATTTTGGCAATCTCGATGCCTTCCTGCGTGCTTCCGAAGAACAATTGCTCGAGGTCGCGGACATTGGACCTGTCGTAGCGCGTTCCATCGTCAGCTTTCTGTCGGACCCGCTCAATATTGAATTGATTGAACAGCTGCGTGCCGCCGGCATCCATTGGCCCGAATCCGAATCGGCTGCAGCGGTACCCAAGCCGTTCGCCGGCAAGACCTTTGTACTGACCGGCACACTGCCCAACATGACGCGCGATGAAGCCGCGGAGCGGATCGAGGCCGCAGGCGGTAAGGTGGCGGGTTCGGTGTCCAAGAAGACCAGTTATGTCGTCGCGGGCGAAGAGGCGGGAAGCAAGCTCGTCAAGGCACAGGAATTGGGCGTCACGATTCTGGACGAGCCCGGGTTGCTTGGTTTGCTGGATATGCAGCTACCAGAAGAGGAACAGCAGCAAGGGGAGCAGTGACTCGGCGATTAAGCGGCCGGTCAGCGCGAGCTGGATGTTCTGGCACTTTTTGAGAAGCGTGTAAAACGAAAAATAGTTGTATAACCTTGACGAGTACCGAAAGATCCGGAGACCGATATGGCTGTATATGACATCCTGAAAATGGGCGACCCACGCCTTCTGCAGCATGCTGAACCGGTTACTGAATTCGGTACGCCCCAATTGCTTGGTCTGGTCGAGGATATGTTCGAAACGATGCGTGCCGCAGATGGTGCAGGACTTGCCGCACCGCAGATCGGAGTCAACCTGCAGGTGGTGATCTTCGGCTTCAAGAAAAACGTCCGCTATCCTGACGCTGCGCCGGTCCCCGAGACTGTCCTCATCAATCCCGTGATCACGCCCTTGTCCTCAGACATGGAAGAAAACTGGGAAGGCTGCCTGTCGGTTCCCGGATTGCGTGGCATGGTGCCACGCTGGGCGCGGGTGCATTACGAAGGTTTCGATGAGCATGGCAACCTGATCAGCCGTGATGCCGAGGGCTTTCATGCACGCGTGGTGCAGCATGAATGCGATCACCTGATTGGCACGTTGTATCCCATGCGTATCAAGGATTTTTCCAAATTCGGTTTTATGGATGTCCTCTTTCCCGATATGAAAGCCAGCGACGACGATTGATCCGGATTTCCGCATTCACGCATCCAGAAAAGCAGTGGCGCCGAGTTTTGTTACCATGTCTGGCAATACTAGGGTCTTGAGGGAATAGCATGCACCTTGGCCGCCATCCATTGGTCCCATAAAACACAAAATAATGACATCGCCGCCGCGCATCCTGATTCTCTATGCCCATCCTTCCCACGGCACATCCCGGGTGAACCGGCGACTGCGCGAGCACGTGCAGGACCTTCCCAATGTCCGGGTGCATGATTTGTATGAAATGTATCCGGATTTTCATATCGACATTCCGCATGAACAACAGGCGCTTGAAGAGAGTGACCTGATCGTGCTGCAGCACCCGGTACAGTGGTACAGCATGCCTTCGCTGCTGAAGGAATGGATAGACGTCGTGTTCGAACACGGCTGGGCCTATGGCCATGACGGGCATGCCTTGCGCGGCAAGGACCTGATGCTGGTTGCCACGACTGGCGGAGCTGCGTCGGCTTATCAGCCGGACGGCTATCATCGCCGTACTTTCGATGCTTTCCTTCCACCCTACGAGCAGACCGCCCACCTGTGCGGCATGCGCTGGCTGCCGCCGCTTATCGTGCATGGCACGCGACGCGCCAGTGAAGAAGAGATGGCATCGCAAGTTAATTTCTATCGCGAGCGACTATCGACTTACCCCGCATGGTCAATGCACATCCAGACGCCCGCGGACCGCGACCCCATTGGGCCTCAACTGCAGCCAGGGAATCCAAATGACGCATAGCCTTCTGTTCAATGCCCTGATTTACCTGGCGGCTGCCGTTGTCGCTGTTCCGATCGCCAAGCGTTTCGGACTCGGAGCGGTCCTCGGTTACCTGATGGCAGGGGTGGCAATCGGACCATGGGGCTTAGGCCTGATCAGCGGTGTCGAAGACATCCTTCACTTCTCGGAATTCGGCGTCGTGCTCTTGCTGTTCCTGATCGGGCTGGAACTCGAACCCCGCCGCTTGTGGTCGCTTAGACGCTCGATATTCGGTTGGGGCGGAGCGCAGGTTGTGCTGGTGACCCTGGGGCTCTTCGCCGCCGGCTATGCGATCGGCGCGGATTGGAAAACCGCCCTGATTGCCGGACTGGGGCTGTCGCTGTCATCGACGGCGATTGCCCTGGCAACTCTGGACGAACGTCATTTGATGCCGACCGGGGCCGGTTCGGCATCGTTCTCGATTTTGCTGTTCCAGGATATTGCAGCGATTCCAATGATCGCCATCGTCCCCATGTTGGGCAGCGCCGCAGCAGGCGAAGGGGACGGCTGGATGACAGCACTCAAAGTTGCCGCCGTGCTGGGCGGCCTGGTGCTGGTCGGACGTTTCCTGATGGGCCCCTTGTTCAGGCTGATCGCCAAGGCCGACATTCGCGAGGTGTTTACGGCATTCGCCTTGCTTCTCGTGATTGCCATTGGCTTGCTCATGCAATCGGTCGGCATGTCGATGGCGCTGGGTAGCTTCCTGGCCGGCGTGTTGCTGGCAGATTCGGAATACCGGCACGCGCTGGAGACCGACCTTGAGCCATTCAAGGGACTGTTGCTTGGACTGTTCTTTATTGCAGTCGGCATGTCTATCGATTTCGGCGTTCTTCTGCGCCATCCCGGAACAGTGCTTGCACTGGTTGCCGGATTTCTCGCCATCAAATCGGCTGTTTTGTATGGGCTGAGCAAGCGCTTTGGCATATTGCCGGGACAGCAGCCCTTTTTTACCATCGTTCTGTCACAGGGCGGTGAATTTGCGTTTGTGATCTTTGGCGCCGCGGCAACCGCCAACGTGTTTTCCGATGACACCGCATCGATGCTGATGGTGGTGGTAGCGTTGTCGATGGTGGCAACGCCATTGCTTCTGGTGTTGCACGACAAATTCATCGCCCCGCGCTTTGAATCCGCCAACGAACGCCCCGACGATGAAATCGATGGTGAGGTGCAGCCTGTCATCATTGCCGGCTTCGGACGGTTCGGGCAGATCGTCGGACGTCTGCTGCGCGCAAATCATATCGGCATCACGGTGCTCGATCATGATCCGGACCAGATTGACTTGCTGCGCCGTTACGGATTGAAGGTGTATTACGGTGATGCGACACGCGTCGATTTATTGCGTGCCGCAGGATGCGAGAAGGCGAGGGCGCTCATCGTGGCAATCGACAACGTGGAAGATAGTCTCGCGCTGGTTGATGCGGTCAAAGAAGAGTTTCCGCATGTGCCCATCCTGGCCCGCGCAAGAAATGTCACGCATTACTATGACCTGATGGACAGGGGAGTTACCGTGATCGAGCGCGAAACCTTCGAAGCGGCGTTGCAGCTTGGCCGGCGCACTTTGCAGCAACTGGGATTCGGTGCGTACCAGGCGCGCCAGGCCGCGATGAAATTCCGCGCCCATAACCTGAAGACATTGCAGGCTGTTTATCCGTACTACAAGGATCAGGAACAAATGATTTCCATGGCTGCGCAGGCTCGCGAAGAACTTGAGAACATGTTTGCGCGGGATGCCGAAATCGTCACCGAAAACAAGGACAGCGGCTGGAAGCAATAACGCGTTAGAGCGCTTTCACCCTGACCGGGCCAGGCGAGGCTGAGGTGATTTGGCTGCGGAACAAGGCGCGCCGACGCGACATGGCGAGCCATGGCAAGGAGGCGCAACGCCGTGCCGCAGGCAAAGCATCCGGCATCGTCGGTACGGTCAGGGTGAAAGCGCTCTATAGGCAGATTCCCATGCGGGATCTGCTCTAAAACTTTTCGTCCGGGCGAAGATAGCGCCATTGTCCGGTCGGCAGATCGCCAAGCGTGACGCGCCCGATGCGCACGCGCTTGAGCCCGATGACCCGCAATCCCACCGCCTCGCACATGCGACGGATCTGACGTTTCTTGCCTTCGCGCAGGATGAAGCTCAGCTGGTCTTCGTTTTGCCAGCGTACCTTGGCCGGCAACAGCTTCTTGCCATCGAGAGACAAGCCATGGTTGAGTAGCTTGAGATCGGATTCGGGCAGACGACCGGGCTTGGAATATTGCACGCGCACCAGATATTCTTTCTCGATCGAAGTGTCTTCGCCAATCAGTTGTTTGGCAATGCGTCCATCTTGCGTCAGTACCAGCAAACCTACCGAGTCAATATCCAGACGCCCCGCAGGCA
The DNA here is from genome assembly GCF_042666555.1 of Herbaspirillum sp. GCM10030257. Classification (NCBI taxonomy): domain Bacteria; kingdom Pseudomonadati; phylum Pseudomonadota; class Betaproteobacteria; order Burkholderiales; family Oxalobacteraceae; genus Herbaspirillum; species Herbaspirillum sp. GCM10030257. Next base: position 37,898 of record NZ_JBHTDH010000016.1, read on the forward strand.
CCAGACTGCGCAGCTGGCTTGGATGGAACTGTATGGGCGCCTTGTCTTCCTTCCAGCGCGACTCGGCATTCACCAGGGTCACCGCCGGTTTGTAGCCATCTTCCGCCTGCCCACTGACGAAACCCATCGGCTTGTTGATCAGCACCGTCACGCGACGTGCCTGTTCGGCACTGGCCTGGCGCTCAACGGTGATGCGCTGGTTGGGCAGCACCTTGCTGCCGAGTTCGGAGATGATCTTGCCATCGACACGGACCCAGCCGCGCGCAATCCATTCATCGGCTTCACGCCGGGAACACAGGCCAAGTTCAGACATGCGTTTGGAGAGGCGTACAGGTTCAGTCATCGGAAAATCGCAATAGAAAAAGGAATCAGACCCGCAGGGCGTCCAGCAGATCGCTTTCAAGCTGGATCTGGCTGCGGGCATTGTTGAGTGTAGGACCGTCGACAAGGAAGACGTCTTCCACGCGCTCGCCGAGCGTCATGATCTTGGCAGTATGCAGATTGACACGGTATCTGGCCAGCACATTTGCAATCGAGTACAACAAGCCATTGCGGTCATTGGCCGACACGGAGAGCAGGTAATACTGCCCCCGTTCGTCCGGACGCAAATCGACGGTAGGCGTAATCGGGAATGTGCGAGACAGGCGTGAAAGACGTCCCTTGGTTGGCGGCGGTAATGCTTCGCGCGTCTCCAGCAAACGGGTCAGCTCGTGCTCAACCAGGCTGATGATGTCACGATAGCTGTTGGCGAATGCCGGTTCAGTGACCAGGAACGTATCGAGTGCATAGCCATTGCGCGTGGTGTGGATCTTCGCATCCAGAATGCTGAAGTTCTTGCGGTCGAAATAGCTGCAGATCCGTGCGAACAGGTCCGGCTGATCTTTCACGTACACCGCGACCTGGACGCCTTCGCCGATCGGCGCGAGGCGGCACTTGACGACCGGCGTGGGACTATCCGTCTTGTTATAGAGCGAGCGTGTTTGCCAGGCGATGTCGGCAGCGTCATGCCGCAGGAAATACGCCACATCGAGCTGCTGCCATAACTTCTGGTGGGCATTCTCTGGCAGTCCATAGAGACGCAGTGTCTTGAGCGCAGCTTCCTGCCGGTTCTTCAGTTCATGGTCCGCGGACGGATCCTCGCCGCCGAGCACGCGCAGAGTCATGCGATACAGGTCTTCCAGCAGCTTGCCCTTCCAGGCATTCCAGACTTTTGGGCTGGTGCCGCGAATATCGGCCACCGTCAGGAGATACAGTGCGGTCAGATGGCGCTCGTCCTTCACCAGGTTGGCGAAGCCGCGGATCACGTCCGGATCCGAAAGGTCCTGCTTCTGCGCGACCTGCGACATGGAAAGATGATGCTCAACCAGGAACACCACCAGATTGGTATCTTCCTTCGTTAATCCATGATCCCGGCAGAAGCGTCGCGCATCGGCCATGCCCAGCCGGGAATGATCGCCGCCACGTCCCTTGGCGATGTCGTGGAACAGCGCAGCGATATACAGCAGCCACGGCTGCGCAAAGTTTGCCATCAGCTGACTGCAGAATGGATATTCGTGAGCATGCTCGGACATGGTGAAGCGGCGTACGTTGCGCACCACCATCAGGATGTGCTGATCCACGGTGTAGACATGAAACAAATCATGCTGCATCTGCCCGATGATGCGGCGGAAGTTCGGCAGATAGCGGCCCAGGATGCTAGTCTGGTTCATCCCGCGCAAGGCGTGGGTGATGCCCTTGGGCGCCTGAATAATCTTAAGAAACAGCGCACGGTTCGCAGGATCTCGGCGGAAGCTGCTGTCGATCCGGAAGCGGGCGTGCCACAGCGCACGCAAGGTGCGGGCGGTCATTCCCTGCAGTTCGGAATGCTGCGCCAGCAACAGGAATACTTCCAGCATCGCCGATGGCGTAGCTTCGAAGGTATCATCCTTCGCGATATCGATCAGGCCATTGAATTCATTGAAGCGCTCGTTGATGGGCAGGGGCGAACCGGGTTGCGGAAAGAGCTGTGCCTCGATGTTTTGCAGCAGGATGGTATTGAGCTGGGTGACTGCCTTTGCCGCCCAGTAATAGTGCTGCATCAGATATTCGCTGGCCCGGCGGGTTTCCGTGGTCTGGAAGCCGAAAGTTTCCGCGATCGGTGTCTGCACATCAAAAACCAGGCGGTCTTCGCGACGGCCGGTGTAGATATGCAGGCGGATACGGATATCCTTGAAGGCACGCTCCTTTTGCATCAGCTGACGCGCTTCGGTCGCGGTGATCAGGCCGCGCTCGGCAAGCTTGCGCCAGGAGTCGCCCAGTCCCGCCGCCTTGGCGACCCAAAGGATGACCTGCAGATCGCGCAGGCCACCGGGGCTTTCCTTGCAATTCGGCTCAAGGCTATACGGCGTATCTTCGTATTTGACGTGCCGTTGCCGCATTTCCAGGGTCTTCGCCTGAAAGAACGCCTGTGGATTGATGGCGGCATTGCAACGCTCGCGCAAAAATTGGAACAGCTTGCGGTTGCCGGTAATCAGGCGTGCTTCGAGCAAGCTTGTCTGTACCGTGATGTCGGCGGCGGACTCGGACAGGCATTCGTCGACCGTGCGAATACTGTGGCCGATCTCCAGTCCGATATCCCAGAACAGCTGGACCAGTTCTTCCAGCTTCGAACGCAGCGCTTCATCCGCCGGAGATTCCAGCAGAATCAGCACATCCACATCCGAATGCGGAAACAGCTCGCCACGGCCATAGCCGCCAACGGCAACCAGGGCCGCATTCGATGGTAAGCCGATCGTCTGACACGCATGGATCAGCGCGGCATCCACATTCTGGCGCAGGCGCACCAGCAGCTTTTCCGGCTTGCCTTCAGTCTGAAAGGCGACAATAGCCGCCTGGCGTTCGCTCTTGAGTTGCTCCTTGAGCGTCAACGCGAGAGTTGCCATTGATCAAGCTGTGACTGGGTTGGAACTGGCCACTTGTTGGATGAACGCCGGAGGCGCAGGCATGCCCGGCGATACGGTCAGGATTTCATATCCTGTTTCCGTCACGAGCACGGTATGTTCCCACTGCGCGGAAAGACTGCGATCCTTGGTCTTGATCGTCCAGCCATCACCCATTTCGCGAATGTCCCGCTTGCCGGCATTGATCATCGGTTCTACCGTGAAAATCATGCCGGGAACCAGTTTTTCCAGCGTGCCCGGACGGCCGTAATGTAAGACCTGCGGCTCCTCATGGAAAACCTTGCCGATGCCGTGACCGCAAAATTCACGAACGACACTGTAGCCGGCTTTTTCAGCATGCTGCTGGATGACAAAGCCGATGTCGCCAAGGTGTGCGTCCGGCTTGATCTTGGAAATGCCCAGCCACATGCATTCATAGGTAATCTCGGTCAGACGCTTGGCGAGGATCGACGGTTCGCCGACAAAGAACATGCGGCTGGTATCGCCGTGATACCCGTCCTTGATCACCGTGATATCGATGTTAAGTACATCGCCGTTCTTCAAAACCTTGTCACCCGGAATGCCATGGCAAATGACATCGTTGACCGAGGTGCAAATTGCCTTGGGATAAGGCGTATAACCGGGCGGACAATAATTCAGGGGAGCGGGAACGGTGCCTTGCACATTTGTCATGTACTCATGGCAAAGACGATCCAGTTCGCCGGTCGTGACACCTGGCTTGACATACGGAGCAATGTAATCAAGCACTTCGGCGGCAAGCCGGCCGGCAATGCGCATGCCCTTGATATCGTCTTCGGTTTTGATCGAGATGGAACCCATAGCTAGCCAAACTGCGCGGGGAAGCGCGAAAATAGTCAATATGAAATTATAGACGACCGCAGCCACCTTCGCCTAAAGGCAGGTACAGCGGCGCTTGAAATAATTCTGGAAGATGGGGTAGAATCTTGGGTTAGCTCGAAATGACTTCAAGGTAAATCGAGGTTAGATCGAGCTAAATTCTTTAAATCGCGAGTCCGGTCGCAAAGGGTGCCTTTGGCAGTAGTCTGCAGGGTAACTGACCGGATTCCAGACCCCAACCCTGGAGAAATTCATGTCCGTTACTATGCGCGAAATGCTGGAAGCCGGTGTCCACTTTGGTCACCAGACACGCTTCTGGAACCCAAAAATGGCTCCGTACATCTTCGGCCATCGCAACAAGATTCATATCGTCAATCTGGAAAAGACCCTGGGCATGTATCAGGAGGCGATGAAGTACATTCGCCAGCTGGCATCCAATCGTGGCACCATCCTTTTCGTCGGCACCAAGCGCCAGGCACGTGACATCGTCGCAGCCGAAGCGCAGCGCGCAGGCATGCCTTTCGTTGACCAGCGTTGGCTGGGCGGCATGCTGACCAACTTCAAGACCATCAAGACCTCCATCAAGCGCCTGAAAGACATGGAAGTCGCGATGGAAGACGGTTCGGTCGAGAAGCTGAGCAAGAAGGAAGGACTGATGTTCCAGCGCGAGATGGAAAAGCTGCAAAAGTCCATCGGCGGTATCAAGGACATGGGCGGTATTCCTGACGCGATCTTCGTGATCGACGTCGGATATCACAAGGGCGCAATCACCGAAGCTGCCAAGCTTGGCATTCCGGTCATTGGCGTTGTGGATACTAACCACTCCCCTGAAGGCGTCACTTACGTCATTCCTGGCAACGACGACTCCTCCAAGGCAATCACCCTGTACGCGCGTGGCGTGGCAGACGCGATCCTGGAAGGCCGTGCCAATGCAACCAATGATGTGCTCGAAGCCGTCAAGGGTGGTGCTGACGAATTCGTTGAGGTCAGCGAGCAGGCCTAAGCCCTGCGCCTGATGTGTCGGGCATTCTAAAAGGGGCAACAGTCGTTCGCCCCTTTTTTGTACCCGGCCTGAACGTATTGTGATTGAACGCGTCGCATAGACGCTTATTGAATTGAGGAGAATGACATGGCGGCAATTACCGCAGCGATGGTTGGCGAACTGCGCGCAAAGACAGACGCGCCGATGATGGAATGCAAAAAAGCACTGACAGAAGCTGAAGGCGATCTGGCCCGTGCTGAAGAAATCCTGCGTGTAAAGCTGGGCAGCAAGGCCTCCAAGGCAGCGTCCCGCATTACCGCTGAAGGCGTCGTGGCTGCTTACATTTCCGGCAACGTCGGTGCACTGATTGAAGTCAACTGCGAAACCGACTTCGTGACCAAGAATGACGATTTCATCGCGCTGGCAAACGTAGCAGCCAAGCTGGTGGCTGAAAACAATCCTGCTGACGTGGCTGCCCTGTCCGCATTGCCGCTTGATGGCAAGACCTTAGACGAAGTGCGCGCCGCACTGGTTGGCAAGATTGGCGAAAACATGTCGTTCCGCCGCTTCAAGCGCTATGAGACCGATGGCAAGCTGACTGCTTACCTGCACGGCACCCGTATTGGCGTAATGGTTGATTTCGCAGGCGCGGACGAGCAAGTCGGCAAAGATGTCGCGATGCATATCGCCGCGATGAAGCCGGTTGCCCTGTCGTCTAATGACGTTCCGGCCGACCTGATCGAAAAAGAGCGTTCGATCGCCACCCAGAAAGCAGCTGAATCCGGCAAGCCGGCTGACATCGTCGCAAAGATGGTTGAAGGCACCGTTCAGAAGTACCTGAAGGAAGTGTCGCTGTTTAACCAGCCGTTCGTAAAGAACGACAAGCAGACTGTCGAGCAGATGCTCAAGGCTGCAAACACGACTGTCAAGTCGTTCACCATGTTCGTCGTCGGCGAAGGCATCGAGAAGAAACAGGATGACTTCGCGGCCGAGGTGGCAGCCCAAGTCGCTGCCGCCAAGCAGGCATAAGAAAAAAGCGGGCCGAAAGGCCCGTTTTTATAGGCGAGCCGATATCATATTGCTCATCTGGCTATGTGCGCGAAGTTGCCGGGTCCCGTAAAGCCGTGAACAGCAGGAATCTGGAAAGTGTTCTCGACCAAATATTTCTAACTGGCATTGTTTATGCGCGATCCGTCATACCGCATACCGGCCGCCCGTATACCATCGCGTCTTGAGCCACACAACGGCTTTCTGATCTTGGTAGCAAAAGCACAATATATCCATCTTGAATCGGACAATTATTAGGAGTCCAAGTCCATGACAAAACCGGCTTACAAGCGCGTCCTCCTCAAACTCTCGGGGGAAGCGTTAATGGGCGACGATGCATATGGCATCAATCGCTCAACCATCGAGCGCATGGTGGCGGACGTGGCGGAAGTCGCCAAGCTGGGGGTAGAGCTGGCAATCGTGATTGGCGGTGGAAACATTTTTCGCGGCGTGGCGCCTGGCGCGCAAGGCATGGATCGTGCAACGGCCGATTACATGGGCATGCTGGCGACTGTCATGAATTCCCTTGCGCTGGCCGATGCCATGCGCCAGGTCGGAATCACCGCACGCGTCATGTCCGCCATCGCCATTGAGCAGGTGGTTGAGCCATACGTTCGCCCGAAGGCATTGCAATATCTTGAAGAAGGCAAAATCGTGGTATTTGCCGCCGGCACTGGTAATCCCTTCTTTACGACCGATACCGCAGCTGCCTTGCGCGGCTCTGAAATTGGAGCTGAAATCGTGTTGAAGGCTACCAAAGTCGACGGCGTGTACAGCGCGGATCCAAACAAGGATCGCAACGCAACCCGTTATTCGACCATCACCTTCGATGAAGCGATCGCCAAGCACTTGCAGGTCATGGATGCGACAGCATTTGCGCTATGTCGCGACCAGAAATTGCCGATCAAGGTATTTTCCATCGTCAAGCCGGGCGCCCTGAAAAACGTGATCATGGGCGAAGACGAGGGGACATTGGTCCACGTGTAATTCGAGTCTTACTCGTTGTAACTGGTAACAGAGGAGAGCAGCATGACAGTCGTTGACGTCAAAAAGAATGCCGAACAAAAAATGCAAAAGTCGATCGAGACGCTGAAAGCCGATCTCGCTAAGGTACGTACCGGTCGCGCCCATGTGGGAATTCTCGACCATGTGCAAGTCGACTACTACGGTACACCGACCCAGATCAGCCAAGTTGCCAACGTGACACTGATCGACGCGCGTACTATCGGCGTCCAGCCGTGGGAAAAGAAGATGGTTGCGGTGGTCGAGAAAGCCATCCGCGAGTCGGATCTCGGCTTGAACCCCTCGACTCAGGGCGACATGATCCGTGTCCCGACCCCTCCGCTGACGGAAGAACGCCGCAAGGAAATCGTCAAGCTCGTCAAAGGTGAAGGCGAAGACTCCAAGGTCGCTATTCGCAATATCCGCCGCGATTCGAATGAAGCACTAAAAAAATTGCTTAAGGACAAGGCCTGTTCTGAAGATGACGAGCGCCGCGCCCAGGACGATGTCCAGAAGCTGACTGATAAGTTTGTTGCTGAAGTAGACAAACTTATCGCTGAAAAGGAAAAAGAGCTTCTAACGGTGTAAATTTCTTCTCATTGGGCGTGATGGATTCATCTCTCAGCGCGCTCGATGAGCAAGAACAAAGTGAAGGCAACGCGCCTGGTGGTTGCCATTTAGCAAGGCGTGCTTCATATGGCGGTGTATAGTTTCACCAGGGCCATGTCCCTGATTGACTGAAAAACCACCACGACAACCCATTTTCGCTTAAGCCCTCACATGACCTATTTGAGCTCAACTCAAGCGGTACCCGAAGTTCTTCCTGTGCCACGCCATGTCGCCGTCATCATGGACGGAAATGGTCGATGGGCAACCAGGCGCTTCATGCCGCGCGTTGCTGGACACGCTAAGGGCGTTGAAGCGGTGCGCGCGATTGTCGAAGCCTGCGTTGAACGCGGCATCGAATACCTGACCCTGTTCGCCTTCAGTTCCGAGAACTGGCGCCGTCCGGCAGAGGAAGTGTCGCTGCTCATGCGGCTATTCGTCATGGCTCTAGAACGCGAAGTCGCAAAGATGCATGCCAATGGCATTCGCCTCAGAGTAGTCGGGGATCTCAGCCGATTTGACGACAAGCTTCGCCGACTGATCGCCAGCGCAGAGCGCAGGACCGCCCACAATACCCGGCTCACCGTTACTGTTTGTGCAAACTATGGCGGCCGCTGGGATATCATGCAGGCAATCGGGAAGATGGTCGCCCAACATCCGGGTGTAACCGATTTCTCTGAAGAGCAGCTTGCTCCGCATCTTGCCATGGCGTACGCACCAGAGCCGGATCTGTTTATTCGAACTGGCGGCGAAGAACGTATTTCGAATTTTCTTTTGTGGCAACTCGCTTATACTGAATTTTATTTTACGGAAACCTATTGGCCCGATTTTAATGCGGAAGAGCTTGATAAGGCGATCGACTCTTATCACCAACGGGAGCGTCGTTTCGGTCGAACCAGCGCCCAGGTCATCGAGCAGAAAAAGGCGTCGTAATGCTCAAAACACGCGTCATCACGGCGCTGGTATTGCTGGCGGTTCTGCTTATAGTATTGTTTTCGAAGTCATTTGTCCTTTTCTCTGTCGTGATAGCCGTCTTCTTCGCGGCCGCTGCGTGGGAGAGTTTTCGCTTGTTCCAAGTGCGCCAGGCCATTCCGGGAGCAGTCATCTGGACAGCAGCCTTCCTGTATCTGTTATTGAAAGGTGAATCCGAGTCCGCGCGTTTGCTCTTCATGCTGAGCGTCGCAATTTGGGTGATCCGTCTCATTCCTTCCCTTAAATTTGGTCTGCCACCGCTCGATGCATTGGGTAACCGTCTGCTGAACGGCATCTATGGAATTGCGATACTTGGTAGTTTCCTGGCGATCGCCGCCTTGTTTCAGCGCTCACCGGTATATCTCCTTTCCGTCATGGCGATTGTCTGGATTGCTGACATAGGCGCGTACTTTTCCGGTAAGGCGTTTGGAAAGCGCAAGCTCGCACCAACCATTTCTCCGGGAAAATCCTGGGAAGGCGCCATTGGTGGCTGGTTGGCGGTACTGATCATCACTGCTGCATCAACGTTCCACCCGCTGCTCGCCGATACGTTCGCTCCTCAGGTTCTGGCGCGTTGGGGCTGGGGTGGCTTCTTCGTTGTGATGACTTTGATGGTCGCGGCAAGTATCGTTGGCGACCTGTTTGAGTCACAGCTCAAGCGCCGCGCGGGGATGAAGGACAGCAGCAACCTGTTGCCTGGACATGGCGGCGTTCTTGACCGGATTGACGCCCTGATACCGACTCTGCCGCTTGCCGCGCTGCTCGGTACATGGTTATGAACACACATAGGTAAGGCAGTATGCAACGAATTACGATTCTCGGCGCCACCGGTTCCATCGGCGTGTCCACACTGGATGTCGTCGCACGCCATCCGGATCGTTACCGTGTCCATGCCTTGACCGCGCATCAGCGCGTGGACGAACTTGCCGACCAATGCGCGCAGTTCAAGCCTGATGTTGCCGTGGTTGGCACCGCTGCCGCCGCGGATCGCTTGGCAGGTCTGCTCAAGATAAAAGGTCTGCCGACCGCTGTAGAGTATGGAGAAGCTGCGCTCTGCCGCGTAGCAAGCAGTGCGGACTGCGATGCTGTCATGGCAGCGATCGTCGGTGCTGCGGGCTTGGCGCCGACCTTGGCGGCCGCCAAAGCCGGTAAAAAAGTACTATTGGCGAATAAGGAAGCGCTGGTGATGTCCGGCCGTTTGTTCATGGAGGCAATTGCCGCGAGCGGCGCAACCTTGCTGCCTATCGACAGTGAACATAATGCTATTTTTCAGTGCCTTCCTCAAGGCTATGGACGTGTGCCCGATAATCATGGTGTCGCCAAGGTATTGTTGACCGCATCCGGTGGTCCATTCCTTCATCGTGCGGTGGAAACGCTTGAAAACGTGACGCCAGAAGAGGCAGTCGCGCATCCAAACTGGGTGATGGGGCGCAAGATTTCGGTGGACTCGGCCACCATGATGAACAAGGGACTGGAAGTCATCGAAGCCCACTGGCTGTTCGGCGCACCGGCCAGCCAGATTGAAGTGGTCATTCACCCGCAAAGCGTAATCCATTCCATGGTGTCCTATGTCGACGGCTCCGTTCTCGCACAGCTCGGTAATCCAGACATGCGTACACCGATTGCCCATGCGCTGGCCTATCCGGAGCGGATCACTTCCGGGGTGACGGCAGTGGACCTCGTCAAAATCGGACAATTGGCGTTTCATCGTCCGGACTTTACGCGTTTCCCCTGCCTGCGGCTCGCCTATGAGGCCTTATCGGCTAGCGGCACCGCTCCGGCTATACTGAACGCGGCAAATGAAGTTGCTGTCCAAGCATTTTTAGATCGCAAGATCGGGTTTCGCGCAATTGATCGTGTCATTGACCAAGTCATGGAGCGATTGCCCCATGGCGAATTGTCCGATATCGCCGCGCTGCTCGAACAGGACCTCCGAGCACGGGAGGCGGCCCAGTCCTTTATTCAATAGGCAGTCCAGTTATGACTTTCCTGCAAACCGTGATCGCGTTCCTCGCGGCGCTCGCCGTATTGGTTGTTGTCCACGAACTTGGCCACTACTGGGTCGCCCGCTGGTGCGGCGTCAAAGTACTTCGTTTTTCGGTCGGCATGGGCAAAATCGTCTGGTCGCGACGTTTCGGACCCGACCAGACAGAGTGGGCAATCTCGATGCTGCCGTTTGGCGGCTATGTCAAAATGCTGGACGCCCGCGAGCAGGATGTGAGCACGCTTCCTCCCGCAGAATTGAAGCGGGAATTCACCAGTCAGTCTGTCTGGAAGCGTATTGCTATCGTCGCTGCCGGGCCACTTGCCAACTTTCTGCTGGCGATTGCCGTATTCGCCGGCCTGTACAGTTATGGCGTGCCAGAGCCCGCAACCCGCATCCGGGCGATGCCGGAATCCAGTGCAGCCTATCAGGCCGGTCTGCGTGGCGGCGAACTGATCACTGCTGTCAATGGAGAAACGGTTCGCGCGTGGTCTGACCTGCGCTGGAAGCTGACCCAGCTGGCGCTTGAAAAAGCCCCGGCAAGACTGGACGTTCAGCGACCGAATCCTGCATCCCCAAGTTCCACGTTTGTCGATACGGTCACTGTGCGCCTCGATGGGCTTGTCACAGAAGACCTGGAAGGCGACTTCCTGGCAAAGCTTGGGCTTGACTTGGCGCGACCCAAGCCCGTGCTCGGCAAAATCATGCCCGATGGCCCAGCGATGCAGGCTGGCCTGCGTGAGGGTGATCTGATTCACAAAGTCGGCGACATCACCGTCACTGACGGTCTTGCATTTGTCGAGCTGATACGCGCGTCTTCCGGCAAACCCTTGCAGATTACAGGTGTGCATGCGAACGGCCAGCCTTTCGACATTACCGTCACGCCGGAGTCCTATACAAAGGGCGACCAGACGGTTGGCCGTATCAAGGCCGAAGTCCCGCTGGCTCCGGAAATGGTCACCACCAGCGATGCGCCGGTTGCCGCTGTCGCCAAGGCGGTCGCAAAGACCTGGGATACAAGCGTCCTTACACTCAAAATGCTTGGTAAAATGCTCATCGGTGAAGTTTCCTGGAAGAATATTACCGGTCCCATCACCATCGCCGACTACGCCGGGCAGACGGCACGCATTGGCATCATCAGCTACCTTACGTTCATTGCGTTCATCAGCATCAGCCTGGGCGTAATGAACCTGCTTCCCATCCCGGTTTTAGACGGGGGGCTTTTACTGTATTATTCGCTGGAACTTTTGACCGGCCGGGCGCTTCCCGAGCGGGTTGGAGAAATAGCCCAGCGTGCAGGAGTGGGCATATTGATGACGTTGATGGCAGTTGCCGTCTTTAACGACATCGTACGGCTCATGTCCTGAGTTCCGGTCAGTTTGCCCGAGGGGGTGACGCGCTGGGACATTGAAAAAAAAGTAACCGATGAAATTACAATCCGAGCGTTTTTCCCAGTCCCTTTTCCCCCGTCGCCTCATTGCTATCGCTGCCTTTGCACTTTGCACTGGCAGCGCGTTGGCCGTTGCACCATTTACGGTCAAGGACATCCGTGTCGAAGGCATCCAGCGTACCGAAGCTGGCACCGTTTTCAGCTACCTTCCCGTGCGCGTTGGCGAGACCTATACCGATGAAAAAGGCGCTGCGGCCATCAAGGCGCTCTACGCAACTGGCTTCTTCAAGGACATCCGGATCGAAGTCGAAGGCGATGTCCTTGTAGTGATGGTCGAAGAGCGACCGGCAATTGCGGGTGTTGAATTTTCTGGGACCAAGGAATTTGACAAGGAAACGCTGACCAAGGCGCTGAAGGATATCGGCCTCGGTGAATCCCGCATCTATGACAAGGCGCTGGTCGATCGCGCCGAGCAGGAACTGAAGCGCCAATACTTGTCGCGCGGCCTGTATGGCGTGCAGATTACGACGACTGTCACTCCGATTGAGCGTAACCGGGTCAATATCAGCTTTGCCGTCGACGAAGGCGATGTTTCCCGCATCAGGCAAATCAATATTATTGGCAACAAGGCGTTTCCTGAAAAGGAACTACTTGGCTTGCTGAACTTGCGCACGCCGGGGTGGTTTACCTGGTACACGAAAGCGGACCAGTATTCCAAGCAAAAGCTGACAGGCGATATCGAATCGCTTCGCTCGTTCTATCTGAATCGTGGTTACCTCGAAATGCAGGTGGAATCCACGCAGGTGTCGATCACGCCGGACAAGAAAGACATCTACATCACCATCAATATCAACGAAGGTGAAAAGTACACGGTATCGGGCGTCAAACTCGAAGGCGAAATGTTCGGCCGCGAAGAAGAACTCCGTTCCCTGGTTCAGCTTAAGAGCGGCGACGTCTATTCGGGCGAAAAGCTCGCCGATAGCGTCAAGAAGATTTCGGAACGCTTGGGTAACTTCGGCTACGCCTTCGCCAACGTCAATGCCAACCCGGAAATCAATCGCGAAAAACGCGAAGTTAACTTCACTGTACTGATCGATCCCGGCAAGCGGGTCTATGTGCGACGCATCAACGTCGTGGGTAATACCAAGACCCGGGACGAAGTGGTACGCCGTGAATTCCGCCAGTTTGAAAATTCCTGGTACGACGGCGAAAAGATTCGCCTTTCCCGCGACCGCGTCGACCGTCTCGGTTATTTCCGTGAAGTCGGCATCGACACACCGGAAGTCCCCGGCACAACCGACCAGGTCGACGTCAACATGACCGTGGCCGAAAAGCCAACCGGCAACATCCTGCTCGGTGCTGGTTTTTCAAGCAGTGAAAAAGTCATGCTTACTGGTTCGATCCAGCAGCAGAATGCATTCGGCAGTGGCAACACGCTGGGTATTGACGTCAATACCAGCCGCCGTAATCGTACTATCGCAGTCTCCACCACGACGCCTTACTTTACGGATGAGGGTATCAGCCGAAGCTATGAAGTTTTCCTGCGTACCACCCGCCCTCCGGAAGTCAACACCGGCGACTACGTCGTAAAAACCACCGGCGGTAATGTCAAGTTCGGCGTGCCATTTTCCGAAGTTGATACGGTGTTCTTCGGCCTCGGCGTGGAAAAAACCGACGTGACGACCTATACCGGCGTGCCAGGCTTCAATGACAGCCCCGAGCTATATAAGCGTTATGTACAGGACTTCGGCAATGGTACGGAGGCAAGCACAACCAGCTTCCCGTTAACCGCCGCGTGGCAGCGCGATAGCCGCGACAGCGCACTGGTACCGACTGTTGGACGTTATCAGCGCGTCAACCTTGAAATTGCACCGGCTGGCAGCCTCCAGTATTACCGTGCTGTTTACCAGCACCAGTACTTCATGCCGTTGTTCAGCGCCGTGACGCTGGCGCTGAACGGAGAAGTCGACTACGGTCGCGGCCTGGGAGGCAAACGCTACCCGATTTTCAAGAACTTCTATGCGGGGGGTATCGGGTCGGTGCGAGGTTACGAAGGCTCCTCGCTTGGACCGAAGGCATCGAACGGCGACCCGCTCGGTGGTACTTCCCGTATCATTGCCAACGCGGAACTGCAATTCCCGTTCCCAGGGTCCGGCAATGACCGGACACTGCGTTGGTTCACCTTCTTTGATGCGGGTAATGTCTACGCCGAAGGTGCCAAGTTCGATGTGTCCGATCTGCGTTACTCGGTCGGTGCAGGTATCAGCTGGGTATCGCCTATCGGGCCGCTCAAGCTGAGCTACGGTATTCCGTTGAAGTCCCAGGCGGGCGACCGGAAGCAGAACTTCCAGTTCCAGCTTGGTACCGGCTTCTGACCGGCGGGTGGCATAATAGTAATTTGATTTGCGGAGAAAGACCTTGAAGTTTCCAATTACAAAATCGGTATCGGTCAAGTGCATGGCTCTGCTTGCAGCATTGATGCTGCCCCTCGCAAGCGTCCACGCACAGGACTCGCGCGTCGGCTTCGTCAGCACCGAACGCATCTTCCGCGAGGCGGCTCCTGCAAAAGCAGCCCAAGCCAAGATCGAACAGGAATTTTCACGCCGTGAAAAAGAACTGCAGGACATGGCGGCGCGCCTCAAGGGTATGTCTGACAAACTCGATAAGGACGCTGCGATCCTGACCGAATCCGATCGCGTCAAGCGACAGCGCGAACTGGCCGACCTCGACAAGGATTTCCAGCGCAAACAGCGCGAGTTTCGGGAAGACCTGAACCAGCGCCGTAATGAAGAGCTGGCCATTGTGCTGGAGCGTACCAACAAGGTGATCAAACAGATCGCCGAAGCCGAAAAATTCGATATCGTGTTCCAGGAGGCGGTGTATGCCAGCCCGCGTATCGACATTACCGATAAGGTGTTGAAGGCATTGAACGGTAAATAACGTCGTGGGCCTTTGGCGCTGGCCTGTATGCAAGCCAGCCAGACCTTCGCCATGACTGCCGCGCTTTAGCAATCTTCAGCGCAAGGCACGCCGACTCGGCACAAGCCACCTGGACAGGTCGCTTGTGCCGAATACTTTTATAGACGATCCAACATCTGAAGAGGGCCAGAATGAGCTATCGACTGGAACAATTGGTCGAACGCCTCGGAGGTCAACTGATTGGCAAGCCCGAGGTAGTGATATCCGGTATCGCTCCGCTTGATGCGGCGGCAGCGTCTCATATCACCTTCCTGTCAAATCCCAAGCTTCGCGCCCTCGCTGCACAAACTGAAGCGGCTGCGCTGATATTGTCGCCTGCCGATGATGCGGTGGTCAGCACGACCTATGGCGGTGCAAGGATTGTGACTAGCAATCCCTACGCGTACTTCGCGCGTGTTGCACAGTTGTTCGCCGAACAGCAGGCGATTCCCGCACCTCCCGGCATTCATCCCACCGCCAGCGTTCATCCCGATGCCCAAATAGCAATGGATGCGAGCATCGGGCCACACGTGACGGTCGAGGCGGGCGCGGTCATCCAATCAGGTGCAGTCATCGACGCTGGATGTTTCATCGGGCGCAACGCGAAAATCGGCGAAGGTACGCACTTCTATGCCAACGTAAGCTTCCATTCGAGCTGCGAAATCGGCAGTAATGGCATTATTCATTCCGGCGCGGTCATTGGCGCGGATGGCTTTGGCTTTGCCAAGGAACATGGCGCCTGGATCAAGATTCCGCAGACCGGCAGGGTGGTTATCGGCAATGACGTCGAAATCGGCGCCAACACCACGATCGATCGTGGTGCGCTGGCCGATACCGTGATCGAAGACGACGTCAAGCTCGACAATCAGATCCAGATCGCCCACAACTGCCATATTGGCGCCCACACGGCCATGGCAGGCTGCGTCGGAGTGGCCGGCAGCGCGAAAATTGGCAAAAACTGCACTTTTGGTGGAGCCGCCATGATCCTCGGCCACCTCACCATTGCCGACGACGTGCATATTTCGTCTGGCAGCCTGGTGTCGCGTTCCATTATGGAATCGGGCCAGTACACCGGCTTCTATCCACTGGCAAAAAATGCCGATTGGGAAAAATCCGCCGCCATCGTGCGCAATCTCGGGTCGATGCGTGAGAAAATTCGCGAGCTCGAAAAAACGATCAAACTGCTCACTGAAAAAAAGTAATGAAAACGCTCGATATCACCCAAATCAAACAATATCTTCCACACCGCTATCCGTTGTTGCTGGTGGATCGGGTGCTGGACTGGGAATCCGGCAAATCGATCACTGCAATCAAGAACGTGACTGTCAACGAAGAGTTCTTCAATGGACACTTTCCGCACAAACCGGTAATGCCCGGTGTTCTGATGATCGAGGCACTCGCCCAAACCGCGGCTCTGTTGTCCTTTTTGACCATGGGACAGAAACCGGATGACAACAGCGTGGTCTATTTCGTCGGTATCGACGGCGCGCGCTTCAAGCGGCCGGTCGAGCCGGGCGATCAGCTCAAGATGCAAGTCGAGATTCTGCGCACGGCGCGTGGTATCTGGAAATACAAGGCACAAGGTCTGGTCGATGGACAGATCGCTGTGGAAGCGGAACTGATGTGCACCATGCGTAGCGCCACCGACGCGAGCCAGCCAGCGGGGCAGTAATGACAACAATCCATCCAACCGCAATCGTTGACGCGAAAGCGGAACTCGACGATTCGGTCGCGATTGGCGCTTATTCCATCATCGGGCCGAACGTCAAAATCGGCGCGCGGACCAAAGTGGGGCCGCATGTCGTGATCGACGGCCATACCACGATCGGAACGGATAACGTATTCTTCCAGTTTTCCTCGATCGGCGGGCCGCCACAGGACAAGAAGTATGCAGGCGAGCCGACCCGGCTGGAAATCGGTGACCGCAATACGATTCGCGAATTTTGCACCTTCAACCTTGGTACCGCCCAGGATGAAGGCGTGACGACGCTGGGCAATGACAACCTGATGCTGGCCTATGTGCATCTTGCTCACGATTGCCGTGTCGGTAACAACACCGTGTTTTCCAACAACGCGTCGCTTGCCGGGCATGTGCATGTCGGTGACTGGGTGATCATGAGCGGCTTCGCGGCGGTGCACCAGTTTTGCAAGATCGGCGACCATGCCTTTGTCGGCATGAACACTAGCCTGACTCAGGACGTACCGCCTTATGTTCTGTTGTCCGGGAATCCGGCGCAGCCGCACGGTATCAATATCGAAGGGCTCAAGCGCCGCGGCTTCAGTCGTGAACAAATCAACGATTTGCGCAATGCCTACAAGCTGCTCTACAAATCCGGCCTCACATTGGATGAAGCCAAGACAGCACTTGCCGCGGCGGAAGCTGCATCACCCGCATCTGCCGAACAGCTTCGATTGATGCGCACTTTCCTGGACAATAGTACCCGTGGCATCGTCCGCTAAGCTATCGATCGCCATGGTGGCCGGCGAAAGTTCCGGCGACCTGCTGGCCAGCCGGTTGTTATCCGGGCTGCGGCCGCAGTTGCCAGATGCCGATATCTACGGCATCGGCGGCAAACGCATGGCGGAGTACGGTTTTCGCAGTGAATGGCCAATGGAAAAGCTTTCGGTGCGCGGGCTGTTTGAAGTCCTTGCGCATTACCGGGAAATCAAGGGCATCCAGAATGCACTGCGTGACAAGCTGCTGGCCGAGAAGCCCGCCGCATTCATCGGTGTCGACGCGCCCGATTTCAATTTTGGCCTGGAAGCCCAACTCAAGCAGGCCGGCATTCCGACCATGCATTTCATCAGCCCGTCGATCTGGGCCTGGCGTGGCGGGCGTATCAAGAAGATTGCCCGCGCCGTTTCACACATGCTGGTGGTCTTTCCCTTTGAGGAAGAGATCTATCGCAAGGCAGGCATTCCCGTCAGCTATGTCGGTTATCCGCTCGCCGAAGTGATTCCCATGGAACCCGACGTCGCTGCGGCCCGTGCCGAGCTCGGCCTGCCTGCGGATGCGCAAGTCGTCGCCATCTTGCCCGGAAGCCGGATGTCGGAACTCAAGTTCAACACCGTTGCCTTCATCGAGGCTGCACGCCTGATGGTCCAGCGAAATCCTTCGCTACGCATCGTTGTACCCATGGCCGGCGAACGTCAGCAGGCATACTTTTCCGAATTGATTGCCAAGGCTGGCCTCAAGGATGTGCCGCTTCAAATCCTGCCAGGTAAATCGCACACCGCGATGGCCGCTGCCGATGCCGTGCTGGTTGCTTCCGGGACTGCGACTTTGGAAGTGGCACTGTTCAAGAAACCCATGGTCATTGGCTATAAAATGATGCGTGCATCCTGGGAAGTACTGCGTCATATGGGCTACCAGCCTTGGGTAGGATTGCCGAACATCCTGGCGCAGGAATTCCTGGTGCCGGAACTGCTGCAGGATGCAGCGACACCGACCGCCCTGGCCGATGCCCTGTCAGTGCAGTTGCATGATGCAACGCATCGCGCACGCCTTTACCAGAGATTCACCGAGATGCATCACTCACTGCTGCGCGACACTGCGAAGGAAAGCGCGCAAGCGGTGCTGGAACTGATAGGCCGTAAGGTGGCAATATGAAAAAAATAGCACCAAGCCTGGCGCTTTTTGATTATGAAGGCGAACTTGTATGCGGCGTGGACGAGGCCGGCAGGGGACCGCTTGCGGGTGCTGTGTATGCCGCCGCTGTCATCCTCGATCCGGCAAGACCGATTGAGGGATTACGCGATTCCAAAAAGTTGTCCGAAGCAAAACGGCAGGCCCTTGCAGAGGAAATCAAGCAAAGCGCCATGGCATGGTCGATCGCATTCTGCACCGAAAGCGAAATCGATGAGATCAACATCCTGCAAGCGTCGATGCTAGCCATGCGCCGCGCTGTTGAAGGGCTGAAGACCGCACCGACGCTTGCGCTGATTGACGGCAACCGTTGCCCGGTGATGCAGGTCCGTTCTGAAGCCATCGTCAAGGGCGATGACAAGGTGCCGGCAATTTCCGCTGCTTCCATCCTCGCCAAGACTGCACGCGATGCCGCGCTGCTGCAATTGCACCAGCAATATCCAGTGTATGGTTTCGACCAGCACAAGGGTTATCCGACGGCACTGCACCTTGAGCGTCTGCGCATGCATGGCGTATCCCCGGTGCACCGTAAGAGCTATGGCCCTGTACGTGAAATGCTTGAACTGAGAACCGCCGCTTCCTAGACAGATTTCGGATTGGTGTGCGTCAAAGCTGACCCGGTCAACAGTACACCGATAGGAAATTTGCTTTATAACGTACGACGAGTAGGGTGCTTGCACCGAAACAACGAGACACGCTGTTCGCATGAAAACCATTACCTCCCGGGATAACCCGCTCTTCAAGGAGCTGAAACTACTGGCGACCAGTTCGCAGGCGCGGCGCAAGGCCGGACGCAGCCTGCTTGATGGCGTACACCTGTGCCAGACTTACCTTGAACAGGTCGGTATGCCGCCTTTATGCGTAGTGGGTGAAGGTTCTGTCATGCTTCCTGAAGTCACCGCCATCGTCGAGCGTTGCGAAGCAGGACGGGTGCAGTGCGTGGTGTTCCCCGACGCCTTGTACAACACGCTGAGTCAGGTTGAAAACGGCATCGGCCTGCTGTTTGTGGTGGATACGCCGCAGACCGCCGTGCCTGGAAAGCTCGCAAGGCCCGCGGTGCTGCTCGATAATCTTCAAGACCCCGGCAATCTGGGTTCCATTCTTAGGAGTGCGGCGGCTGCCGGAATGGAAGAGGTATTCTGCAGTAAGGGTACTGCGTTTGCGTGGTCGCCGAAAGTGTTACGCGCCGGTATGGGAGCGCATTTTGCACTGCGCATTTTTGAGAACGTCGACCTGCAGACTCTGGTCGCCTCTGCGCAGATTCCCGTACTTGCCACCAGTTCCCACGCCAGTCGACGGGTATATGACCTCGATCTCAGTCAGCCAGTAGCGTGGCTGTTTGGTCATGAGGGCCAGGGGGTATCGGAATCCTTGCTTGCAGCTGCGAGCGAGAAGGTATCGATTCCGCATCTGGGGCCGGTGGAATCGTTGAATGTGGCTGCCAGCGCTGCGGTCTGCTTTTTTGAGCAGGTAAGGCAAAAGACGCTCTCGCCGTAGGCGATTGAGGGCAACCGGCGCACGCTACGTCCCGCTGACCCAACCAAGCGGCGGCCAGTTATCTGTCTAAGCCTGCTTGAGCCTATTCAGTTGCAAGTGGAACCTGTCCTCGGTCAGTGCATTCCTGGTAGACCAGGCCGGGCGCAAGGCAACGCTCATCAGGATCGAGCGCCATACCGCTATCCGCCGGGCAGATACGGTCAAACTGATAGGTCCTGCCCTGGATTACCGCATAACGGTAAATCTGCGTATCCCGATAGCTGCCAATCGGTTCGGCAACGCGCTCTGCCGCGTAATACCGGATTGCGGACGAAGGCGACATCGAGTCGCGCCCATGCCGGACCAAGCCCATCGCCTCGATGTCCGATTCGACCCGGCCCAGACCTTCCTTCAACGCCCAAAAGAAAAACAATAGACCCACCCAAAGGACGAGTTCTATCAGTACCAGATCCATACGACCTCCTCCACGATCCGTACTCTCACTCTCTTTATAGTCGACTCGTAAGCTTCGCGTAAGGTTCCCGTCAAAATTCATTCATACTTATTATTGGAGCGGCATCAATAAAAAGGCCACTGGTTGTCTCCAGTGGCCCTCGTTGTCATGTTCCGCGTTCGATCGATAGCAGCGTAACGGTATGCAATTCCGCCCGGGTGGTACTTACTTAATATGCCCGTTTGTCAGACTTGATCTCCTGGAGAATCATTGTTGCAATCTCTTCAATGGATTTTGTCGTCGATGACATCCACTTAATGCCTTCACGGCGCATCATCTTTTCGGCCTCGTTGACCTCATAGCGACATTGCTCAAGCGCTGCATACTTGCTGCCAGGACGGCGTTCATTGCGGACCTCGGAGAGGCGATCGGGGGTAATCGAAAGGCCGAACAGCTTTTTCTTGTAAGGGAGCAGGCCACTCGGCAGCTTATTACGTTCGAAGTCTTCCGGAATCAGCGGATAGTTGGCCGCTTTCACCCCGTATTGCATGGCGAGGTACAAACTGGTCGGCGTCTTTCCTGACCGCGATACGCCAACCAGGATGACGTCCGCCGACGCAAGGTTCTGGTTCGACTGGCCGTCATCGTGGGCCAGGGAAAAATTGATCGCCTCGATCCGGTTCTTGTATTCGTCAGAATCGGCAATGTTGTGGCTGCGGCCTATTGTATGCGTGGATTTTACGCCGAGTTCCTGCTCCAGCGGTTCGACGAAGGTCTGGATCAGGTCCATATGCATGCCCTTGGAATGGCGTACCACCGAGGACAATTCCGCTTTCACCAATGTCGAAAAGACAATAGGCCGCTTGCCATCGCGTTCGTAGGCGTCGTTGATTTCCCGAACCGCCTCGTAAGCCTTGTCCAGCGTATCGATAAAGGGCAGTCGCACTTCCTTGAAACGCAGTTCAAACTGGGTCAGCACGGAATGCCCGAAAGTCTCGGCGGTGATGCCGGTGCCATCCGACACGAAGAAGACAGTACGGTCGGCGGCGGGTAAGTGGTGTACGGGCAAGTCTGGCATAATCAAATTGAATATAGATCAACGGTAAGTGCAAATTTGTATAAAGCAGGAAGCAGTTGCACACTGTAAAATGACGATCAATTAATGACCAACATCGTGCTCACCAAGAATAACAAAAAGAACCGGGCGGCGAAGGCGCATATGCAGATTTCTTATCATCAAAACAGGTGTAGTTATGTCCAACGCAGTATCCAACGGGGCAACCCAGGGGGCTACATACGTAGCAGCCTTTGAAAATCTAAGAATGACGGACGTTGAGTCCGTCGGCGGCAAGAACGCATCCCTCGGCGAGATGATCAGCCAACTGGCTGGCGCTGGCGTTCGTGTGCCTGGTGGTTTTGCGACCACCGCGCAGGCATTCCGCGATTTCCTCGAGCACAGCGTCAATGGCGGCGCCACGCTCGCGCAGCGCATTGCCGATCGCCTTTCATCCCTGAATATCGACGATGTCCGCGCTCTGGCGCAGGCTGGCAGCGAGATTCGCCAGTGGATTATCGATACGCCTTTCCAGCCCCGCCTGGAACAGGAGATCCGCGATTTCTACGACCGCCTGGTCGCCGATTCATCGGCCGAAATGTCGTTTGCCGTGCGTTCCTCCGCGACCGCCGAAGATTTGCCGGACGCTTCGTTCGCGGGCCAGCAGGAAACCTTCCTGAACGTGGTCGGTATCGACAATGTTCTGGAAGCGATCAAGCACGTTTTCGCCTCCCTGTATAACGATCGCGCGATTTCGTATCGCGTTCACAAGGGTTTTACGCATGCGGAAGTCGCTTTGTCCGCCGGCGTGCAGCGCATGGTTCGTTCCGACGTCGGCGCGGCTGGCGTGATGTTTACCCTTGATACCGAATCTGGCTTCAAGGATGTTGTATTCATTACTTCCAGTTATGGACTGGGCGAGACGGTTGTGCAAGGTGCAGTCAATCCGGATGAGTTCTACGTCCACAAGCCGATGCTCGAACAAGGCAAGCTGCCGATCATCCGTCGCAACATCGGCTCCAAGCTGATCAAGATGGAGTTCACCGGCGAAGCCAAGGCGGGTCGCTCCGTCAAGACCGTCGATGTACCGATCGAACTGCGTAACCGCTATTCGTTGAATGACCAGGAAATCGTCGAACTGGCAAAGTACGCCGTCATCATCGAAAAGCACTATGCCCGTCCGATGGACATCGAGTGGGGCAAGGATGGCCGTGACGGCAAGCTCTACATCCTCCAGGCGCGTCCCGAGACCGTGAAGTCGCAGCAGAAGGCAACCGATGCACAGCAGCGCTTCAAACTGAAAAACACCGGCACTGTACTGGCGTCCGGTCGTGCGATCGGTCAGAAGATCGGTGCCGGTCCGGTACGTGTCATCCATGATCCATCCGAAATGGAACGTGTCCAACCCGGTGACGTACTGGTCGCCGACATGACCGATCCCAACTGGGAGCCGGTGATGAAGCGCGCCTCCGCAATCGTCACCAACCGTGGCGGTCGTACCTGCCACGCGGCGATCATCGCACGCGAACTGGGTGTCCCTGCAGTCGTGGGCTGCGGCAATGCAACCGACATGCTGAAAGACGGCACGCTGGTTACCGTGTCTTGCGCGGAAGGCGATGAAGGGCATATCTACGACGGCCTGCTGGAAACCGAAGTGACCGAAGTATCGCGAGGCGAACTGCCGAAGCTGCCGTTGAAGATCATGATGAATGTAGGTAACCCGCAACTGGCGTTCGACTTCCAGTCGATCCCGAACGGCGGTGTCGGTCTGGCTCGTCTCGAGTTCATCATCAACAACAACATCGGCGTGCATCCGAAAGCCATCCTGGAGTATCCGGGCATTGATGCAGATCTGAAGAAGGCTGTGGAATCGGTCGCTCGCGGTCACGCATCGCCCAGGGCTTTCTACGTCGACAAGCTGGCGGAAGGCATCGCCACCATTGCCGCCGCGTTTTGGCCCAAGCCGGTTATCGTGCGTTTGTCCGACTTCAAGTCGAACGAGTACAAGAAGCTGATCGGCGGTTCGCGCTATGAGCCTGATGAAGAAAACCCGATGCTGGGCTTCCGCGGCGCGGCGCGTTACCTCGCCGAAGACTTTGCCGAATCCTTCCAGATGGAATGCGAAGCGATGAAGCGGGTTCGTAATGACATGGGCCTCACAAACGTGGAAATCATGGTGCCGTTCGTGCGAACGCTCGGACAGGCAGAAAAAGTCGTCAACCTGCTGGCAAAAAACGGCCTCAAGCGCGGCGAGAATGGCTTGCGTCTGATCATGATGTGCGAAGTGCCATCGAATGCGATCCTGGCCGACCGTTTCCTCGAACATTTCGACGGCTTTTCGATCGGTTCCAACGACCTGACCCAGTTGACGCTCGGTCTGGACCGCGATTCCGGTATGGAACTGCTCGCGGCGGACTTCGACGAGCGTGACGATGCAGTGCGTGCCTTGTTGTCGCAGGCCATCAAGGCGTGCCTTGCCCAAGGCAAATATATCGGTATCTGCGGTCAGGGACCATCGGATCATCCCGACTTTGCCGAATGGCTGATGAAGGAAGGCATTGCGTCGATCTCGCTCAATCCGGATACCGTGGTCGATACCTGGCAGAAGCTTGCGTCGGCGGCTTAATATCCACACGTAGGAATGCTTCTGAAAAACGCGGACTTCGGTCCGTGTTTTCTGGGTAGTGATTGTGTTGTATGCGGGCCAAAACGACGTCGCCATGACGCAAAAGCGTTTGAAGCGCCGCAGTTTTCGATTAGACTTGAGCCAACTTATTTCCGCACAACAACCAACAAAAACAGCTGTACCGTTGTTGTATTGCGCCCCTGTTGCCCTGATGGGCCACGGGGGCTTTTTATTTGTACAATGGCATCATGATGCCCAACGGGAGGTATGCATGGCAGACTGGATAGTTTGGTTTGGATTGGCCGGGGTGCTTGTCATCCTGGAGATGTTCAGCGGGACGTTTTACCTCTTGATGATAGGGCTGGGCATGGCGGCGGGCGGCCTGGTATCACTTGGAACGGAAAGTCGGCCTGTACAGTTGCTTACGGCGGCGGTGGTTGGAATCATTGCGACTTATGCGTTGCGCCGCAGTCGATGGCTGCGTCCCGCCCGTCATGACGCAACGAAGGATCCAAACATCAATCTCGATATTGGGCAAACCGTCCATGTCGACGCCTGGACCGGCAACGAAGGCGAGCCCAGGACCGCGCGCATCCTGTATCGTGGTGCCTACTGGGATGCCGAACTGCAAGACGGTGTGGCGCCGCATCCCGGGACGTTCGTCATCAGGGAAATCCGTGGAAGCCGGCTGATTCTTGCGCTCGGCCATCCACGATAACAATGAAAAGAAAAGGGAAGCGCAATGGAAATTAGTTTTGGCAGTCTCAGTATCGTCCTGTTTATTATCGCCGTCGTTTTCGTCATCAAGACGATTAATGTGGTGCCGCAACAGCATGCTTGGGTCGTCGAACGGCTCGGCAAATACCATGCGACGCTCGGTCCCGGCCTCAACATCGTATTGCCGTTCATCGACAGGATCGCCTACAAGCATTCGCTGAAGGAAATTCCACTCGATGTGCCAAGCCAGGTCTGTATCACCAAAGACAATACTCAACTCCAGGTCGATGGCATCCTGTACTTTCAAGTGACGGATGCGATGCGCGCCTCCTACGGTTCATCGAACTACATTGCCGCCATTACCCAGCTTGCCCAGACTACGCTGCGCTCGGTGATCGGCCGCATGGAACTCGACAAAACCTTCGAGGAACGCGATCACATCAATAAGGCGATCGTCAGCGCCATCGACGAATCCGCCGCGAACTGGGGTGTCAAGGTCTTGCGTTATGAAATCAAAGACCTTACGCCGCCGAACGAAATCCTGCACGCCATGCAGGCTCAGATTACGGCGGAACGTGAAAAGCGTGCCTTGATTGCCGCTTCTGAAGGTCGTCGGCAAGAGCAAATCAATATTGCCAGCGGCGAACGCGAAGCCTCGATCGCGAGGTCAGAAGGCGAAAAGCAAGCCGCCATCAACCGCGCACAAGGCGAGGCCGCGGCAATCCTGTCGATTGCGGAAGCCAGCGCCGAAGCGATCCGCAAAACAGCAGGTGCGATACGCGAGCCGGGTGGAGCGGACGCGGTCAGCCTCAAAGTCGCGGAGCAGTATGTCGATGCGTTCGCCAAACTTGCAAAGACAAACAATTCCATCATTGTCCCTGCTAATCTTGGTGATATCAGCACACTGATCGCGAGCGCGATGCAGGTGGTGAAGGCGCAGCCGAAGGTTTGAAGCGGATTGCATATTGAGGCACGCGCATCCGGGTTAGATGTGCGTGACTTGAAATGCCAATCAAGCTGATTTTCTGCAGTTCAGTCTGGAAATGTACTGCGCGCACTGCTCACGCGACGACAGGCAACGTCTTCCGGCTTACGGACTGCTGATCGTTCCAATTCATACCGTCACTATGGCAGTCATCGTACTTGCTCTGCACAGTGTCGTAACGGATGCCGTAATGAGGCGATGCCTGATGCCTCGTCCCGGCTAACGCCGGTTCTGCTTCAGGATGGATTGCTGCTCGCGCTGCCAGTCGCGCTGTTTTTCGCTCTCACGCTTGTCATGCTGTTTTTTGCCCTTGGCAAGGCCGATTTCGCACTTGATGCGGCCCTTCGTGTAGTGCAGGTTGATCGGCACCAGCGTGTAGCCGGCGCGTTCTACCTTGCCGATCAGCTTCTTGATCTCTTCGCCGTTAAGCAGGAGTTTGCGGGTGCGCACCGGATCGGGCGAGACATGGGTCGACGCGGTCGCGAGCGGGCTGATGTGCGCACCGAACAGGAAAACCTCGCCCTTGCGAACGATGACATAGGCTTCCTTCAGTTGTGCGCGGCCCGCGCGGATCGCTTTGACTTCCCAGCCTTCGAGCACCATGCCTGCCTCGTATCGCTCCTCGATGAAGTAATCGTGGAAGGCTTTTTTGTTATCGATAATGCTCATGAATGTGGGAAAGAGGGCAGGTCAGTTAAAATGAAGCTTCGTATTTTATCAAACGGTTATTTGCAATGGCTGTCGTACACAAGTCCGTGTTGCTGCCCTATAGCGCAGAACAGATGTTTGCGCTGGTCGACAAGATCGAGGATTACCCAAAATTTCTTCCCTGGTGCGGGGGCGCCGACGTGCGCACACGCGAGGGCAACAAGGTGGTCGCAATGCTGACCATCAACTATCATGGCGTCAAGCAATCATTCTCTACCGAGAACACCAATGCGCCACCGACATCGATCAATATGGTGCTCATTGAGGGACCTTTCAAGCAACTGCATGGTACCTGGAATTTCAAACCGCTTCGCGAAGATGCCTGCAAGATCGAATTCGAGTTGCATTACGAGTTTTCCAGCCGGGTACTCGAGCAACTCATCGGCCCGGTATTCAACTTCATAGCCAACAGCTTTGTGGATTCCTTTTGCAAGCGGGCCGAGGTCGTGTATGGCTGATCTCCGGATCCAGGTTTGCTACGCCAAGCCGGAATGGCAATTTTTGCGAGAACTGAGCGTAGTTCCCGGGACGACAATTCGTGATGCGATTCAAGTCAGCGGTCTGCTGGAGGAAGCGCCGGAAATCGATCTTTCGACTGCACGCGTCGGCGTATACGGCAAACTGAAGGAGCTCGACGCGCTATTGCGCGAGCATGATCGGGTGGAGGTTTACCGTCCGTTGATTGCCGATCCCAAGGATGCGCGCCGCCGTCGGGCCATCAAGAAAGAACGGCAGAAGTAACGCTGTCATTTCCCAAACAAAGATCCCGGCATGCCGGGATCTTCCAACGCGGCCATTACAATGCAGGCCACCGATCCTATCGCTGCCCCTAGAGGGATTTCATCGTCGTGTACCGTCGCCTCGGGCCGCCTTGACGCGCAGGACGGCGTTGCTTGTCGCTTGTGTGGCCCACCACACGGCACTTCGCGCGCCTTGCCCTGCACGCCAAGTCGACCCGCTTCTCCATACGCCACTAGGAAACTCGCTCTAGGATTTGCACTCGTCCAGTACCCGTCGCGATTCCCTGACTTCCTTGGCGCGTTGCTCATCGGACAAGAACGAGCGCTCGCCGTTTTTGTCCGTGCGGCTGATGCGTTCGCCCGACTCCAGGGCACGATAATATTCCTGCGCCCGTTCGCAATTCCTCGCTTTTTCCGAGGCGATCTTGGCTTCTTCTGCGGCCTTTCTCTCTTTCTCGGCACGCTCGGTCTGGCGCTTGCGGAATTCGGCATTCTTTTCCGCAGTAGTCATCTGCGATTTGGCCTCAGACCCGACCGATTCGGCCGGCGCCGCGGCGGGCGTGCTGCTACCCGGTTGTTTCAGGATGCGGCTGGCCGGAATCGATGATGGCGGGGGCATGTCGGAAAACTGCTTGACGCCCCTGTCATCGAGCCAGACGTATTGCGCATGGGCGGCACCAGCAAACCCCATGCAGATAAGGGCGGCGACAAAGGTATGACGGAAGAGGTTGTTCATTGGGATCCTTGCATCTATGCCATAAATGGCCATACGTGGATTTCGCCATGCTTTGGAGGTACTGTCAATGAACTTGCCAACTGCTTATATCTCAGAGGGACCGAAAAACGACTTGTAACAAGGATTTCTGTATAATGCGGCTTTGCGCCTATAGGAAACACTATGCGTCTACTCCAAAAAGCACTCACGTTCGATGACGTGCTGCTCGTTCCGGCCTACTCGGACATCCTCCCCAAAGACACCACCCTAACCACGCGCCTTACGCGCAATATCACGCTGAACATTCCGTTGCTATCGGCTGCAATGGATACCGTGACCGAGGCAAGGCTGGCAATTGCAATGGCGCAGGAAGGTGGCATAGGCATCGTTCACAAGAACCTCAAGCCAAAGGATCAGGCGCGCGAAGTCGCGAAGGTCAAGCGCTTTGAGTCCGGCGTCGTGCGTGACCCGATCACCATTCCGCCGACAACACGCATCCGTGATGTGATCGCCTTGTCGGAACAGCATGGCATCAGTGGTTTTCCTGTCGTCGAGGGCAAGACGGTCGTCGGCATCATCACCAACCGCGACTTGCGTTTTGAAGAAGAACTCGACGCAGAAGTGCGCGCAAAAATGACCCCGCGTGAAAAGCTTGTTGTCGTCAAGGAAGGCGCGGAGTTGTCCGAAGCCAAGCGCTTGATGAACAAGCATCGCCTGGAACGCGTCATCGTGGTCAACGATGCATTCGAGCTGCGCGGCCTCATCACCGTCAAAGATATCCAGAAAGCCACCGAACACCCGAACGCCTGCAAGGACGAACACGGCAAGCTGCGTGTTGGTGCCGCAGTCGGCGTCGGTGCCGATAATGAAGAGCGTATCGACCTGCTGGTCAAGGCCGGCGTCGATGTCATCGTGGTCGATACCGCGCATGGACATTCCAAGGGCGTGCTTGACCGCGTTCGCTGGGTCAAGAAAAACTATCCCCAGGTTGACGTCATCGGCGGCAACATCGCCACTGCGGCAGCGGCACTGGCACTTGTCGAGCATGGCGCCGACGGCGTCAAGGTCGGTATCGGCCCCGGCTCGATCTGCACCACCCGTATCGTTGCCGGTGTCGGCGTCCCGCAGATCACCGCAATTTCCAACGTCTCTGATGCACTGAAGAACAGCGGCGTTCCGTGTATCGCCGACGGTGGTATCCGCTACTCGGGCGATATCTCCAAGGCACTCGCGGCAGGCGCCTCCAGCGTCATGATGGGCAGCATGTTTGCCGGCACCGAAGAAGCGCCTGGCGAAGTCATCCTCTTCCAGGGCCGCAGCTACAAGTCGTATCGCGGCATGGGTAGCCTCGGCGCCATGTCTGATGGTTCTGCTGACCGTTACTTCCAGGATTCCGCCAACAATGCCGACAAGCTGGTACCGGAAGGCATTGAAGGTCGTGTGCCTTACAAGGGCAGCGTGCTCGCCATTCTGTATCAGCTGGTCGGCGGGGTTCGTTCGTCGATGGGTTATTGCGGTTGCGCGTCGATCGAGGAATTCCGTGAGAAAGCGGAGTTTGTCGAAATCACGTCAGCCGGCATGCGCGAGTCGCACGTCCACGATGTGCAGATCACGAAAGAAGCGCCGAACTACCGTGCGGACTGATCGCAGCGCGACTTAAGGCTCAAGCATGGTCATGACAAAATCGGCCGTCTCGCCAGGCGGCCAGTCTCCTATAGCACTTCCCGAGCAGGTCGAGGTCCCCCTGGACAACGACCTGGAGATGCTGCGCATCCGCCGTATCGGGAAAAAGCTGTTTGACGTCGCCAACTGCGTCATCACGTTCGGTAATGCGATTCCACCCGGCGTGGAGGACAACCCGTCGATGGCTGACCTGGAGACCGCGTTCTGTCATGACATCTCGCTGTCTGACGAAATCGTGGTTGTCCACGACGTATGCAAACATACGTCCCTTGGCAGCCATCGTGCAGTGAGCGGTGCGCCTTATATCCGTTTTTATGCGTCATATCCCGTGCACAATCAGGACAGGGCGCTGGTCGGCAATGTTGCCCTTGTCGATTACGCGCCACGTCCGGTATTCCGCGACGGCGACCGCCAGGCGCTGGCGGACCTTGCCGCTCTGGTTGAGCGCGAACTGGAACTGCGCTCGGTCAACGCATCACAGCTCGACCTGCAGAAGAAAAATAAGAACCTACGACGCAAGTCGCTGATTGATCCGCTCATCGGTACCTGGAACCGTGGTGCGATCATGCGTATCCTGACGATTGAAGCCATACGCTGCGACAAGCTCGGCCTGCCACTGTCATTGATTGTTGCCGATCTGGACTACTTCAAGAAAATCAACGATACC
Source organism: Herbaspirillum sp. GCM10030257 (assembly GCF_042666555.1). Taxonomy (NCBI): domain Bacteria; kingdom Pseudomonadati; phylum Pseudomonadota; class Betaproteobacteria; order Burkholderiales; family Oxalobacteraceae; genus Herbaspirillum; species Herbaspirillum sp. GCM10030257. Next base: position 68,086 of record NZ_JBHTDH010000016.1, read on the forward strand.
TATGGTCATCCGGCCGGTGATGCGGTCCTGGTGAAAGTGGCCAGTCGGCTGCGTTCCTGCATCCGGCCTCAGGAAGCGCTTGGGCGCTACGGCGGCGAAGAATTCCTGATTGTCCTGCCCGGCTCGTCGCACGTTACCGCGATGGCCGTAGCCGAACGCATGCGTGCTGCGATTGCGGCGCAGCCCGAGGTGATCGGCAGCGCCACGCTCAATCTGACGATCAGTGCCGGCGTCGCCTCGACAGACATGTTTACGACCGCAACCACCGAAGAACTGATCAGCCGTGCCGACATGGCCCTGTATGCCGCCAAGGATGCAGGACGTAACAAGGTCATGAACGCGACTCCCGATTCCCTCTGATTATTAAAACACCACCTTCCATGCACTCTAAAATCCTCATTCTCGATTTCGGTTCTCAGGTTACGCAGTTGATAGCGCGTCGCGTACGCGAAGCTGGCGTATTCTCGGAAGTTTTTCCTTATGATGTCAGCGATGAGTTTGTTCGCAATTACGGCGCAGCCGGCATCATCCTGTCCGGTGGACCGAACTCCGTGACCGAGGGTGATACGCCGCGTGCGCCGCAGGCCGTGTTTGAAGTGGGTGTGCCTGTGCTGGGCATTTGCTATGGCATGCAGACCATGGCGGAACAACTTGGCGGCAAGGTCGAAAATGGCAAGGTCCGCGAATTCGGCTATGCAGAAGTTCGTGCACGCGGTCACACCGCGTTATTGAATGGTATTGCGGATTTCGTGACAGCCGAAGGCCATGGCATGCTGAAAGTGTGGATGAGCCACGGGGACAAGATCATGGAGATGCCCCCAGGCTTCAAGCTGATGGCGTCCACCGACAACTGTCCGATTGCCGGCATGGCTGACGAAGAGCGAAAGATGTACGCAGTGCAGTTCCATCCGGAAGTGACGCACACGGTTCAGGGCAAGGCCATGCTGGGTCGTTTCGTGCACGAGATCTGCGGCTGCAAATCCGACTGGAACATGCCTGACTATATTTCCGAAGCCGTTGACGCCATTCGCAAACAAGTCGGCACCGACGAGGTCATTCTCGGTCTCTCGGGTGGTGTGGACAGCAGCGTCGCCGCAGCCTTGATTCATCGCGCCATCGGCGACCAGTTGACGTGTGTGTTCGTCGACCACGGTTTGCTGCGCCTTGATGAAGGCGCGATGGTCATGAACATGTTTGGCAAGAACCTCGGCGTGAAAGTCATCCACGTCGATGCGACTGAACAATTCATGGGCAAGCTGGCAGGTGTTGCCGATCCGGAAGCCAAACGCAAGATCATAGGCCGCGAATTTGTCGAAGTGTTCCAGGCTGAAGCGGGCAAGCTCAAGAACGCAAAATGGCTGGCGCAAGGCACCATCTATCCCGATGTGATTGAAAGCGCAGGCAAAGGCAAGAAGACAGCGCACACCATCAAGAGCCACCACAACGTCGGCGGATTGCCGGAGACGCTGAACCTGAAATTGCTGGAGCCACTGCGCGAGTTGTTCAAGGATGAAGTTCGCGAACTTGGTGTCGCTCTCGGTCTGCCGCATGACATGGTGTATCGCCATCCATTCCCGGGGCCTGGCCTGGGCGTCCGTATTCTCGGCGAAGTGAAAAAAGAATACGCGGACTTGCTGCGTCGCGCGGACGCCATCTTCATCGAAGAGCTGCGCAACACAACAGATGACGAAGGCAAATCCTGGTACGACAAGACCAGCCAGGCATTTGCGGTGTTCCTGCCGGTCAAATCGGTCGGCGTCATGGGCGATGGACGCACCTATGAATACGTGGTTGCCTTACGTGCCGTACAAACCCAGGATTTCATGACCGCCCATTGGGCACACCTGCCACACGAATTGCTCGGCAAGGTCTCCAATCGCATCATCAATGAAGTGCGTGGCTTGAATCGCGTGGTGTATGACATCTCCGGCAAACCGCCGGCTACAATTGAGTGGGAATGACGGGAGGCAATAATCTCTCGCCCCGCTTCACTGCGGGTCCGCACATCTTTCGACATGCGCCCGCGGTTTTCACGGGAGCTTACATTTTAGTCGTCGCGCCGCGTTGCGTTCCCCGTCTGGACAGTTTTTACGGCCACTGGGCCACACGGCGTATCTGTCCTTATATCTTGGACAGGACGTCGGGCCTTGCGTGGATGGACGGCATCATGTTTGCCTGTTCTGTCCCGTCGTGAGCTGTAATAGCGCTTTTAAAGGACGTTCCAAAAATGAAAGCCCGAATTTTTAGCGACGGGTAGCTTTCTTCTTGTGCACATCAATAAACCCCTTAATGCGCTTCGACCGTTGGCGTAATTTGACGTCCTGATCGAGCAGTATCTTTCTGTCGAGAAGATTTAGCGCCTGAACGTCATTGGTTCTTTCATACGTAATGCTGATGCAAGCTTGGTGCATGGTCGGTTCCAGCCCAGATTCATGGATATAACCATGTCCACCAAGAACTTGCATGCCAACGCCGGCGTCACGGTTTGTCACTCATAAACGCCTCGGCTACCGATGCCAGCAGTGCCACGATGGCATCCGTATGCTGCTTTGCGTTAAAGCCCGATGCCATCATCCAAGGTCGCTTTGCAAAGCTAGGCAGTAGGTCAGGGTAGGGCTTGCCATTTTGCCTTGGAATGCATATTTCTCATAAAATGATACGAAACGTACCGGAATTTATGTAATGATAGATAAAAAGACTGTTTCGGCTACTGTCTTTATTTGATCTTAAATATACGACCTGGATGTTGATAACAGCATTTTTCAAGGTCGCTGTTGCCGACAAGCTGGCATCCTACTTTAAAAGGAAGGGTGCGAAAGACGAGGTTAAATATTAAAACAGCTAAACGCCACCGAAACAGCACGCCGCAGGAAACAAACATAAGGCTTACCGGTGTGGCACACCTATGCGCCGGACGAAATAATTAAATGACTATCGAACTACTGCTGCCGTTTTTGGTTATCGTCGCTTTTTCGGCATACTTTCAGACTGTGACCGGTTTCGGGCTCGGCATGATTGTGATGGGAGCGATGAGCGGGCTCGGCCTCATGTCCATCGCAACGATTGCATCAATTAACAGCTTGCTGTCTTTAATCAATAGCGCGGTTGCCCTGCCAGGCGCACTGCGTTCCATCGAATGGCGCCTCGTTCGTACAGTTCTCTATGGAATGGTTCCGGGCCTCATTGTTGGATTGATACTGCTCGACTCTTTGAGCAGTGCGTCATCACACATTCTCAAGTTCGTACTCGGGCTGACCATCATATACGGCGGTGTCAGCGTTGCGATTCAGCCATTGCATGCCGCCCAGGAAGCAAAGCGTTCAGTCTTCTTTGTCACCGGGGTCTTTAGCGGAGCACTAGGCGGGCTTTTCGGTATGGCGGGTCCGCCGTTGGTGTATCAGTTCTATCGCCAACGACTGAGTTTGCCGGAAATACGGTATAGCCTGATTTTTCTGTTCGCAACCAGTGCTGGCATCCGAACCATTTTGGTGGCAGGCCAAGGACAACTAACATTTCATGTTGTGCTATTGACTCTGATGGCCCTCCCTGTCGGCGTCGCGGCGACGTTCTTGGCCAAACGTTACCCCCCACCATTAAATGCGGTCGCGGTACGGCGCATTGCTTCCGCAGCCTTAGTATTTATCGGACTTACACTCATCTGGCCGTTGCTGCGGCAATTAATCCAATGAAGTCGTGGAACGCATCACAGCCGGATTTAGTCAGCCTGCTAGCAAGGGTTCCAGCGCTGATGCGGCGTTGTGAAGCTCGCCCACATGTTCGAGCAGATCACCAATCGACTTGCGTGCGACCGGAGCATGACAGGCCACGGCAGCCACCACATTGCCATTTGATGTCCGAATGGGTACAGCGATGGCAACCATTCCAAGCACGAATTCCTCATGGTCTACGCCGATGCCGGATCTTGCGATACGTGCGAGTTCAAGCTCCAACGCCACAGGGTCCGTAATGGTCTTGGATGTCAGTTTCTTGAGTGGCATCGTCGACAACAATCTTCGCTGCTCAAACAACGACAAATGCGAAAGAAACAGCTTGCCGCTCGCCGTGCAATGCATCGGAGCCCGCGTGCCTAGCAGCAGTTGCAGCCGTAGCGGCTCCTCGGTTTCAACACGATCCACGTAGAGAACGTTGTTTCCTTCGGGAACGACGAGATTGCACGTTTCACCAGTGATTGAGACCAGCTTGCCGAGCGTTGCCCGCGACACACGGATTAATGCATTATTGCGCAAGGCTGAAAGCGCCAACCTTGTGGCCGACGTACCGGGTACATAACCACCTCCCTCGAAAGGAGTACGCAAAACGTAGCCGTGCCGCTGCATGTGATCAAGCGTGCGCATCATTGTCGCCTTGGGCACATCCAGCCGGGATGCAAGTTGCGAAAGCGTCAGTGGCTGCGTGGCGTTTGCAAGATGTTCAATCAAGCGCAGGACACGCAGGGCACGCGCGTCTTCACCGTGATTCGTCGAACCGGTGTCGGACGCATCGCTATTCTGAAACGCTTTAGCCATATACTGTTTCACTTTCTGGTCTCTCTTGAAATTCTAATTGATGGCCCGGTCATCGAACCGGAGAGCAGCCCGTCACTTGGGGCGGCGATGGCAAGCCTCCCCATCAGCTTTCACGACATTGACGTGCACGTCAATACGACAGGCATGAAAACAGCCGCCGAGCTAGCGCCACAGGCGACTGATTTTGTCAGCGCAGTCAAAACCGGTACACATGTGCTGCTCAATACCATACGTCCCGTACTGCCTTTTTTAAGGTATCAGCGCAGCAGCCGAATACTGAACTTCGCAATCGCAGATCATGAAGGCGGACATGGTCGGTATTCGGTTTGCGACCGGACGAAGCGCGTGCAGGACAGCGCCATGTGGATTCTCGCGGATGAACTGGTGGATGCGGGCATCCATGCAACCTGTATTGTTTTGGGGCATAGAGAAGAGTCCGCGGCACCATTGGATCGGAAAGACAGCGGGGGCGGTGCATACCAGGCGCTGACCTTGGCCGATATCGCAGAAACGGGGTATTGGGTCGCGACCCAGCCTTCCCACCTGCATGTCACTCATATCGACCTACTGCCAACTGATCTGCCGTTCGTGCCGACGCAACGCGATCAACGTTAACACAATGCGCCTGCTTCCATCGCTGCGTCGCATCAAAGCTCGCACGCGTGTTCGCGGTCATGCGCGTACGGCCGGACTGTACCGACACGCATTACGTCCGGCTACGCGATCTCAATTTCTGGTTGTCGCTTTGTCGGATCTTTTGCATTAAAAGCGCCCGGCCAACCTCACGTCATATGCGGGGAAGCCAGCCTCCATGTTGCCTTTCCGGTCGGACGACGTACCAGCATCCGGTGACTGCTAGCTAACGTTCAAGCTGCTGGAAAAGACATCTAGACATCTAGACATCTAGACATCTAGGCAACATCTAAGCGCAAAAATATCTCATTTATTAAACCGAAAAATACCGTTTTTTGAAAAAGAATTTGACATTTCTTTTTTGTGGCCGTAAATTCTGTTCAAACACGTTTATCGGAACGTTTTGTACCGATTTCATGAATTTAACGCACAGGAGACTGCCATGCCCGACCAAGCCCCTTCTTCCCGCCTGCCCGCCGCACCGGCCACCCCCGCGGCTACCGGCCCGCAAAAGATGACCCCGTCCGAAGCCTTCGTCGAAACCATGGCCGCCAACGGCGTCACCGACATCTTCGGCATCATGGGCTCGGCCTTCATGGATGCGATGGATATCTTTGCCCCGGCCGGCATTCGCCTGATTCCGGTGGTGCATGAACAGGGCGCCGGCCACATGGCCGACGGCTATTCGCGCGTGTCGGGCCGGCATGGCGTGGTGATCGGCCAGAACGGTCCGGGCATCAGCAATTGCGTCACCGCCATTGCCGCGGCGTACTGGGCGCACAGCCCGGTGGTGATCGTCACGCCCGAGACCGGCACCATGACCATGGGCCTGGGCGGCTTCCAGGAAGCCAATCAATTGCCGATGTTCGAGGAATTCACCAAGTACCAGGGGCACGTCACCCATCCGGCCCGCATGGCCGAATACACCGGGCGCTGCTTTGACCGGGCGATGTCGGAAATGGGCCCGACCCAGTTGAATATTCCGCGCGATTATTTCTATGGCGAAATCAAGACCGAGATTCCGCAGCCAAGCCGGCTCGACCGCGGCCCCGGCGGCGAACACAGCCTCAATGAAGCGGCCGAGTTGCTGGCGCAGGCCAAGTTCCCGGTGATCATTTCCGGTGGCGGCGTGGTGATGGCCGATGCGGTCGAAGAGTGCAAGGCGCTGGCCGAGCGGCTGGGCGCGCCGGTGGTCAACAGTTATTTGCACAATGACTCGTTCCCGGCCAGCCATCCGCTGTGGTGCGGCCCGCTCGGCTACCAGGGCTCGAAGGCGGCGATGAAACTGATTGCACGCGCCGACGTGGTGCTGGCACTGGGCTCGCGGCTGGGCCCGTTCGGCACCTTGCCGCAGCATGGGATGGATTACTGGCCGAAGAATGCCAAGATCATCCAGATCGATGCCGACCACAAGATGCTGGGACTGGTGAAAAAGATTTCAGTGGGCATTTGCGGCGATGCCAAGGCGGCGGCCGTGGCCTTGACGCAGCGGCTGGCCGGCAAGACGCTGGTGTGCGACGGCAGCCGCAGTGCGCGGGCGGCCGAGATTGCCGAAGAAAAGGCGGCGTGGGAAAAGGAGCTGGACAACTGGACCCATGAGACCGACCCGTTCAGCCTGGACATGATTGCCGAACAGGAGCAGGAGCCGGGCAATTACCTGCATCCGCGCCAGGTGTTGCGCGAGCTGGAAAAGGCGATGCCGGCCGATGTGATGGTATCGACCGATATCGGCAACATCAATTCGGTGGCCAACAGTTATCTGCGCTTTGAAAAGCCGCGCAGCTTTTTTGCGGCGATGAGCTTTGGCAATTGTGGTTATGCGTTCCCGACCATCATTGGCGCCAAGGTGGCGGCACCGCACCGGCCGGCGATTGCGTATGCGGGCGATGGCGCCTGGGGCATGAGCCTGATGGAAACGATGACGTGCGTGCGGCACAACATACCGGTGACGGCGGTGGTGTTCCATAACCGGCAATGGGGTGCGGAAAAGAAGAACCAGGTCGATTTCTACAACCGGCGCTTTGTGGCGGGGGAGCTGGACAACCAGAGCTTTGCCGAGATTGGTCGGGCGATGGGGGCCGAAGGGATCCGGGTGGACCGGCTGGAAGATGTGGGGCCGGCGTTGAAGAAGGCGATCGACTTGCAGATGAACCATGGCAAGACGACGATTGTGGAAATCATGTGCACGCGTGAACTGGGCGATCCGTTCCGCCGCGATGCGCTGTCCAAGCCAGTACGCTTCCTCGATAAATACAAGGATTACGTCTGACGACGACGTAGGAAACGCCGTATTGCGAAGCTTCCTGCCCCCCGCTATCTAGGGGTTTGATTGCCGAAGCGAAGTTGAACTCAGGATCGAACAGCTTCGGCAGTCTTTTTTAACATCGAAGCCGTAGTCACCGCATATCGAGTAAGGGGAACGAATGAAGGCCCTGCATAGAATTATTGATACCGCACGCTCCAAGCCCAAGCGCATCGTGCTGTGCGAGGGCGGCGATGAACGCGTGCTGCGCGCTGCCGCACGTGCCAGCCGCGAAGGCTGTGCTCATATCGCCGTGGTCGGTGCACGTACGCTGGCCGAGACCACTGCACGGGAAAACGGAATCGATCTCGCCGGCATTGCGCTGATCGATCCGGCCGATTCGCCACATGCGGAAACGTATGCGCAGGAACTCTACAAATTACGGCAAGCGAAAGGCATGACGCTGGAACAGGCGCGCGACAAGGTGCGCGATCCGCTGTGCTATGCCAACCTGATGGTTCGCTGCGGAGATGCGGATGGTTCGGTGGCGGGCGCGGTGCACACGACCGCCGACGTGGTGCGTAATGCGATCCAGATCATCGGCGTGCAGCCTTCGTTCAAGCTGGTCTCCAGCTTCTTCCTGATGATGCTGTGCCAGCCTTTTCACACGCTCAAGGGTGGCCTGATCTTTTCCGACTGCGGACTGGTGGTTGATCCGAATGCGGAAGAACTTTCCGAGATCGCCATGGCTGCCGCTGACAGTGCGCGCAGCTTGCTGATGGAAGAGCCGCGCGTGGCCATGCTGTCCTTCTCCACCAGCGGCAGCGCTCACCACGCATTGGTGGACAAGGTGAGCGACGCGTCGCGGCGCGTCAAACAATTGCGGCCCGAATTGGCCATCGACGGGGACGTACAGCTCGACGCCGCGATCGTGGCTGAAATCGCCGACCGCAAAATCAAGAATTCCGCAGTCAAGGGCAGGGCCAACGTGTTAGTCTTCCCTAATCTCGATGCGGGCAATATCGGCTACAAGCTGGCCGAGCGCGTCGGTGGCGCGGTCGCTATCGGGCCGTTGCTGCAGGGATTGAAGAAACCGGCCAATGACTTGTCGCGCGGCTGCAGTGCCGACGATGTATATCATGTCATTGCCGTCACGGTCGTTCAGGCACAGACGTCTATCGCATAGCAATTTCTTGCACGGACGGCGTAGGGCCCTCCGTTGCATGTCAATCAGGTCGCATACCACGCACTACAAGGAGACAAGAATGTCAGAAAAAAACGCATCGCTTCCTTCAGATACAACCATCAACACCGCACGCCGCCGACTGATGGCCGGTGGCGCGACCGCGATCGCGGCGAGCATGACTGGATTGGCCAGGGCCGCCAGTACCGGCAATGCGCCAGCTACGCCGCCCGCACCGGGCAAGCCCTTGCCGCCTTATGTCGCGTGGAAGGATCCGAATGCCATGATCGTCCACACCGGCAACACGCTGGAAACCCGGCGCAGCGCATTCGGCAGCAGCATCATCACGCCGTCCGAACAACTCTATGTCCGCAACAATCTCCCCGCGCCTGATGCGAGCATCGTCGCCGACCGTGATGGGTGGGAGATCGCCGTGGAAGGCGTCAAGAATCCGCGTACGCTGACCGTGAAGGAACTCAAGACCTTGGGACTGGAGACGATGGCTACTGTGCTCCAGTGCTCGGGCAACGGCCGTGGGTATTTCCCCAGCAAGCCCAGCGGCACGGCGTGGCAGGTCGGTGCCGCCGGCTGCGTGGTATGGAGCGGCGTGCCGGTGCGCGTAGTGGTGGAAGCGCTCGGCGGTATGGTCGATGGCGCGGCCTACATGACCGGCACCGGCGGTGAGAAATTGCCAGATGGTATTGACCCCAAGAGCGTGATGGTCGAACGCTCGGTGCCCAGGAGCGCCATGGCGGATGCGCTGCTGGCCTGGGAAATGAATGGCGTTCCCATCCCGCTGGCCCATGGGGGACCGCTGCGCCTCATCGTGCCCGGCTATTCCGGCGTCAACAACATCAAGTACGTCAGGCGTCTGGCCTTTACCACCGAGCAGACCGACGCCGCGATACAGCGCACCGGCTACCGCATTTCTCCACCGGGACAAAAGGGCGACCCGAGCCAGCCATCGGTGTGGGAGATGAATGTCAAGTCCTGGATCAACAGTCCCGCTCCCGAAGGTGGTCCGCTCTCGGCAGGCCTGGTGCAGGTCAAGGGCGTCGCCTTCGGCGGCGTCCATGCGGTGCAAGGCGTGGAAGTCTCCGTCGATGGCGGTAAAACTTGGCAGGCGGCGAAATTCGTCGGCCCCGATCTTGGCCGTTATGCATGGCGACAGTTTGTGCTGCCGGTGAAGCTTTCCGCCGGGACGCACACATTGGCATGCCGCGCGACCGACGCCAAGGGCAATCGACAACCGGAGGAACGCATGGAAAACGCGGCGGGCTACAACAACACCAGCTGGCGCGATCACGCGCTGACCATCCAAGTTGTTTAAAGGACAGCCATGCCGCACAACTTCAGAAACAGGGCAGGCGCATTGCTTGCCGCCTTTGCTTCACTCGTCGCGGGAAGTGCCCTGGCCGAGTCCAATATGGACGCGGGCAAGAAGCTGTTCAACCAGACTGCGGTCCCCGCTTGCGCGGTCTGTCACACGTTGGAGCACGCCGGGGCGCAGGGTGCTATCGGCCCCAATCTGGATGAACTCAGACCCGATGCATCACGCGTGGAAAAAGCCTTGCGCAATGGGATCGGACAGATGCCGGCGTTCAAGGGATTAAGTGAAGAACAGATCGGCACGCTGGCGAAGTATGTGGCAACGGCCACCGGGGCGTCGAAATGATGTTCTGATGTCGGCAGGGGAAGCGTCGGTTTGCTTCTCCGCCACAACCGGCGGACGCCTGTCGTCTCAGCGTCACCCTGTCAGGACTGGCTGCAGCTTCAGTCCTGCTTCTTCAAGCTTGGGTATGTAATCCATCAATTGGTCCACCGATTTGCGCGCGACCGGCGCATGACAGGCGACCGCCGCAAGGATGCGGCCGTCGGCGGCACAAATGGGGACGGCAACAGCGACCATGCCGAGCACGAATTCCTGATCGTCGATCCCGATGCCGCGTTTTGCAATGCGATTCAGTTCCGCCTCCAAGAGCGCCGGATCGGTGATGGTTTTCGGCGTCAGCCGTTTCAGAGGCATCATCGACAAAAGCCTGCGCTGTTCCAGCAGCGTCAAGCGCGAGAGAAACAGCTTGCCGCTAGCAGTGCAATGGATTGGCGCCCGCGTTCCCGGCAATAAGTGAAGGCGTAGCGGTTCGTCAGTCTCGACGCGATCGACATATACCACCACATTGCCTTCCTGCATGGTCAGGTTACAGGTCTCTCCCGTTAAACCCACCAGCTTGCCGAGCGTCGCACGGCAGGAGCGGACGAACGCATTGTTGCGCAAGGCCGTCACCGCCAGATTGTTTGCCGCAGCGCCGGGTACATAGCCGCGATCAACCGAGGTGCGCAGGACATAACCGTGCCGCTCCAGGCTGTCCAGCGTGCGCATCATCGTCGCCTTCGGAACCTGCATGCGAAACGCCAGCTGCGACAGTGTCATCGGTTGACTGGCGCTCGCCAGATGCTCGATCAGGCGTAGCACGCGCAAGCCGCGCGCATCTTCGCCCCGCGAGTCGGTCGGGTCGTGATTTTGAAACAGTTCATCCATTTTCTGTTTCATTTTCCGAGGCTGGGCGAAATATTCATTGAATCGTGATCACGGGAGTCTTATTAATTGAAACATACGGTTCCAAAATATTCAAATGTATTGAAAAAATAGTTGGGCAAATAACCGCGATGGCGGTTTAGTGGACCGAAGTCATGCACCGTCCAGAAGGAGACAAGAACAATGTCGCGTAGTGTCGATTACATCGTGGTGGGCGCCGGATCAGCCGGTTGCGTGCTCGCCAACAGGTTGTCAGAGGATCCGACCACCACCGTGTTGCTGCTTGAAGCGGGAGGGAAGGATAGCAATCCCTGGATCCATATTCCGGTCGGCTACTTCAAGACCATGCATGATCCGAATCTCGATTGGTGTTACGTCACGGAGGCCGATGCCGGCATCGCGGGGCGCAAGCTGCAATGGCCGCGCGGAAAAGTCCTTGGCGGCTCCAGTTCCCTGAACGGTTTGCTGTATGTGCGCGGCCAGAAGGAGGACTACGACCGATGGGCAGAGCTAGGCAATCCCGGCTGGAGCTACAAGGAAATACTGCCTTACTTTAAGAAGTCGGAAGACCAGGAGCGTGGCGCCAGCGAGTATCACGGCGTCGGCGGACCGCTGAAGGTATCCGATTTGCGTTTGCGGCGGCGGATCGCCGATTGCTTTATTGAGGGCGCCAAGGACATCGGTATTCCGTTTAACGAGGACTACAACGGCGCGACGCAAGAAGGTGTCGGCTATTTCCAGCAAACCGCGAGCAAGGGCCTGCGCTGGAGCACGGCAAAAGGCTTCCTGCGGCCCGCCAGGAGACGTCCGAACCTGCAGGTGATCACCCGGGCGCAGACCATGCGCGTGCTATTTGAAGGCAAGAAGGCGACAGGCGTTGAATATCGTCACGACGGCCGCCTGCACCGCGTTATGTGCAACAAGGAAGTCATCCTGAGCGCCGGCGCGATCGGTTCGCCCCAGATACTGCAATGCTCCGGCGTAGGCCCGCGTGCGCTGTTGCAAAGTGTCGGCGTGCCGCTGGTGCATGATTTGCCGGGGGTAGGCCAGAATTTGCAGGATCACCTGCAAATCCGCCTGGTGTTCAAGACCCGCCTGAAAACCCTTAACGACGAGGTCAACAGCCTGGTTCACAAGCTGTGGATCGGCATGCAGTATGTATTCGGCCGTTGCGGCCCATTGACGCTGGCCGCCAGCCAGGTTGCCATTTTCACCAAGTCCAACCCGACGGTCGATAGGCCGGACATTCAGTTTCATATGCAGCCGCTGAGCGCCGATAAACCGGGCGAAGGTGCGCACAGGTTTTCCGCTTTTACGTCGTCGGTATGCCAGTTGCGTCCGTACAGCCGCGGCCATGTGTCGATCAAGTCGGCAGACCCCCTCGCATACCCCGGCATCTATCCGAATTACCTGTCGGATGAACGCGATCAGGCGGTGGCGGTCGATGCCATCCGTGTCGCCCGGCGGATCGCCGCGGCGCCGTCCCTCGCGCCGCATATCGTCTCCGAATTCGTGCCCGGGGCGCAGTACCAGACCGATGCAGAGTTGCTGGATGCGGCGCGGCGTTTCAGCCAGTCGATCTATCACCCCAGCGGGACCTGCAAGATGGGGCACGATCCCATGGCCGTGGTGGACCACCGTTTACGCGTGCACGGTATTGCCGGCCTGCGTGTCGTCGATGCGTCGATCATGCCGGAACTTGTGTCGGGTAATACGAATGCGCCCACCATCATGATCGCCGAAAAAGCGGCCGACATGATCATTGCCGACGCCAGGCAGATCATGCGGGCGGGCTCAGCGTCTCAATCGCAACAAGAGTTCCCACAAGAGCATAAAGAATATGGGGTAGGAGCGTAAGAGCGCCGATCAAGGCTCTACTGCGTAACGCTAGGTGTTCGAAGAACAGGAGTTCACAAGCAGGTGATTTGGCTGTGCCGCACCGGGGTCGTCCCGGTGGGGATGGGTTTTCATATATTTAAAACAGATAGGAGACAACATGTCCAATCAGCCCAACAAGGTAAAAGAATTACGGCGCGTCGTGATGGCAAGCGTCATCGGCGCGACCATCGAATGGTACGACTTCTTCCTGTATGGCGTCGTTGCCGGTATCGTCTTCAACAAGCTGTATTTTCCGGGTAGCGATCCGCTGGTGTCGACCATGCTGGCCTATGGCACCTTTGCCGTCGGCTTCCTGTCGCGACCGCTGGGCGGTGTCATCTTCGGCCATTTCGGCGACAAGATCGGCCGCAAGAGCATGCTCGTCATGACCTTGATGATCATGGGCGTGTCCACGTTTCTGATCGGGGTATTGCCGACCTATGAGCAGATCGGCATCTGGGCGCCAATCCTGTTGCTGCTGATGCGAATATTTCAGGGCATCGGCCTGGGTGGAGAATGGGGCGGCGCGGTATTGATGGCCTATGAATACGCGCCGCAAAAGGATCGCGGGTTTTATGCCAGCCTGCCGCAGATTGGCCTGGCGATCGGCTTGTGCCTGGCATCCGGCGTGGTGGCGCTGCTGTCCTACAGTCTGACCGACGCTCAATTCCTGTCCTGGGGCTGGCGCGTTGCTTTCATCATGTCGGCAGCCCTGGTCTTCATCGGTATGTGGATTCGCCTGAACGTGATGGAAACACCGGAGTTCCGTGCCGTGAAAGAGCACAATGCTGAAACGCAGATCCCGTTTTTCGACATGATCAAGCGTTACCCGGGCAATGTGTTGAAGGGGATGGCTGCGCGTTATATCGACGGCGTGTTCTTCAACATCTTCGGCGTGTTTTCGATTACCTATCTGACGACCACGATCAAGATCGACCGGACCCAGGCATTGATCGGCGTGATGGCGGCAGCGATCGTCATGTGCTTCTTCATCCCTCTCTTTGGGCGCATGTCTGACCGGCTCGGCCGTACCAAGGTATTTTTCTGGGGCGCGCTGATTACCGGTTTTTCATCGCTGCCGGCATTCTGGCTGATGTTGAACAATGCCGATAACATCCTGGTGCTGTGGCTCTCGATTGTGATTCCGTTCGGCATCCTGTATGCGTCAGTCTACGGTCCGGAGGCGGCGCTGTTTTGCGATCTGTTCGATGCCAAAGTGCGTTACACCGGCATTTCATTCGTCTATCAGTTTTCGGGAATCTTCGCCAGCGGCCTGACGCCGATCATCGCGACATATTTGCTGAAGACCGGCGGCGGCGCGCCATGGCATATCGTTGGCTATGTCATATTTGCGGGTGTGGTATCGGCGGTCGCTGCACTCTTGATCGGCCGGGGTGATGCGAGCAATGTCGACCAGTTGCGTCGCGTGCCCTTGCCGCAATCGCGTTAGTAGTCGGGCGCACGCCGATGTTCGGGTTGCGCATGGAATGCGCCCTAACCCTTCCCCTTGCAGGGGGAGGGTTAGGGCGCCCGGCGTAGGGTGGGGGTAATGAGGTAAATCATCGTAGTCATATGCTCGACCTTACTAGCCTGCGCGGCCCGCCCCATCCCAACCGTCCCCTGCAAGGGGGAAGGAGCCGTACGCAGCGCTGCTCAAACGCAACCAGAAAACAAGGCGTGTCTGACCATTAGTGAGGACGCGCGCCGGCATCAATACCGGCGGCGTCCGCCAATCAATTGCGCGATGCTGGAAAACAGCTCGTTGTTGAGCGACTGCGGCAACTCGGTGGCCAGGCTGCGTCGGTAGTATGTGCTGAGATCGAGGCCTACACCCAGTCCGCAGATTTCCACGTCGCCGTGCAGTTCATGCCGCGCTACCACTTCCTTCAGATGGCTGGCCAGATAGAACTCGTCATTAGCAAGCGTGGTTGCGGTATCCATCGGGCAGCCGTCAGAGATGACGACCAGAATACGCCTTTTTTCAGCCCGGCCCTGCATGCGCCTGCATGCCCACTCGACCGCCTCCCCGTCGATACCTTCGCGATACAGGTCGGCCTTCAGCAAGGCCGCGATGTCCGGCCGTGCGCGACGCCATGGATGATCGGCGTCCTTAAAGACCATATGAAACAGTTCGTTGAGCCTCCCGGGGTTTTTCGGAGACCGCGCGCGTGTCCAGTCACGCTGCGCCCGTCCGCCGTTCCAGGCGCCGGTGGTGAAACCGAGCACTTCGGTAGATACGCCTGCTTGTTCCAGCGCACGTACCAGCACGTCGATCATGATCGCGACGGGCTCCGCATGCGCCTTCATCGAGCCTGAACAATCGATCAGGAAGCTCACCAGGCAGTCGGCATGCGGCTTATGCTGTTCCTTGCGGAACAGTCGTCGTTCGGCCGGCGAACTGACCAGCTGCGTCAGCCGTCTGCCATCAAGATAGCCTTCTTCTTCACCGAATGCCCAGCCGTCGCGCCGCGGCGTCGACAGCAGCGCCTTCAATTCGCGTACCAGGCGCGCGCGATTGATGCCATGCTCGGCGATCTTGCGGTCGAGCCGGTCGCGGTATTCCTCAAGCAGTTCGCGGCGCACCAGCGAACGTGCAAATTCTTGCCGATCGTACTGCGTGGTGAACACGTTATAACCATGTTCCGAATCCAGGAACGCCTTACTTTGGCCGAGCGGTGCGGATGCGGTCGTGCCGGCGTCCTCGCTGTCGAAGTTCAGGAGCAGACGGAAGATCGCCGTGCGGCTCTTGTCCGGCTCATCCTCGCGTACCTCGCCCTCCAGTGCGCCACTTGTGCGAATCATGCCACCCACAACGGAGGCGATGGCACAGGCATGAGCGAGGTACCGCGCCTGGTCTGTGCGATACCGGCGCAGGCCGGCGAGATGATCGCCGAGCACCGGCACGATGGCCGCGCGGGTGGCCTCGATGAAGTCTTCCGCATGTTCCGGCACCGGCCGGGCATGCAGGCGCGACCAGCAGATTTGGAACAGGGTATAGAGCAGGATGCCGACTTCACTCTCGGCCACGCCCGAAAGATGAAAGGCTTGCGACCATGCGATGAAGCGGTAGCGCAGGTTGTCGCCGATACCGGGCATGCTGTCGGGTGCTAGCGACTCCACGCGTAGTTGTTCCAGCATTTCCACGATCAGGCGTTCGATCGGTTCGGAAGGGCGGGACTGTGCGTGCAGTTGTGCATCGCTGTATTGCAGGCGCAGTGCGATGCTGTCCGCCGTTCCGCGAAACGAGGGAAAGTCGTCATGTTCCGGATCGGGATGCAGATGCGGTGCGTGTACCGGCAGCGGGCGCTGTCCCCGATGCAGCCGCCGGCCGCGATACTGTACGTCCTTCTCGCCGCTCAAGGCACGAACTACACTCGCGCACAACTCGTCGGCTTTTTGCTGCCTGCGGGTGTAGCGCGGCGGCTGGCTCATGGCAAGGCCCGCAATTCGCAGAGGAAGGATTCCAGCAGTTCCGCGCCGAAGCAGCGTTGATAGTATTCCGCGACGATGCTGCGCTCGCTTTCATCGCACTTGTTCAGGAAAGACAGGCGGAACGCGAGGGCGGTATCACCGAATATCTCGCAATTCTCCGCCCAGGTGATGACTGTGCGCGGCGACATCAGGCAGGACAGGTCGCCGGCGGCAAATCCCTTGCGCGTCAGGTCAGCCAAGGCCACCATCGATGCCACCAGCTGGCGGCCGCGGTCACCGGCCAGCGCGGGTACGCGCGCCTGCACGATGGCGATTTCCTCGTCGGCCGGCAGATAATTCAACGTTGCCACGATATTCCAGCGGTCGATCTGCGCATGATTGAGCAATTGCGTACCGTGATACATGCCGTTGAGATTACCCAATCCAATCGTGTTCGAGGTGGTGAATAGGCGGAAGCAGGGATGCGGATGGATCACGCGGTTCTGATCGAGCAGCGTAAACTTACCATCACGCTCGAGGATGCGCTGGATCACGAACATGACGTCGGGCCGCCCGGCATCATATTCGTCAAAGACCAGCGCGACGGGTCGTTGCAGCGCCCAGGGCACGATGCCTTCCTGGAACTCGGTCACCTGCTTTTCATCGCGCAGCACGATGGTGTCCTTGCCGACCAAGTCCAGACGGCTGATATGGCCGTCGAGATTGACGCGTATGCAAGGCCAGTTGAGACGGGCCGCGACCTGTTCGATATGTGTTGACTTGCCAGTGCCGTGCAAGCCTTGCACCATCACGCGACGGTTGCGGGTGAAACCGGCCAGGATGGCCAGCGTGACGTCCGGGTTGAAGCGGTATGCGCTGTCGATTTCCGGCACATGGTCGTCGCGTTGTTCGAAGGCCGGCACCATCATGTCGATATCGATGCCGAACTGCTCGCGGACCGACAGCATGCGCGTCGGTTGGGTAGGGAGTGTATCTGTCACGGTGGGTCTCCTGGCGCCGGGCGCCTGCATTCTTCAATTCACGAATTTAGGTGCCGGTCTTGGCATGATGTTGCGTACTTTGCGCTGTCTCGGATTCGACCGCGGCAAGCGCTTGGGCGGCGCGCTGCAGGGCGGGCAGGAAATGCAATGCCTTGTCGTGCGTGAGCCGCATGATCGGCGCCTGGATGGCGACCGCAAGATTCGAGCGCCCGGCCGGATTGGGCACCAGCACCGCGACACACAGCAGACCGGGCAAGAATTCCTCATCGTCCAGCGCATAGCCATTGCGACGCACTATCTCCAGTTCCTTTTCCAGCTTGGCCGGATCGGTTTCGGTTTTGTTGGTGTAGCGGGTCAGCGGCATGTGCGCGAGCAGGCGACGGCGCTGTGACGGCGTGAGTTGCGCCAGGAACAGCTTGCCGCTGGAAGAGCAGTGCGCTGGCACGCGGGAGCCGGGATGCAGGTAGAAGCGCAGCGGTGCGGCAGTTTCGACGCGGTCCAGATAGACCACTTCGCTGCCGGTGAACGCGGTCAGGTTGCAGCTTTCGCCGACTTCTTCCACCAGCTGGCGCAGGATGATGCGGCGCGCGCCGTGGAAAGTGTTGTTGATCAGAATGTTCGATGCCAGCTGGCGCAAACGCACACCGGTGCTGTAGTGACGGCCATCGCTCTCGCGCTGGAGCACGCCGACATTCTCAAGCTGCTGCAGCATCCGGTGCAACGTCGGTTTGGGTAATCCGGTTTCCTCTACCAGTTGTTGCAGGGTAAAGGGCTGGTCCTTTTCTGCGATGACTTCCAGCAGCGAAAACAGCCGCATCGTCGGCGTGTCGCCTTCGATCTTTTCAGGTTCGGATTTGGGTAAGGAAATCATGTCCATAGCGACCTCATTAGGGGTGAATTTCATTTTCAAGTGAAAATTGTACCGTTTTTTGAAAAAGAATTTGACATTTCTTTTTTGTGGCCGTAAATTCTGTTCAAACACGTTTATCGGAACGTTTTGTACCGATTTCATGAATTTAACGCACAGGAGACTGCCATGCCCGACCAAGCCCCTTCTTCCCGCCTGCCCGCCGCACCGGCCACCCCCGCGGCTACCGGCCCGCAAAAGATGACCCCGTCCGAAGCCTTCGTCGAAACCATGGCCGCCAACGGCGTCACCGACATCTTCGGCATCATGGGCTCGGCCTTCATGGATGCGATGGATATCTTTGCCCCGGCCGGCATTCGCCTGATTCCGGTGGTGCATGAACAGGGCGCCGGCCACATGGCCGACGGCTATTCGCGCGTGTCGGGCCGGCATGGCGTGGTGATCGGCCAGAACGGTCCGGGCATCAGCAATTGCGTCACCGCCATTGCCGCGGCGTACTGGGCGCACAGCCCGGTGGTGATCGTCACGCCCGAGACCGGCACCATGACCATGGGCCTGGGCGGCTTCCAGGAAGCCAATCAATTGCCGATGTTCGAGGAATTCACCAAGTACCAGGGGCACGTCACCCATCCGGCCCGCATGGCCGAATACACCGGGCGCTGCTTTGACCGGGCGATGTCGGAAATGGGCCCGACCCAGTTGAATATTCCGCGCGATTATTTCTATGGCGAAATCAAGACCGAGATTCCGCAGCCAAGCCGGCTCGACCGCGGCCCCGGCGGCGAACACAGCCTCAATGAAGCGGCCGAGTTGCTGGCGCAGGCCAAGTTCCCGGTGATCATTTCCGGTGGCGGCGTGGTGATGGCCGATGCGGTCGAAGAGTGCAAGGCGCTGGCCGAGCGGCTGGGCGCGCCGGTGGTCAACAGTTATTTGCACAATGACTCGTTCCCGGCCAGCCATCCGCTGTGGTGCGGCCCGCTCGGCTACCAGGGCTCGAAGGCGGCGATGAAACTGATTGCACGCGCCGACGTGGTGCTGGCACTGGGCTCGCGGCTGGGCCCGTTCGGCACCTTGCCGCAGCATGGGATGGATTACTGGCCGAAGAATGCCAAGATCATCCAGATCGATGCCGACCACAAGATGCTGGGACTGGTGAAAAAGATTTCAGTGGGCATTTGCGGCGATGCCAAGGCGGCGGCCGTGGCCTTGACGCAGCGGCTGGCCGGCAAGACGCTGGTGTGCGACGGCAGCCGCAGTGCGCGGGCGGCCGAGATTGCCGAAGAAAAGGCGGCGTGGGAAAAGGAGCTGGACAACTGGACCCATGAGACCGACCCGTTCAGCCTGGACATGATTGCCGAACAGGAGCAGGAGCCGGGCAATTACCTGCATCCGCGCCAGGTGTTGCGCGAGCTGGAAAAGGCGATGCCGGCCGATGTGATGGTATCGACCGATATCGGCAACATCAATTCGGTGGCCAACAGTTATCTGCGCTTTGAAAAGCCGCGCAGCTTTTTTGCGGCGATGAGCTTTGGCAATTGTGGTTATGCGTTCCCGACCATCATTGGCGCCAAGGTGGCGGCACCGCACCGGCCGGCGATTGCGTATGCGGGCGATGGCGCCTGGGGCATGAGCCTGATGGAAACGATGACGTGCGTGCGGCACAACATACCGGTGACGGCGGTGGTGTTCCATAACCGGCAATGGGGTGCGGAAAAGAAGAACCAGGTCGATTTCTACAACCGGCGCTTTGTGGCGGGGGAGCTGGACAACCAGAGCTTTGCCGAGATTGGTCGGGCGATGGGGGCCGAAGGGATCCGGGTGGACCGGCTGGAAGATGTGGGGCCGGCGTTGAAGAAGGCGATCGACTTGCAGATGAACCATGGCAAGACGACGATTGTGGAAATCATGTGCACGCGTGAACTGGGCGATCCGTTCCGCCGCGATGCGCTGTCCAAGCCAGTGCGCTTCCTCGATAAATACAAGGATTACGTCTGACGACGACAGGCCTTAAGCACAGACATGCGGGCAGCCTTGCTTTAAAGGAGCAGGCTGTCACCGGTTTAATTTAATAAGCCGCCACGGTGCTGTGGAGAGATATTTCGAAAAAAGGCGTGTTTAGTACCGATTTCAGAAAAAACGTATTGACATGTACAAAGCGGAAGCTTAAATTCCATTCAATATCGGAATTCGGAACGATTTGTATCAAAAGTAGTTTTGGAGACTAAAACAATGATCGAGCCAGCATCCATGACCAACGCCGTAAGCGTGGAATTCCTTCAAGCCTTTAGTGACGCATGGAATCGTCATGACATCGAGGCCCTCATGACTTTTATGGCGGACGACTGCGAATTCCACGCGGTAGCCGGTCCCGACGTACTTGGCAAGAGCTTCATTGGCCGCGACCAGGTGCGCGCCGGATTCCAGCTGGCGTGGCAGACCTTTCCCGACGCGGCATGGCGCAATCCCCGCCATTTCGTTGTCGGCGACAACGGCGTGTCCGAGTCCACTTTTAGCGGCACCAAAGCGGACGGCACGCGTATCGAAGCACGCATGGTCGATATATTCACCTTCCGGGACGGCAAGATCGCGGTCAAGAACGCGTTCCGCAAGGATCGTCCGCCGGTCACAACAGGCAGCAATTGAGCGGCATTCACAGCGCGACTGCCACAGGAGACGAACATGACTACCACCGCCGCCAAGCTGCTAGCGACTGAAGACCGCACCACGGCGCCATCAAGGCCCTATGATCCGGCCTACGATCCCCTGGTCTCGGACACACCGGGACAGGGCAGGGACTATGCCCCTACCTACTGGATCGGTACTGCAGGAGAGCCGCCCGCGGACGACGGTCCCATTACGCATGACATCGATGTCGATGTCGCGATCATTGGCTCGGGATTCACCGGCCTGACCTGCGCCATTTTCCTCGCGCAGGAACATGGCATCAAGGCCACCGTGCTGGAAGCCAATCGCGTCAGCTGGGGATGCAGCACGCGCAACGGCGGGCAGGCGCAGTGCGCCTCGGGCCGCCTCAAGCGCTCGCAGTGGATCACTCGCTACGGCCTGGATGTGGCGTTGAAACTGCATGCCGAAGTCTGCGAAGGCATGGAAACCTTCAAGGAAATCACCAAAGACATCGCCTGCGATCCACAGCCAGGCGGTCACTTGTATATCGCCCACCGCCCGGAAGTCATGCCGGTGCTGGAAAAGGAAGCGAAGATCCTGCGTGAGGTGTTCAAGTACAACGCGCGTATCTTTGACGCCGAAACAGTCAAGCGCGACTATGTCGATGACAAGGAAGCTGCCGGCGCCATGCACGAGCCGGAGGGCATCGGCATCCATGCGGGCAAGCTGGCATTCGGCTATCTGAAAAAGGCCCGCGCGCTCGGCGTTAAGGTGCATCCATCCAGCCCGGTACAAGGATGGGAAACACGCAACGGTATCCACTATCTGCGCACGCCCGGCGGCGTCGTACGTGCACGCTCGGTGGCGGTCGCCACCGGCGGCTATACCTCGCAGGGACTGCATCCGCAGCTGAAAAACCGCCTGATGCCCATCCTGTCGAATTCGATCGTGACACGCCCGCTGACCCAGGCCGAGATCGAAGCGTGCAACTTCCGCACCACGCAGGTCATCACCGATACCCGCATCCTGCGTCATTACTACCGGCTGATGCCCGACGGACGCGTGCAAATCGGCAGCCGCAGCGCCATTACCGGCACCGATGCACCGGAAAAGAAGTACGAGAATTTCCTCATCCGTGATTTGTACCGCAAGTTCCCGGCGCTCACGGGCATACAGATCGATTATTCCTGGTGGGGATGGGTCGATGTTAGCCACGACATGATGCCGCGCATCGTCCAGCCCGATCCGACGCAGACGATTTATTACGCGCTGGGCTACGGCGGCAATGGCGTGATGTATTCGGCGCAGGCCGGACGCCGCATGGCTGAGCGCATCGCCGGAAAGCAGACGGGTCCCAATCTGCCTATCTTCGAATCGCGGCTGCCTTTCCCGAACATGATGGAAATGGTCGAGTCGCCGCTGTTCGCGCCGTTCCGCCGTATCGGCCAGCGTTTCCTGTACCGCTGGTATCACATGAAAGACGAGGTGCTTTAAACGCCGGCTGGCTTGTGCCGGATGGCTGCGCGGCAGCCGGGAGCGTTCACCCGGTTGCCGGTCCAAGCCGAGGCTTCACCAAGAAACAGAACATAAAAACGAACGATGGACAGTCGCCGGTGACGGCGGCGTCCGAAGAAGGCTGGCGCAGACCGGCCGGCAGCCAAAGCGCAAGCATATGCGCTGCTGCCAATGCATGAAGTCGATTTTCAGAAGTAGGGCGTGCTGGAAGCGGTGCCCGGCTCTTTCCGGAGCCGTCCTGGAATGAAGAACCTTTTTGTATGACAACGACATTGGAGTAGAGACATGATCAGCATCCTCAGTATCTTCCGCCGTACCCTCCGTCCCGCCGCAGCATTGCTAGTGGCGGCCGCAGCCAGCACATCCTGGGCTCAACAAAAGGAAGTCACGATCGCCTATCAGGAGATCAATGGCCCCTTCCTCGTTGCCATCGCCAGCGGTGAAATCGAAAAAACCACCGGCTACAAAATCAACTGGCGCAAGTTCGATTCCGGCGCCAAGGTCGCCACCGGCATGGCCTCCGGTGACGTGCATATCGGCGTGATCGGATCCAGCCCCTTGACCGCCGCAGTCAGCCGCGGTGTCGATCTCCAGTTGTTCTGGATCGTCGACGACATCAACGAAGCCGAAGCCATGGTCGCGCGCAACGGCTCCGGCATCGCCAAGCCGGCCGATCTGAAAGGCAAGAAGATCGGCGTGCCTTTCGTCTCCACCACCCATTTCCACACCATGTACGCGCTCGAACTCTGGGGCGTAAAGCCGACCGAAGTGAAGTTGCTCAACATGCAGCCGAACCAGATCGCTGCCGCCTGGGAACGCGGCGACATCGATGCCGCTTTCGTCTGGGACCCGGCACTGAGCAAGATCAAGCAGAACGGCAAGGTCATGGTCACGTCCGGCGAACTGAGCAAGAAAGGCCGCGCCACCTTCGACGGCATGGCGGTCGAGCGCAAATGGGGTGAAGCCAACGCCGACTTCATGGCGAAATTCGTCAAGGTGCTGGCCGCAGCCGATGCCGACTACCGCAGCAATCCCAAAGCATGGACCATCGACTCGCCGCAGGTGAAGGCGAACGTGAAGCTTTCCGGTGCCGAGGCCAAGGATGTTGCTGCATCGGTTGCGCTGTACGCCTATCCCTCGCTGGAAGACCAGGCTTCGCCAGCATGGCTTGGCGGTGGTGCCAATGGCGGTGTCGCCAAGGCATTGCAGGCGACCGCTCAGTTCCTCAAGGCCGAAGGCAAGATCGATGCCGTTGCCAAGGATTATGGACACTATGTCACTTCCCGCTATGTGGAAGCGGCAATGAAACTGAAGTAATCGCTGTCGCACG
This sequence comes from Herbaspirillum sp. GCM10030257, assembly GCF_042666555.1. Lineage (NCBI taxonomy): Bacteria > Pseudomonadati > Pseudomonadota > Betaproteobacteria > Burkholderiales > Oxalobacteraceae > Herbaspirillum > Herbaspirillum sp. GCM10030257. The sequence goes on from NZ_JBHTDH010000016.1 coordinate 91,834, forward strand.
GAGGCCGCAGCCGCAGGCAATGCGATGCCCTGCGGCCTTACGATGCTGTCGAGGAAATGAGGACACCATGGAAAATCTCTACGTAAAAGACGTCAGCGTGATCTACCCCGGCAAGACTGCGGGCGAACGAGTTCACGCGCTGAACAATATCAACCTGACCATCAACAGCGGCGATTTCGTCGTCGCGCTCGGCGCCTCCGGCTGCGGTAAGACCACCTTGCTGAGCCTGATGGCCGGTTTCATCAGTCCCAGCAAGGGCGAGATCCTGTTGGGCAGTCGCAAGATCGAAGGTCCCGGCGCTGATCGTGGCGTGGTGTTCCAAAAGCATGCGCTGCTGCCCTGGCTGAATGTGATCGACAATGTCGAATTCGGCCTCAAGCTGCAAGGTGTGGCCAAAGCGCAGCGACGCGAGATCGCCACCAAAAACCTGGCACTCGTCGGCCTCAAGGATTTTCACAAGCACATGATCTACCAGCTATCCGGCGGCATGCAACAGCGCGTAGGCATTGCCCGTGCGCTGACCTGCGGCCCGTCGATGCTGCTGATGGATGAACCGATGGCCGCGCTCGATGCGCTCACCCGCGAAACCATTCAGGAATTGCTGCTGGATATCTGGAAGAAATCGAAAACGATGTTCTTCTTTATTACGCATAGCGTCGATGAAGCCCTGTTCCTGGCCAACCGCCTGATCGTGATGTCTCCGCGTCCTGGCCGCATTACCCATACCTATGAACTCGATTTCAACAAACGCTTCCTGGAGTGCCGCGACGCGCGCGCCGTCAAGTCGAGTCCGGACTTCATCAAGATGCGGGAAACCGTACTGAACATCATTTACGGCGACGAACGCGCGGTTTCGAGCAAAGAAGGAGCGGAATATGCATAGCCAAGTCAAAGTTCAGGCAGGACTGCAAAAGCAGGCAAGCGCGCCCCCGGGCATGTTCTCGCGCATGTTTGCCAAGCGCAGCGCGCAGCCCGGTGAAGCCTTCGGTGCGCCGGGGCAGGGAAGCGCCAGCACCATCGCCACGGTGACAGTCGTGGTGGTACTGGCCTTATGGTTCGTAGTCACGGCGACTGGCATGGTGAAGCCTTTGTTCCTGCCCTCGCCAAAAGCGGTGTTCGACAAGTTCATTCTTGCCGTCAACGAGGGCTTTGGCGGATCCACCTTGCTGGAACATACGACCACCAGCCTGGCACGGGTCTTCGGCGCTTTTGCTCTGGCCTGCGCGCTCGCCATACCGATCGGCATCCTGATGGGGGTGAGCCGCTTCGCTCGCGGCATCTTCGATCCGCTGATCGAGTTCTACCGGCCGTTGCCGCCATTGGCCTACCTGCCGCTGGTGATCATCTGGTTCGGGATCGGTGAGTTCTCCAAGGTCTACCTGATCTTCCTGGCGATCTTTGCGCCGATGGCAATTGCCGCCCGCGCTGGCGTGCGTTCGGTATCGATAGAACAGATTCACGCTGCGTACTCGATGGGCGCCACGCGCCTGCAAGTGATCCGTCATGTCATCCTGAAGGCCGCCATTCCGGAAATTTTTACCGGTATGCGTATCGGTATCGGCGTGGGCTGGACCACGCTGGTGGCGGGCGAAATGGTGGCATCGACCCGCGGGCTGGGTTACATGGTGCTGAGCGCATCGGAATTCCTGGCCAGCGATGTCGTCATCATGGGCATCATCGTGATCGGCTTCTTCGCGTTTGCGTTCGACCTGCTCATGCGTTATCTCGAGAACGCCCTGGTGCCATGGAAGGGCAAGGTGTGAAGCTCGACGAAAGGCCGTTCCTGCGCCACAAGCGGCGGGAATAGTCTCTCACTCGTTGCGGTTGCCGGAGCAGACATCATGTCTGCTCCCGAGCAACTGCATTCCCCAAAATTTCATGGCAACGACCGCTTCATGCAAGGCTCCTGCAACGGCACGCCTGCGCATCGATTTCATCTCCAACATTCATATCTGAACGAAGCCAAGGGCAATGAAAGCAGTTTCAAGAAGCTAGCCCACGAGCCTGTTCACTGCTATGCCAATGACAGGAGTTCCGTCCTGTACAGCCCAAAGATAATGCGTGCCGATGCACAGTTCGGCAATTTCAAGCTGATTGTAGCGGCCATGATGGCACGCGGCTGCAGCTCTTTTTTCTACTCGGAAAAACTATTTGGATCATTCGTTTTTATTAGGAAAGTACATGTCTTAAATTTTTTGAATAGATATTGACGCTGCCTTTTTGGTCGCGTAAATTGAATCAAGTCTCTATTTTTGGAACGCCTTGTATCAGATATAGAGAAACGAAAAATGAATAGCTGGCATATCGACAAGATCATCGTAACGACCGATATGTCACCGCAGTACAGGAGACAGCACAGCATGATTACCGAGAAAGACCAATCCGGCGGCTTGCAGCACGGCCTCAAGCAGCGCCATATGACCATGATTGCGATAGGAGGCGTCATCGGCGCCGGCCTGTTTGTCGGCAGCGGCGTCGTCGCCAAGGCCGCCGGACCCGCAGTCATCCTGTCCTTTTTGCTGACCGGCGCCTTGGTCGTGCTGATCATGCGCATGCTGGGCGAACTGGCATCCTCGATGCCGGTCATCGGTTCGTTTTATGAATACGCCAGAGTGGCATTTGAAGACCGGCCCAAGGTGTCACAATTCCTCGGCTTCATGAGCGGCTGGATGTACTGGTACTTCTGGGTGGTGGTCGTCGCGCTGGAAGCCATTGCCGGCGCAAAGCTCATCAACTTCTGGCTGCCTGACCTGGCGCCGTGGGTCATCAGCCTCGGCCTGTTGGTGATGATGACCTTGCTCAACATGTTTTCCGTGAAGTCGTTCGGCGAATTCGAATTCTGGTTCGCATCGATCAAGGTCGTAGCCATTATCGTCTTCCTCGGACTGGGTGTGTTGTTCCTGACCGGCATGCTGCCCAACAGCGTACCGGGCCTGGGCCATTTCCTCAGCGCTGGCGGCTTCCTACCCAATGGCTGGGCGCCTGTACTCAGCGGCGCGGTCGCCGCGACGGCCTTCTATTCCGGTGCGGAGATCGTCACCATCGCCGCCGCCGAAACCGCCGATCCGGCAAAGGCGGTTGCAAAGGCAACCAATTCGGTAATCTACCGCGTGTTGTTTTTCTATGTGGCATCGCTGTTCGTCATCGTCTGCATCGTGCCCTGGAATTCCGACGCGATCACCACGCCCTTTGTCAGTGCGCTGGAAACAATGAACATCCCGTATGCGTCGCACATCATGAATGCGATCATCCTGACGGCGGTCTTGTCGGCACTGAACTCCAGCCTGTACGCCTCGTCGCGCATGATCTTTGCGCTGACACGTCGCGGCGACGCACCGACCAGCCTGGTCAAGCTCAGCAGAAACGGCGTGCCGGTGCGCGCGATCCTGTTCAGCACCTTGTTTGCGTATGCCGCGATCGGCGTGTCCTATGTGTCGGCCGACGTAGTGTTCCCATTTATCGTCAATTCCTATGGCACGCTAATCCTGTTCGTCTACCTGCTGATCGCAGTGTCGCAATTGCGCATTCGTGCTCGTCTCGAACGAGAAAGCCCGGAGCGCATCAAGGTTCGCATGTGGCTGTTTCCTTATCTCACTTATTTCGCCATCGGCGCGATGCTGCTCATTCTCGGCGCGATGAGTGTGTCACCCGATGCCGAGCAGCGCTTGTCGTTCTGGTTTGGCCTAGGCAGCGTTGGGGTGTTGATGGTGCTCTATGTGCTGACACAAAAGATGCGCAAGATCGATCCCAGCGCCTTTGCTGTCCGCCCGGCTCCGGTCGATCAATCGCAGCTTGGCATCTGATTTTCCGGGGAAAGCAGGGATAATCCTTATCCAACACAGAAAGGGACGGGGTTGAAGGCGAATGTGTGTGCCTTCAACCCCGTCCCTTTTGTTTTTTGTTACGTCAGCGTGATTGCTGCATTTATACCAATCCCAACTCATGACATACCTTCAGTGGCGGCCACGTCCGCCCAACGACGGTTTGCATACTGACCGGATGGCGTCTTATCTGCGTAGAAGCGTCATTCTTCCCCCTCGCCAGAAGGTCAGCGTTGTATCGTTGCAGCCGCTGCAATGCCTCTTGCGTCAAGCTTTGCGCCGCTTGAGCAAGACCTCATCCTCCTCAAAACTCTGAAGCGCCAGGCGTGGCCCAGTGACCCATGGGACTGGTATTACTCGTCGACGATACGGTCCGCTGATACCGCGGCATCGAATAGCGTAACAAAGTCACGTGTCGCGGTGAGCGGATCCTTCGCCAGATAAATGCTGCTAATGACGGCGACCATGTCTGCGCCGGCAGCAAGCAGCGGCCTTGCATTCTCCGCTGTCATGCCGCCGATGACAGCCAGCGGCAGCGTGATTTGTGCCTTTGCCTGGTTGACGATGCCTGGTGACGTGGTGACAGGATAATTCTTCACGGGTGAAGGATAGAAGCCGCCGAAGGCCACGTAGCTTGCGCCCGCTTGCCAGGCTTGGCGCGCAATTTCGAGATCGCCATAGCAGGTCGCGCCAATGATCTTGTCATTGCCGATGGCCGAGCGGATGGCAGCAACCGGCGTATCGGCGGCGCCGACATGTACGCCGTCGGCATCGAGTTCGACGCAAAGTTTGACGAAGTCATTGACGATGAAAGGACGGACATAGCGGCGGCACAACGCCTGCAATTGCACGGCCTGCTCGTAGCGCAGTGCCGCGTCGGCAGTCTTGTTGCGATACTGCACGAGCGATGCGCCGCCAGCCAATGCCTGTTCGGTGATATCGATCAATTTCGCCGTATCGTGCCAGTCCGGCGTCACCAGATACAAGCCTCTCATGTCGCGCGTCCTGCCATCGGTGAAGACGGCGCTGCGGCAAAGCGTTTTGGCATGCGCCCAGCCAGATAGGCATCGCGTCCGGCCTCAACGGCGAGTTTCATGGCGCGTGCCATGCGGATCGGGTCCTTGGCGCCGGCAATGGCGGTATTCATCAGTACGGCGTCGCAGCCAAGTTCCATCGCAATGGTCGCATCCGATGCGGTGCCGATGCCGGCGTCGACCAACACCGGGATCGTTGATTGTTCGATGATCAGCGACAGATTCCACGGATTAAGGATGCCCATGCCTGAACCGATCAGCGAAGCCAGCGGCATCACCGCGACACAGCCTATGCTTTCCAAAATCCTTGCCTGGATCGGATCGTCGCTGCAATAGGCCATTACATCGAAGCCATCCCGGACCAGTATCTCCGCTGCTTTCAGTGTTTCGGGCATGTTGGGAAAAAGTGTCTTTTCATCGCCCAGCACTTCCAGCTTGGCCAGCTTGTGCCCGCCAAGCAGCTCGCGTGCAAGCTTCAGCGTGTAGACCGCATCCTTGGCGTTGTAGCAACCGCCGGTATTGGGAAGAATCGTGTAGCGCGACGGCGGCACGTAATCGAGCAGGTTGGGCTCGTCGGCGGCCTGGCCGATATTGACGCGACGGATCGTGACGGTGACGATGTCCGTGCCACTGGCTTCAATGGCGGTGCGCGTTTCTTCCAGGTCGCGATATCGGCCGGTGCCGACCAGGAGCCGTGAACGATAGGTTTTGCCGGCGATGGTGAAGCCATCATGCGCCGCACTGCTTTGGGTCTCTTGATGAGATGTCATGTTTGTTTCCGTTTCAGATTAGGTACATTGCATCAATCTCTGTCGACAATTCCCGCTAGCCGCCGCCAATGGCGTGCACGATCTCGACACGGTCGTGTGGCTGCAGTAAATGCAGTTCCCACTGATGGTGCGGAACGATGTTGCGATTAATCGCAACGGCTAAGCCTTTGCCCTGCAAACCGAAGGAGACGATCAGGTCCTGCACGCTGCAGGGAGCCGTGACCGGATGCGCTTTTCCATTCAAGTCGATTTCCATGTTGTGCTCCTTTGCCCTTACTGCTTGCGATAGATTTCCGCGCCGCTCTTGACGAACTCGACGGCCTTGACTTCCATGCCCTTCTTCAGCGCCTGTTCGTCGGAGATGCCCTGGCTGGCCGCGTAGTCACGCACATCCTGGGTAATCTTCATCGAGCAGAAATGCGGGCCGCACATCGAGCAGAAATGCGCAACCTTGGCCGAATCCTTCGGCAGCGTCTCGTCGTGGAATTCCCGCGCCTTGTCCGGGTCGAGACCGATGTTGAACTGGTCTTCCCAGCGGAATTCGAAACGTGCTTTCGACAAGGCATTGTCGCGGA
>NZ_JBHTDH010000017.1:0-95691 GCF_042666555.1 Herbaspirillum sp. GCM10030257
CGCCGGCTCTGACCCAGCGACTAAAGCGCCTGAAGCAGGTGGACCCGGAAGGAAACCGGTCGGGAAGATCGGCCCAGCACGCCCCGGTACGCAATACCCACAAAATGCCATTGAGTACTGCCCGATCGCTGTGGACTTCAGGTCGACCACGGCCATCGAGTCGCCGCGCTGTTACGGGAAGCAACGGCTCCAGTAGCCCCCATTGCTCGTCGGTAAGCTCTTCTCTTCGTGACATGATGAAAAACCATACGAATCCGAAAAAAGCATCGACTACCTATTTATGGAATGAGTTCTAGTAAGGTTGGACTGTCATATCGGTCAACAGAAGAAAAACTGGGTCGAAAAATATAGAGCCGTGCGTGGCCAGGCAATGGCTGTTCCGATTTTACAAATCGTTGGCTATTGGATGAAACCGTAGCGCAGCCCAAGAGAATAAAAGCTGGCATTAAAACTAGCAGTCTCAAACTGCTGATGTATTGGGTCATGTGTAGTCTATATTCTTAACGCTCAATTGGGGTGCGCGGCGTGCGTCAAAACTGAATACCACGTTAAGCATTATTATGCTTACCATCATAACGCACAAAGTTTGTGCAGTTACGAATCCTTTCGCTTCTTCTCTTCTGCACTAATCATAATTTGCGTTAGGCGCGCGGCGACAAGCATTGCCGCCCCGATCATCATTAACACGTTGCTCGAGCGTCCCAGATCAAAGACATATCCGATCGCTGCCAATGCCATTCCCGGAACGGCATAGCGTAAAGCCGTTGATACCGAAGCCTTTTTGAGTTCATCCATAAATAAGTTTCAGTAAGAATATGACGTATAACGATTACGTTGACCAGCGCCAAAGGCGTCGGTGTCGAGCTTCGAGTTATGTCGCATTGCTACTGGCCTCTTCAAGGCGGCTTTTCGCGCCCCAGATGTAGTAGGAAGGGATTTGCTTTTGCAACCCCAACCTATACAGCCCAACACCGTCGGTAAGTCGAGTTTCACGAAGATTTGGCAACTGCAATTGCCATGCATTCCAAAGCAATTCCGCTACTGTGAACGCGTTACCGTCGTCCGCCTTTATCAAAATAGCTGGCTTACTGCTGCCTTTAGGACCAAAAGGAGAAACATATACCTGGGCGGTGCCTAAACACGGCGCACATGCAGCTCCTGCACCTTCGCCACATACCTCAAAAATGTGAGCAAGGCGCTCGATATTTTCTGGCACTTGGTCATACCAATTTAATGCCGTGGATTGCGAGAATGAGAACGGCAGGTCAGGACGATTTGTTTTGAATTCAAGTTCCGAATACTCATCCGTTCTGACGTAAGAGGCGCGTGCCAACAATAACTGGGTTGAAATCCTGTAGTAGGCAACTTTCCCGGTAAGTTTCCCCAGCCCCCAGCCCTCGACACCGGGCCACCATACGTCATACATCACTACGTTGTTATCGAACGCAATTACTCGAATGAGTCGCTCGTCCCAATCTGGCTTATACACAGCGCCGAGCTCAAGTGTGTCCGGTGTGGGATTAATCATTGTCATGCCACATAACTAGGTTTATACGGCACGACGTGTCTGATAAGCTGGGATGGTGTCTGATTAAACATTTCGCTTGATCCTCCGCAAGGCATATACCTCAAGGCTTGCAACAGTATACTGTACATTCATACAGTATTAATTCACCGTGAAAAACGTCAACCAGAATACTGCTCCTGGGCAACCACCAAAGTTGCTGGACCAGCCACAGTCTTCGGCGTTCATGCTTGGTTTATAAGAAGTCATCCTTATCCGCATCGTTTCGAAGTAAAACTTCTCGAAAGAAAAATATCAAATCTCGCTTCGCTATCTGCTAACTTCAGTTCAAGCTCGTAACGACTTAACGCTGCAGAGAGAATGACTAGGATGTGTAGCGGCTCTTGGTGCTCGGAATATTGAGGCGTTGAGCGATCTTCACTAGGCCCACCAGATTTCTGGCTCCCATCTTCTCCATGACCTTCTGCTTGTGCACCTTGGCGGTCACTTCCTGGATGCCCAACTCCATGGCGATTTGCTTATTCATCAGACCTCCAATGGCCAAGCCAAGAACCTCACGCTCGCGTTGGGTGAGCGTGGTGTAGCGCTGCTTGGATTCCAGCAGATCACGGTGCGCATGGAAGTTGACCTCGGCACTAACAAGCGCCTCGTCGACTGCCCGAAGTAAATCTTCGCTATCGATGGGCTTAGTGAGAAATTCCTGGGCGCCTGCCTTCATCGCGCGTACGCTCATCGGAATTGATCCATATCCTGTAATGAAAATAACAGGTAAGGTACTGCCCTTGAGCGCCAGCGCTTCGATCACGTCGAATCCGCTGGCCGTGGTTAGACGCATGTCGAGGACAAGACAGGCAGGCATAGCGTGGGACGGTTCCTGAAGGAACTCTTCCGCCGTCGCAAATTCCTTTGAGGCATGTCCGGCCGAACGTAAAAGCCTTGCCACAGAAGCTCGCACGGCTTTGTCATCATCGACTATGAAAACTAGCTTTTCCATGACTTTCCTCTTTGCATTGCCACACGCCGTTCGTCATTAGCGCACCAAATCCCTGTCATCTTACTTCAGGACGAGTTGCTTCATGGCCCGCCTCGACAAGAGGCAGCACCAAGGAGAAGATGCTGCCGCAGGGCTCAACCGCGGAGGCTTCGAGGCGGCCGCGATGAGCGTCGACAATCGAGCGCGAAATCGCAAGCCCCATGCCCATGCCGTGCCGCTTGGTCGTGTAGAACGGATCGAAAATTCTTTCTTTCGCTTCGGCGCTCAGGCCGACACCCGTATCTTGCACGGAAATCAGAATTTGGCCTTCTTCCACATTATGCGACGATATCGACAGCACGCGGGCGCGGCCGACGACTTCACTCATGGCGTCTATCGCGTTGACGACAAGATTCAACAATACCTGCTGCAGTTGCACGCTGTCGCCCAACACTTCGTAGGCATGCGCTGCTAAACACAATTCAATGGACACGGCCCGCCGCTCGATCTCGCTACGGGCAATGGCTAGAATATGGCGAACCGTATCATGGAGATCGACCGGTCCCATGACCGGGCCGCAGTTAAGGGTCAATGCATGCAAGCTACGGATGATATGGCCGGCGCGCCCGGCTTCGCTGACAATCTCGCTCAAGCCGGCACGCACCTCCCCGAGTTCCGGCGGGTTCCGGTCGAGCCAGCGCAGGCTGGCGCCGCCATTCGAGACGATAGACATCAGCGGCTGGTTGATTTCATGTGCAATCGAGGCGGTCAGCTGCCCTACCGTAGTAATACGCGTGACGCGCGCAAGTTCGGCTTGGGAAATCCGCAAAGCATCTTCGGAAGCACGGCGCTCGGTGATATCAGTAACAGTGCCGACGTAACTGACCGCATCGTCTTCCCCGCCGGACGGCTTGCCAACGCCGAACAAGTAGCGGATGCTGCTATCTGCACGCAGGATGCGGTACTCAACGTGGATGGCTCTCTGCTCGACGGTGCTTGAATGTAAAGAATCAAGTACCATTGAACGGTCGTCGGGGTGGATATGAGCAATGACCTCGTCAAACGGCAGGCGACGCTTCTGCATGTCCAGTCCGAAAATTCTGCAAAACTCCGCCGAGCAGCTGACGACATTCTGATCGAGGTCCCAATGCCAGCTGCCGGTATGGCTGATCTGCTCCCCGAGTTCCAGGGTCGCCTCGCTGGCCTTGAGCGCGCCTTCGGCCTTGCGGCGCTGCGTATTTTCTTCCATCAGTTCGGAATAGAGTCTTGCAATTTCCAGCGAGATCGCGGCTTGGGCCGCCAGAATTTCCAGTACTTTCGCATGCGAATCGGTAAAGGCCTCCGACATCATGCGGTTCTCTAGGTACAGCACGCCGACCAGTTCGCCGCGCTTGACTAAGGGAATGCACATCGCCGCGCAATCCAACTTGTCCTGCAGGTAAGGATCTGACATGAACGGGCTCGGCAGCATGCTGCCGGCATAGTGCACAGGCTGCAGGGTGCGCATCGTAGTCTGCAGTATGGACAGGGGCAAGTCGCCGGCGCCGGGCACATCGTGAACCAGTTTCACGGCAACCCCCGAGTAAGACGTTTCGGCGCAAGCGGCAATAAAGGGAGTCCCTTCTTGCAAGCGGATCAGGAAACCGCGCTGGGCGCTTGCATGCTCGATCGCTGTCGTCATCAGCACCTTGATCAGGCTATCCAGATGGATTTCTTCCGAAAGCGCACGTACCGACCGGATCACGCTGGCCATATCGCGTCCTTCCGTACTCTCGGCAATGGCGACCGTCGCATGAAATGGACTAACCCGCTTTTGCAGCAGCATCGGATAGCGCAGTTCCAGCTGCTTTGCTTTTGCGGTCGCCCCCCAACATCGGTACGCATTGTGCGCACTGTTAAGATGCGCTTCGCCCGCGGTTTGCATGCCTGCATTGAGGTAAAGCCGCGCCGCTAGTTCATGTGCATATGCAGCGTACTGCACGAACCCCTGTTCCTCGGCATGGCGAATGGCCTTGCTATACAAATTGAGCGCTTTCCAAGGATCGCCGTCCAGCCGGGCCAGCTCAGCCTGAACGAGCGCTTCCTTGTCCGCGAAACTGCCCGGGTTGATGCTTGCCCATTCGGCGATCTTGTCGTAATGCGGCCGGATTTTTGCGCGAGCCGCTTCAACGTCGCCCGTAGAGGCGGCTCGGGCGGCATGCGTGAGCGCATAGAAAAGATGGAAATCGAGCAGATGGATATGGCCAGGAGCAGACCAGGCTAAATGTTCTGCCTTGTTCAGGCACATCCATGCCTGTTCGAATTCGGACGCAAGGTAATGGCTGATCGCTTTGTACAACCAGAACCAGAACAACAGCGTAGGCATGCGTTCGTTGTCTTTTCCCGTCAGCAGATCTAGGTCGGACAGCAAAATGTTATTGCCTGAAAAAGGCGAGGAGTCGCTGCGGCGCAGATTATCGATGAAGCGCATTTGTATGCTCAGGATGGCTTCCACGTCCTGGAACGCCGCCTGCCGTACGAAGGAAAACCCACGCTCGGCTTCAGCCCAGACCGAATCGAGATGATCGCCGCGCGTGAGATAATTAGCCACCAGATGGCAGCATTCGAAGCACGCCATCGTCGTATCCCCATGCGCGACGCCCGCCGTGAAGCCCGCTTTCGCACAGTCGATTGAGAACGTGAGCGGCTGGGTCCACACGCTCAGCTGGTCCAGAGGAAGCAGTGTCTTCGCCTCATAATCCAGATAGTGATGTTTCGTGACCAATGCGCGCGATAGCTGACCGTACCGGAAGCCATCGTGATATTTGCCGAAACGATGGCCGACTAGTACTCCGAACCAACTCAGTGCAACTGTCCCTGCCCCCGTCATACCATGCTTGAGAGTTAGATCAAGCGTATGGCATAGCTGTAAGAACTGAAGACGGTCATCAGTAAAACTTGCCGGAACTGACAGTACCGACAGCAAGGCCAACGCCGCTTCCACTTCCGTATCTTGCAAGGGCTTGAGCGCAAGCAATACCTGCTCCGGCTGGTCGGTGAGCTTAACGGCTACGCTTTGGTAAGCAAGAGCGCAATCGGCTTCAGTCGGATGCCGATCAATGAAAATGCCAAGGCCTTGTAGGCCTTCCAGCGCTGTGTCGACGGCCTTGCCGCTGTTGGACCGGCGCAGGTGCAGTTCAGTCTTCAGGCAGAAGGCCATGGCCCTGTCCGCGGCCGGCGCTGGCCTCGCCAGCAGATCGTCGACGACACGGCCGGCATCGGAGAGTTTTCCGCAGATCAGCTTGCATTCTGCCAGCTCCAGCATCAATGGAAAGACGAGTCCTGAGCCATCGCCGCTGCAGTTGCCATTCACCAGCGACAGCGCCGTATGGATGTAAGTCATCGCGGAGTCGTATGCGATCGCACGCTTGGCCTTCTTTGCTGCGCTCAATCCCAGGTTAGCGACAGCGAGCCTTTCGGCCTTGTCGACGATGAGCGGCGCAGCGATGGCAAGATGGTCGTAGGCTCGGAACAGGTCTTCATCATGGTCGCTGGCAATCGCCACGTCCAGCAGTTGCCGTCCGATGGCTAGGTGAAGTTTGTACCGCTGGTCCTCATTGATCATCATGTAGGCCGCTTCCTGCACGCGGTCATGACAGAATCCGAGTCCGTCCCTGGAAAAAAATACGGCTTCCGCCTTCAGCGCGGGCTCCAGCAGCTCGCCAACTTCCGCTACGCTTCTGGAATGAAGCCGGGCCAGTGTCTCGACGGCCGTATGCCGTCCGAGACATGCCAGTCCGCCGAGCAGATATCTTGTGTCGGGAGGCATGCGGGACAAGCGTTGAAGAACTAGGATGGCCACGTTGTCGGTATAGGTCGTCTCGCGGATCGCAGGCAGATCGAATCTCCATTCCGCTTTCGCCGCATCGAATACAATCAGGCCATCGTCGACGATGGCCTTGACGAACTGTCGTACAAAAAACGGGTTACCGTTCGTTTTTTCGTAGATCAGGCGGCCCAGGTCGCGTACTTCGCGGGGGCTCTGCCCCAACAAGTCCGCAATCATGCGTTCGATGGCCTTCGCACTCAAGCCCTCCAGAGTAATTTCAACGACCGAGCTTGACTGTGAATGCAGGCTGTCGAGCATGGATTCGAACAGTGGGTCCGCGGTCCCCCCTTCATCACGGTAGGCGGCAATCAGCAGCAGCGGGATGTCTTCGGCGCAGCTCATCACATACTCAAGCAGCTGCATTGATGGCGGATCGATCCATTGCAGGTCGTCGATTATCAGCACCAGCGGCTCGCCGGGCGAGGCAAACGCACCGAGGAGACGTTGCATGACAGCACGGAATCTGATCTGTGCCTGCGGAGCGGGCAAATCGGGCACCGGCGCAACATCACCGACCAGATGTTCTAGCGCTGGAACGAGGTTCAATGCAAGGTCGCCATGCTCGCCGAGCGCGTGCAGCAGCCGCTGACGCCAAAAAGCCACCGTCTCGTCCGACTGGGCGACGATATGCATGACCAAGCTGTGTAATGCTTGTGCGATGACCGCATAAGGCAAGTCCTTCGAATATTGGTCTACCTTGCCTGTGGCCACGCAGGCGTGCCGTAGCCGCAACTGCGCGAAAAAGGACGACAACAGCGCGGACTTGCCGACGCCGGACTGCCCGTGCACCACTGCGAGAGCACGCGTGCGCGCCGCCGCGACATGGTCGAAGGCGCGGAGCAAGGACTGCAGGCTAGTATCCCTAGCGTAGAGTTTGTCGCCGAACATCAGCTCGCCGTTCGTCTCGTGCGAGCCGAGCGGGAATTCCTCAATGCGGTGCGCCTTCGCCCAGAGAAGACGGCAGCGCTTGAGGTCGCTCTCCAGTCCGGCTGCAGTCTGGTAACGGGCGTCCGGGTTCTTGGCAAGAAGTTTCAGGACCAATGCCGAAAGTTGCCCGGGAATTCCGGGAAGCACAAGGTGCGGCGCCGTTGGCTCGCTGGCCAAGTGCTGGTGTATCCAGTCGGCGCTGTCGGCATCCGCGCCCAGATTGAACGGCAATCGTCCGGTGAGCAGTTCATAGAAGATCACGCCAAGCGAATACAAGTCACTGCGGGTATCAGTCCTGCGCCTGGTCCGCCCCGTGTGCTCGGGGGACATGTAGGCGAAAGTTGTGCTAAGTATCTTAGGTTGATCGCGCGGGTCCGCGCCGGAGATGCGCGATGCCCCGCCGAAACCGGTGATGAGCCAATTGCCCTCGCTTCCGACAAGAAGATTGGAAGGCTTAACATTGTTATGCTGGATCCCGGCTGCGTGCATGTGCCGGACTGCCCCTGCGATGGCGGCGGCACACTCCAGAAAGACGTCGACTTCGATGAGCTGGGCCCGCATTTCATCGAGCGGCACGACGCCGATGTCATCGTAGATCAGCGCGGGACCGCCGTGCCACAGCATGGAGGCGCGTGGCACCAGCGCCCAGGTGGGATTGAGGATATCCCGCAATGCGTATTCATTGGCGAGCTTGAGCGCGGCTTCGACGCCGTCGGCGGCTGTCGCCGCCTGCGCCACCAGCACGCTTGCTTCGGCGTGCTGATGACGGCCTCGGTATAGTGAGAGCACGCCATCCTGCCGGATCGGCTCGAATACGAAGCCGTCGAGCGAACTGGCATCCAGGGCGCCCAAAGTGTTTAGGTTTGCGGACTGCGGAATCTTGTCGAGTTCCAGTTCATCACTCCTCATTGGCATCCCCCCGCCCGACGAGCGTTGCGTGAATATCGCCCAACAGGGCGTCGACGTCGATAGGCTTGTGGAAAAACGAGATGGCTCCCGATCCCAATGCACGCTTCCTGGTGAGCTCATCCCCGACCGCGGAAACGAAGATGACCGGAATATCGACTCCGGAGTCGGCAAGATGCTGCCGCACTTCGAAGCCATCCACTCCTCCCAGCTTGACATCTAGTATCAGGAAATCAAACTTGGCATGCTGGTCGGATGCAAGGAAGGATTCACCGGAAGGAAAGCACTCGGTCAGGTAACCCTCGGACTTCAGCAAGTTGCTCAACCCCCTTCGTACGGAACGTTCGTCATCGACGATGGCAATAAGGCTCTGGTCGATTGATGGGTCAAGCATGTTGCGCCTCGAGTGGGTTGACTGGAAATAGGTTCCGGATCGGAAAAAAGCGTAGAAGTTTCCAGCTGCTGCATTGGGACTCACTGCGCACGTGCGTGTATGTCGCCAGATAAGGATCTATGTTTTTTGATTGTAACGCGAAAAATGCGGCCGCTACGGGTTCGTTACGGCATACCATGGAGATATACCGGTAGTGAAGACCTGGACTGGCAAGGCCGGCATTAGGAATCGCGCTGCATTGCGCCTGAGGCCACGACTGCGGAGTCCGGCTTGTCGGAAGGAGCGCCCATAATTTTGGGCACGCATTCGGCGCGGAACCAGGACATCGTCACAGGTTCGCCTGAGGCCAGGCGCTTTGCGGTTGGCACGATCTGCTCGCCTACGAGCATGCCGAGCAGACCCAACAGGGCAATCACAGGAGGCGCAGGCGAACGTACATTGAGCACCGAGTAGAGCACTCCGGCCAGCAATCCCGTCAGTAAGGAAACCAGATACAACTTCATATGAACTCCCGGATGGATGTTAATGCATCAGTCGCGAAGCCGTAGTTGTCCGGCGACCGATGCAAGGCTGACAATCAGCGGGCAGGAACCGGAGCCAGCGTCTCATGGCTCGATGAGCGCGGCTGAGCCTTGTGCACCATCGTGTATGCATAATCTACGCCCATGCCGTAGGCGCCAGAATGTTCCCTCACGACATTCATTACGGCGTCATAGGTTTCGCGATGAGCCCAGTCGCGTTGCCATTCAAGTAGTACTTGCTGCCAGGTCATCGGCACGACGCCGGCCTGAATCATACGTTGCATCGCATAGTCGTGCGCTTCCTTAGAAGTGCCGCCGGAAGCATCGGCAACCATGTAGATTTCATACCCGCCTTCCGCCATCGCGCACAGTGCAAACGTGTTGTTGCAGACTTCGGTCCACAGTCCAGAGACGATAACTTTTTTGCGGCCGTTCGCGGCAAGCGCATCACGCACTTTCTGGTCATCCCACGAATTCATCGACGTACGCTCCAGCAGGGGCAACTCGGGAAAGACGTCCAGCAGTTCAGGATAGGTATGTCCGGAAAAGCTTTGCGTTTCGACGGTGGTGATGGTGGTCGGAATGCCGAAGATCTTCGCGGCTTTGGCCAAGGCGACGGTATTGTTCTTGAGCACCTGGCGGTCGATGGACTGGACGCCAAAGGCCATTTGCGGCTGGTGATCGATAAAGATGATCTGGCTGTTCTGCGGAGTGAGGACTTCTAGTTTCGGATTTGTCATGTTCGGCTCTTCTGTGATTTAAAGTGGGCAATTTCATGCCTGGACGCCCCTACCCGCACCTCGTTTTGCCTGAACCTCGACATCGTGCGTGACAAGAATCAAGCAATAGGTAAATCGCCGCGAGACTGGCAGGAATTTGCCAGGCATGCTGGTTGATCTGGACGCTGGCGCCGCCGGCCGACGTGGCCAGGGTCCCGGATCGGAAATCATATTAGGCCGCCGAAAGAGGGAATGATATTACCTGTAAGGATAATAGACGCGACCGCACGCCCTTAGCAGAATGCACGTACTTTCTCGTCGTCCGTACTGCCATCGATAGGAGCAAACCCGTGGAACTCTCTTTAAAGCCCGATCTCATTCTGGTAAATGGCAAGTTCCATACCATGAATCGGCAGCAACCGGTCGCCAGCGCCGCCGCCATCAGCGACGGCAGGTTCGTTGAAATCGGCGACACGGAAACCGTCCTGCGCCACAAGACAGCTGACTCCATCCTGATCGACCTGGGCGGGCGCACCGTAATTCCTGGCCTCAACGATTCGCATATCCACCTTATCCGCGGCGGGCTGAACTACAACCTCGAGCTGCGCTGGGAAGGCGTCCCCTCGCTGGCCGATGCGCTGCGCATGCTCAGGCAGCAGGCGGAACGAACGCCGCATCCACAATGGGTGCGCGTGGTAGGCGGCTGGACGGAATTTCAGTTCGCGGAACGCCGGATGCCGACGCTGGAGGAAATCAACGCAGCGGCGCCGGATACGCCGGTGTTCATCCTGCATCTCTATGACCGCGCCCTGCTCAATGCCGCAGCGCTGCGTGCTGTCGGATACACTCGCGATACCCCGAACCCGCCCGGCGGTGAAATCCAGCGTGATGGCGCCGGCAATCCCACCGGCATGCTGATCGCACGGCCCAATGCCATGATTCTGTATGCGACGCTTGCGAAAGGCCCCACTCTGCCCAGGGAGCATCAGGTCAACTCGACCCGGCAGTTCATGCGTGAACTGAACCGGCTAGGCGTCACCAGCGTGATCGATGCTGGCGGTGGTTTTCAGAATTACCCCGACGATTACGCAATCGTTGACCAGCTCGCCCGCGAAGGACAATTAACCGTGCGCATCGCCTACAATCTGTTCACTCAGCGCAAGGGCGCGGAGCTGGAGGACTTCCAAAATTGGACGAAGATGGTGGCGCCCGGCCAGGGAGACGACTACTTCCGCCATAACGGCGCGGGCGAAATGCTGGTCTTTTCCGCTGCCGACTTCGAAGACTTCCTTGAGCCGCGTCCTGAACTCGCGCCCAACATGGAGGCCGAACTTGAACGCGTAGTCAGACATCTCGTCGAGCAGCGCTGGCCTTTCCGCTTGCACGCGACCTATGATGAATCCATCAGCCGGATGCTGGATGTCTTCGAGAAGGTCAACCGCGACACACCCTTTAATGGCCTGCATTGGATGTTTGACCATGCAGAGACCATTACCGAAAAAAATATCGAGCGGGTGCGCGCGCTGGGAGGTGGCATCGCGATTCAGCACCGGATGGCCTTCCAGGGCGAATACTTCATCGACCGTTACGGGTTCGAAGCAGCACGCCATACGCCCCCGGTTGCGCGGATGCTCGAGATGGATGTCCCGGTCGGCGGTGGAACCGATGCCACGCGGGTTGCCAGCTACAACCCATGGACCGCGCTCTACTGGCTGGTCTCAGGCTGCACGGTAGGCGGTACTCGCCTCTATGACGCGGCCGGCATGCTGCCGCGGGATACGGCGCTGGAATTATGGACTGCCGGCAGCGCCTGGTTTTCCGGGGAACAGAACAAGAAGGGACGCATCCAGGCCGGGCAGCTGGCCGACCTTGCAGTCTTGTCCGCCGATTTCTTTTCCATTCCTCAGGAAGATATCAAATCGCTGGAGTCTGTTCTTACCATCGTGGGTGGAAAAGTCGTCCATGCGGATGGCGAGTTCTCGTCGCATGGCCCCGCGCCAATTCCGGTCATGCCGGAATGGTCGCCAGTCAGGACCGTGCCCGGCCATTACCGACCGGCGAAATCCAGTGCAGCCGTGATGGTCCCGCATGCATGCGTCGGAGCATGCGGCGTACATGGGCATGGGCACGACAAGGCACGGCTCTCATCAGTGCCGGCGGCGAACTATAGCGGTTTCTGGGGTGCGCTCGGCTGCAGTTGCTTTTCTTTTTGACCGGGCCAACCTGAACTCCGGCTTAGACTGACTTTATGAAACCGCGCAGATTGAAAGCCTCAAGCACGCGTCACGCCGGACACGCCCTCGACGCCGGCCTACTCTTCCTTCGCCTGGCCGGAAGTTTCATGTTGCTCTACGTGCATGGCTGGCCGAAGTTAATCAACTATTCCTCAGAGCTTGCCATCATTGAAGATCCTTTCGGACTCGGGCCGCATGTCAGCATGTGGAGCGCGCTGCTGGCTGAACTGCTCTGCCCGCTCTTTATCGCCTTCGGAGTCCGGACCCGGCTCGCATGCATGCCGGTCATCGCGGTTCTTCTCGTTGCCATGTTTGCCGTACATCCCGGATGGTCGTTGGCCGAAGGGCAGTTCGGCTGGCTACTCCTCATCATCTTCACCACGATTGTGCTATGCGGCCCCGGTCGGTGGCGCCTTCATGTTCCTTTTTCCGCGGCTTCGGTCTAGCACAACGACGCCGGGATGCCTGACGTAGGCGAACGTTCCCATGTTTAGATAGGTACGATATGAAACAAGCTACAAAGAATCAGGTCAGTTCATCCGAGTTGACAAGCCAGAACCGGACCGGTACGGAGGCAAGTACGAGCACGTCGCCATGGAGTCCGCTGCGTCAACCGATATTCCGCATGGTCTGGATTGCGACCGTCGCGTCCAATATCGGCACATGGATGAATGATGTGGGCGCAAGCTGGATGATGACCACCCTGAATCCCGATCCATTGATGATTGCTCTGGTTCAGGCTGCCGGCAGCCTGCCGATGTTTCTCTTTGCACTTCCGTCCGGTGTTCTGGCCGATATCATAGATCGCCGCAGGTACATGTTGTTCGCGCAAGTGTGGATGCTGATTGCCGCGGCCGGGCTGGGTGCGCTGGCGCTGGGAGGGCTGGTGACACCGGCCGTGCTGCTCGGCGCTGCATTCGTGCTCAGCATGGGTGCGGCGATGAGTGCGCCCGCCTTTCAGGCCATCGTACCCAGCTTGGTGCCCTCTTCCGACCTGCCTCAGGCAGTAGCGTTAAATTCGCTGGGCATCAACATCAGCCGTGCCATCGGTCCGGCTCTTGGCGGCCTTGTGCTGTCCTTCGCCGGACCATCCGCCGTGTTTTTGATCAACGCCGTTTCCGTCCTCGGGGTCATGGTTGTGCTGTATCGATGGAAACCTGCACAGATGCCCAATCGTTTGCCGCCGGAACATTTCTTCCCCGCCATCCGTACCGGAATCCGCTATGTGCATGCCGCGCCGGTTCTGCGCATTGTCCTGATGCGCTCGGTGGCCTTCTTCCTGTTTGGCAGTGCAGGCTGGGCCTTGCTGCCGCTGGTTGCTCGGCAAGAACTCGGCGCGGGGCCGGGGGGCTACGGCATTTTGTTGACCAGCATTGGCCTAGGAGCCGTGGGCGGTGCGCTGCTGCTGCCCAAGATACGGGCGGCGCTCGGTGCCGACAAGCTCGTCGTGCTGTCCAGTCTGGTGTTCGCGCTGACGATGCTCGCGCTAGCTTATATCCGTCATTTCTGGCTGCTCGCTGCCATTCTGCTGTTTGCCGGCTTCTCCTGGATCGCCGTCCTGTCGACGCTCAACGTGGGAGCCCAGCGCAGTACGGCCAATTGGGTCAAGGCGCGCGCGCTGGCCGCCTACCTGACCGTCTTCTATGGCTCCATGACGATAGGAAGTGCGATCTGGGGGCAGACCGCGTCCATGCTGGGCATCACCACGACCTTTCTGATCGCCGCCATCGGTATGGCGGTCGCATCAACGGCGGTACTACGCTGGCGCCTGGATATGTCTCCCGCGCTCGATCTCGGTCGCGCGCAGCTAGCGTCGCTTGCCGAAACCGAAATGGAGCATGACCGTGGACCGGTGATGGTCAGCATCGAATATGACATCAACCCGACGGAACTGGCCGGATTCCGCGCCGCCATACAAGAGATGCGGCGCGTGCGCAGGCGAAGCGGCGCGTTGTCCTGGGCGGTCTATGAAGATATGGAGAATCCGATCCGTCATGTGGAAGTATTCGTCGTCGAATCCTGGCTGGAACATTTGCGCCAGCATGAACGCCATACCGTCAATGACCAAATGCTTAAGAGCCGGGTTAACGCGTTCCATCGCGGCGCGAATCCGCCTTTAGTACGGCATCTTATCGCTCCAAAATGAAGCTGTCGCATGAGAGGCACAAAGCGGGCTCTCCAATACATACGGGTTCCGGCCGCGGGTACAAGCGTTGCCGTCGATAGCCACGACACCGGACCAGCGCTGGGCGACGGATCTATGCCGGGTATGGGCTGGGCGTGACGGCTGGGCGTAGCTACACGGCACTGGTCAGAAGCTATGGCTTGAAACAGGAATTCATTTCGCCGCATCGTCCGCAACAGAACGGCATGGTGGAACGGGTACTTCGTACGTTGAAAGAGCAATGCGTACATCGGCATCGGTTTGAAAGCTTGCAGCATGCCAGCCGGGTTATTGGTGACTGGATTGGCTTTTATAATACCCAGCGTCCACACCAGGCACTGGGCATGAAAACCCCTGCTCAGGCATACGCTTTAGCAGCATAAATTGAGCAGGACTCGGTAGGTCATTACATCTAGTCACCTGGGCGACTTGGAGTCGGTAGAATATGACGACGCTGATGAAATGTGTTGGTTGAAACAATGTCCAATCGGCCTTGCGTTGCGCGGAAGCAGTCGATACCTTTACCAACTACCTTTCAGGGCCTCTGCTGACAAAGAGGAAAAATCCAAAAGTGAGGCAACTCTCATTAAGGAAATTGGTACATTTGCGCCACTAGCGACGGGAGTTGCGACTTTTGCTGAATAAGATCAGGTAGTATTTCTTCACCGTGCGGGTGTGCGCCGAGTAAAATATCTGCCTTGAGGTGGTGCTTCTTCCTCCATGCACAACGCCCTCTCTCCTATCGGCTCGCGGAAGGCCCTGGCCAGACACATGTCCAATGATCAAAATCCGGTTGCGGCTACGACCCGCGCCACACTCAACGACGTAGCGCATGCCGCAGGCGTCGACGTTTCCACGGCCTCTCGGGTCCTGCGCGGAGTACAGAACCAGCGTGTGGCGGAAGAAACCAGGCAACGCATCCTGGATGCCGCAAAGGCGCTGGACTACCGGCCCAACTTCACCGCACGCAGCCTGCGAGCGGCAAAAACATTTACCCTTGGCATCGCGGTTCCGCAGCTCGACAATCCGGTATTTTCCCAGATGATCATCGGCGCAGAGCGGGGAGCGCGCGAACGTGGCTATTCGCTGCTGATTGCGCACATCGGAGAGGGGTCGTCCGACGAAGATGCGTATGAGCGATTAGCTACCGCCAACCGGGTTGACGGCCTGCTGATCACCACGCTCGACGATAACAGCGTCGTGCTGCGGGCAGCGCGGAAAGCACGGGTGCCGGTTGTGCTGCTCAACCGCACTGTCGACGGAATTGAAAATTCGGTCTACTTCGAAAGCGCCAGAGCCGCCAGGATGGCGATGGAACATCTGATCGGCCTCGGACATACCCGCATCGCCCATCTGTCCGGCCAGCTCAACCCATCCACTGGTGTTGGCCGCTTCGCGGGTTATCGCGATGCGCTGGAACTCGCAGGTATCGCCTTTGACCCAAGCCTGGTGGAAGTATCCGGCTATACGATCAAGGGCGGCGCCGACGCGATGCGGGCGGTGCTGCAACGGGCAAAAGAGCCGCCGACGGCGGTGTTCCCGATCACGCTGACGGCAGCGGCGGGCGCGGTGATGGCCATCCAGCAGTACGGCCTGCGTATCCCCGAGGATCTGTCCGTTATCACCGTCCACGACGGTGCGCTGGCAGAAGCGATGTATCCGCCGCTGACGACGGTCCGCATGCCAATCGACCGGATGGGATATGACGGCGCGATTGGTCTGATCGATATCATCGAGGGACGCCGCGACGGCGTATCCGAGGCACTGCAGCCCCTGGATCTCGTCGTGCGCGGCACGACCGCGGCGCCGCGGCCGGCGAGCCGCAAAGCCAGCTAACCCAGCCCTCGTCCAATCGCATCGGCACGGCGGAGGCAATCGGCAACCCGGGAAGCGTCCGCCGACGGGCGCAGATTCCCGATATACGGCGCCGCGCAGGTCCTCTCAGCGATGTCGTCCAATTCCTCGTTCGTCATAGCCGGTACGTTCATGTTCGCAAAGCACACAGGCAATCCCAGCTCACCGCAAAAGCGTGCATGCCGCTCCACTTCCTCCAGCGGGCGATCTTCGGCGATCAGTTGTACGATGGTGCCGAAAGCGACCAATTCGCCGTGCAAAAATCCGCCAAGTACCGGATGCGCCGTGAAGCCGCGGGTGAGCGCATGCGACAACGACAGGCCGCCGCTTTCAAAACCAAGACCGCTGAGCAGGACGGATGCCTCGACCGCGCGCTCGACAGCTTCGTTCGGCGTACCGTGGGTACGTACCTGGCGCACCGCCTCTGCTCCGAACTCGATGATCGTCTCGTAGCAGCGATCTGCCAGAAGGCGCGCCGTCGCCAGGGAGGCGGTGCCGAAGAAGTTCTTCCCACCGGCCAGATGACATTGCTGCGCCTCGAACTTTTTGCTCAACGCATCACCCAGTCCGGCACTGAAAAATCGGGCTGGCGCACGGCTGATGATCGTTGTATCGACCAGGACCACGTCAGGATTGCGCGTCATGGTCTCGACGCCGGCGACCCGATGCTGCTCGTCATAGAGCACGATCAGACGGCTGGTAGGGGAATCGTTGGAGGCGATCGACGGCACGATCATGAGCCGCGCGCCAACCGCCTTCGAGACTCCTTTGGCAGTATCAATGGTTTTTCCGCCGCCGAAGCCAATCACCAAATCGGCTCCGGCACCTTCTTCGGACAGGACCTGGATCGCCTCCTTCGTGCACTCGCCGGCGAAGCGCAAGTGTCGGGCACTCACACCCGAGGATGCCAGCGCGGCATCTAGCTCGGCGCCGGCAGCTTGCCGCACGATGTCGTCCATGACTACAATCGGCGACGTGCAGCCGAATTCCTGCAGCAGGCTGCCGAGCTCGGCAATGGCACCCGGTCCCTGAAGATACCGGCCCGGAAAGCCGATGGTCTTGACTGTCATTCTTCTTCCTTTCAATTTCCCCAGTAGAAATCGCGCCGGCCGCCATCCATGCACACCAGCTCGCCGTTGATGAATGCCGCCTGGTGCGAGCAGAGAAAGACTACTAGCGCGGCGACTTCGTCCGGCCTGCAGGTGCGCCCCACCGGGTTTTGCTTGCATAGCCGCTCACGCATCTCTTCAGAGAACTGCGCAATCAGTTCGGTCTCGACATAGCCAGGAGCAATTGCATTGGCGGTAATTCCAAGTGGGCCGGCTTCCCTGGCGAGAGTTTGCGTGAACCCTGCGATGCCGGCCTTCGCCGCCGCATAGTGTGCCACTCCTGGCCGGCCGCCGCCGGTGAAGTTCATTGACGAAACATTGATAATCCGGCCGAAGCGATTTGCCTTCATTGCAATGATCGCTTCGCGCGACCATAGGAAGGTGCTCCTCATGTGGACTTGGATCATTGTGTCCCAGGCATCAACCGGCATGTCTTCCACGTGGTACGCCGGCTTGACGCCGATACCTGCGTTGTTGACCAGGATGTCGAGCCGCCCGAAGCGCGCAACGATATCAGCGACCGTATTTCGTGCCACCGACTCGTCGGCAGCGTCCCCTGGGTAGCAGACCGCGTGTATGCCCATGCCGGTCAGCGCATCGACCGCCGCCTTCCCAGCTTCGGGGTCCAGTTCATTGAGCACGATAACCGCGCCCTCCTCTCCCAGCGCACGCGCATCAGCCAGGCCGATGCCGCGAGCGCCGCCGGTAATCAGTGCAACCTTGTCCCGCAACCCGAAATCCATGATCTAACCTTTCAGCGCGCCAGCCGCGAGGCCCTTGATGAAATAGCGCGACAGGAACATGAACATGATGAACAGAGGCAGCGCAATCAGCGTCGCGCCCGCCATCAGTTCGCCCCAGCGCGCATCGAAGCTGCCGAGTATCGAGGCCAACCCGACCGGCAGAGTCTTGTTCGCATCGCTGTTGACCAGCACGAACGAGAACACATAGTCGGTCCAGGATAGGAGGAACGAAAAAATCGCCACGGTGATGATGCCTGGCGCCGACAGCGGCAGCACCATGCGAAAGAAGGCGCCGGCTCGTGAGCAGCCATCGACCATTGCTGCCTCCTCAAGATCGAAGGGCATGGCCTTGAAAAATCCCCACAGCATCCAGACGCCCAGCGGGATCGACAACGTGCAGTGCGCCATGACCACGGCGATCAGGTGATCGGCAAGGCCCATGCGCGCGAAGATCGACAGTAGCGGAATCGCCAGCAGCAGCGGCGGGAACATGTAGGCATACAACATGCTGCCGATGATCAGGGTCTTGCCCGGAATCCGGTAGCGGGTCACGACATAGGCGATCACCACCGACACCAGCAGGGTAATCACCACGACAGCGAGGGCGACCTGTACGCTATTAGCGAATTGCACCGGGTAGTCGGTCAGCTCCAGCAGGTTGCGGTAGGCGCTGAATTTCCAGTCGATGTTTTCCGGGATCAGCATCGGCGGAGCGAACAGATCGCGCTCGGGCCGGACGCTGGAAGCGATCATCCAATAAATCGGGAAAAAGGACCATAGCCCGAGCAATGCGGCTGCCACCAACGTCATGGCGCGCAGGATCAACGGTCGGTCATTCATTTATTGCTCCCCTTCCCGTCCAGCGGATAGAAATAAAAGTACACGATGATCAGTATCGACAGTACCGCGAACGAGAGCGTGGCGACTGCCGCCCCACCGCCGACGTCATACTGCAAGAAGGCCTTCCGATAGGCCATGACCGGCAAATGCTCGGTGGCCGACAGCGGTCCGCCCTTGGTCATCAGCCAGATGATGTCGAACTTGTTGAACATCCAGATACTGCGGAGCAGGACGATGACCATCAGCATCGGAACCAGCATCGGGATGGTGACATGCCAGAACCTCTTCCACGGCCCCGCACCATCGACACGTGCGGCCTCATACAAGGATTTAGGTATGGTCTGCAAGGCTGCCAGAAACGAGATGGTGACGAATGGTGTCCAGGTCCAGACGCTGGCGACCACCACGACCAGCATTGCCATCGTCGCGTCTTCGAACCATGCCGGGCGCCCAAATCCCAATCGCTCCGCCCATATGGTAAATAGTCCGAGGCTGCCATCCAGAAGCCATTGGAAGGCAACTGCGACCACCACTGTTGGCAGCAGGTAAGGCAACACAGCAAGGCCACGGATCACCGGCCGCCCAAAGAACGGCTGATCAAGCAGCAGCGCGCAAGCGATGCCGAGCGTGACTTGCAGCAGTATGGTGACCACGCTGAACGTGACACCGATGCCGAACGCTCGCCAGAAACCGCTTTCCCCCAGCATGCGCAGGTAGTTTCCAAGCCCTACCCAGGTGCGGTCGGAGACGAAGGACTCCGAGCGATAGAAGCTCAGCTGGATCGCGTGCAGCACTGGAAACAGGATCAGGACCAGCGTGACAGCGACGCTGGCGATGAATGCGACTAGCAGAAGCTTGTCGCTGTTTGTGCGAAAAGAGAGCATAGATGTTTGACACTGGCTGCGTGAATTCGCGGTCCCACTGCACAGCTGCACAGCGGGACCGGAAGGTGGTTGTCAGAGCACGGTCCGGTATTTCGCTGCCATGACGTCGACTGCCTCTGTGGCCGCCATGTTCTTATACAGAACATTCTGGATCGCGTCGCAGATGGCAAACGTTTCGAACATCTTCCCAGGCCGCAAATCGATATCCGGGCCTTCGGTATCGATAGACCGGATCACCGCGTCCTTTCGGGTCAGGATACTCTTCATGAACTCGACCAGTTCCGCATGCTTTTCGATCAGCGGATGTGCACGCCAGCGGCCGTCGTCATAGACATCTATTCGCGGCGGCTGCATGTGCAGCGGAGCGGAGTGCAGGAAGTTGATGTAGTGGTTGTCGACGAACCATTCCATGAACTTCAGCGATTCTTCGCGCATTGGCGTGTTGAGTACGACCCAGCCATCGTAGCCGTGGTTGACGGCCTGGGACTTGCCGCCCGAGTCCGGGTACATGAAGAACCCGGTCTTGGCGACCAGGTCCGGTGCCTTGTCTTCCAGCACCTCAATCAAGCGTCCGGCATACGGCGCGTGCGCGATCTGTCCGCCGGAGTACTGTCCAAGCACTGTTCCAAACAGGGCTTGCGTCATCCCCTGCGGCATTGATGGAGCGAGCTTTTTCATGAACTCGAGATAGCGCACAACCTTTGGCTTCATCTCCGCATTGTCGACGATCAGCTTGTAGTTGTTGTCGAGCATGCGTACGCCATCCGCCCACATGTAACCGATGGACATCCACTGGGCTGCGGCGTTCGCGCCTACCGGATGGCCCACACCATATTTGCCGCCTTCCGTCAGCGCCTTGCAATTTTCCGCCATCTGGTCCCAGGTGGTCGGGACCTTCAGCCCTTTCTGCTGATACAAATCCTTGCGGTAGTACATCCAGCAGAAGTTGTAGTCATACGGATACCAGTAATTCTCGCCCTTGATGGGAAACAGGATGTTCGGTCCCCACTTGTGACGCTGCACCAGCTTGGTCAGCGGCACCAGCTTGTCGGCCTGCTGGAGCAGCAAGACATGGCCGCCAAACGCGAGTGTCCCCACGTCATAGGAGGTGCCTGCGGCAATAGCGCTCTGCAGCTTGTTGTATGCGTCGTCCGGCGGTACCGTATCGATCACCACCTTGATACCGGTTTTTTTCTCGTACTCTGCCGCGGCAACCCGTAGCGCTCGTACCGATTCGCGCCCCGGCTCGGCATTCAGGAAGCGCAGGATCTTGGGCTGCGCAAATACCGCTGGCGCACCGACGGCCATCAGCGCCGCGCCCGCAGCCGCTGACTTCAGCATGCTACGCCGGCTGACTGGTGGCTTTTCCTGGGCAAGACGGCATTCCTCTGCCAGCAAATCGTTCTGGTCACGCTGAGTCATTTTTTGTCTCCTCTGTTAGTGTGATGAAATTGACTGCCTGCCACTACGGTTACGCCATGTCCAGATTCACTCCCGATGTGGCGTCAAAAAGATGAATGCGGGAGTAGTCCAGACTGATGCGCGCACGATCGCCGGGATGCACATCGTTGCGCCGGCCGCCGAGGACACGGATGCGTGCCGACGCTGCACCTTGCGTACCCGCACCAGACGTTTCCAGCATGGTCAGCGTCTGCGCGCCAAGTTGTTCGACCAAGACGACCGTCGCTGCATTGCCATCGGTTTCCTCACCCGTCATGCGCGCATGCTCAGGCCTGAAGCCCAGCACAACTTCGCTATCCGGGCGCGCCTTCGCAGGCGGGGCATCGACCGGAATCTGCAGACCGGGAGCATCGAATATCAAGCGTCCGGCGCTGGTACGCAACCGCCCCTTGATGAGGTTCATTTCGGGTGCGCCGATGAAGCCTGCGACAAAGAGATTGGCTGGCCGGTCGTAGATCTCCAGTGGCCGCCCCACTTGCTGTACCTGTCCCTGGTTCATGATCACGATGCGGTCACCGAGCGTCATCGCCTCAACCTGGTCATGGGTAACGTAGACCATGTTGGTGGAGACGCGCCTATGCAGTTGGGCAATTTCTTCCCGCATGCGGATGCGCAGCTTGGCGTCGAGGTTAGACAGCGGCTCGTCAAGCAGGAACACCTCTGGCGAACGCACCAATGCCCGCCCGAGAGACACACGTTGCATCTGGCCGCCTGAGAGTTCGCGCGGCTTGCGGCCGAGCAGGCTTTCGATGCCCAGCATCTCTGCCGCCCACCGTACCTTGCTTTCAATCTCGGCTGCCGGCACCTTTCGCATGCGCAGCCCGAAAGCAAGGTTTTCATGCACGGTCTTGTGCGGATACAGCGCATAGTTCTGGAATACCATCGCGATGTTGCGTTCCCCGGGCTGCAGCCGGGTGACGTCGCGACCGCCGATATGGATGGTCCCGCTGCTGACTTCCTCTAATCCGGCGAGCATGCGCAATGTAGTCGACTTGCCGCAACCCGAGGGTCCGACAAGGACGACAAACTCGCTGTCGGCCATCTCAAGGTCGAGCTCGTGCACCACCGCTTGCTCGCCGAAGCGCTTGCACACTTTGGAAAGAACGATCTTTTTCATCGCGCTCATCCCGTTATGCGTGACAGAGCATGGTTGACGCTCGCAAGGCTGGCCTGTGCCTCCTTGTACACGCCGAACAGACTGTCGTAAAACGCGACGTTGTCCGAGTTGGGCGTCGACCTGTCGATGACTTTTGCACAAACAGCGGCTGCCGACAATTCATCGCTGAATACCCCGATCCCAACTCCGGCAAGCAGGGCGGCACCGAAAGAAGCATCGGTCGTCTCTGGCAGGAGAATTTCGACATTCAGCACGTCGGCGACTATCTGGCGCCAGGTCGCGCTTTTCGAGCCGCCGCCTATGATGCGCGCCGTGCGGATATCCATTTCCTGCGCACGGAACTGGTCGAGCACATCGCGCAGCGAGAAAGCGATTCCTTCATAGATCGCCCGCGAGAAATGCGCCTTATCGTGCCGAAACGTCATGCCGACGAAGTCCGCACGCAGCATCGGGTCCCAGTACGGTGCCCGTTCACCCTGCAGGTAAGGATGGAAGAGCAATCCTTCGGCACCCGGGCGCACGGTGGCGGCAAGGCGGTCGATCTCGGCGAATGCGGCGCTGCCGCTGATGCCGGGCGCCATCATGAAGCGGTCGCGGAACCAGCGATGGGCCGATGCGCAACTGTTGGTGCCTGTGATGGTGTACCACAGACCCGGCACCGCAAGCGGATAGTTGATCAATGTCGGGTGAACCCGGGGCTCGCGGCTCACCACGCTGATGGTACCGGCGGTGGCCAGCTTGACAGTACCGTCTCCCGGGCGGACCGAGCCGGCACCGAAGGTTTCGATCGAGGTATCCGACGTACCACAGACTACCGGCGTGCCTTCCGCCAGCCCGCTGGCGTGAGCCGCTGCCGTAGTCACCTTGCCAACGATGGTGGTGGGGGTCACCAGCGGCGGCAGGGTGGCGATGTCCCACTGCGCCATGTCGCACAGTTCCGGCGACCAGGTGTCGTTCGCTGCATCGAATAACAGCGTGCCGACCGCTTCGGTGCGGTCGGTCTCCCAGGTGCCCGTCAAACGGGAGCGCAGCCAATCCTTGGCAACATAGACACGCGCGGTGCGACGCACGGCGTCGGGTTCATGCCGTGCGAGCCACAGGAACTGTGGCAAGGTCCATGTCGGTGCGGGCCGGTTCAACCCGATGGCGAGGATGCGGTCTCCGTATTTCTCCTGCAGTTCACGCGACTCGGCGCCGCTGCGCTGGTCATTCCACAGAATTGCGGGCCGCACCAGTCTGCCCTGCCCGTCTTCCAGGACAGGCGTGTGTGCACCGGCGCTGAACGAAATGGCGGCGATCTGACCGGCGGTCAGACCCGCTTCTTTCAATGCTAGCGGAACGGTGGTGCAGACCGCCTCCCACCAATCCTGCGGATTCTGCTCGCTCCAGAGCGGATGAGGCGAATGGGTCACGATATCGACCGCTGCGCTACCGCGGACGCGCCCCGATGAGTCGATGATCATCGTCTTCAAACTGCCGGCGCCTATATCGATGCCCATCAGGTAGGTTTTTTCAGGTACGGCGCTCATGTCGCAATCCTTTCGGCCAGCGCCGCATCAAGCGTGGCTGGGATGTTCAGGCCGTAGGTGCAGTGCCCCACGCTGGCATTGGCGGCATCTCGCCTGCCAAGCGCAGTTTGCGTGCCGGAGTCGAGCGGCAGACGGCCGTCGAGCACCGCCAGGGTGATCAGCGACAACGCCGAAGGAGTCTGTGATTCCTTCTGTGCCGCGTCGTTATCAGCATAGCTCGGCCGGCAGGTGTTCGGACAGTAGGCACAGATAGTCAATGTGGCGCGATGTTCGTTCATGGTGTCTCCTCAGGATTGCCAGCCGGATCCGGGCGGCTGGCGCAACGCAAGCTTTCCGGGATTGATCAGGTTATCGGGATCGAGTCCGTCCTTGAGAATTTGCAGCAACCTTAAACCCTCGTTCAGTTCCGCGCGAACATAAGGGTTCCGGAACAGCCCTGCGCCATGGTGGTGAGCAACCGATCCACCCATGTCCAGGCATAGCTGCTCGATCCGGTCCCACGCCTGCCGGTGCAGACGGATTGCCTCTTCCTGAGGCATCGGCGGCAGGCGGATAGTCATATACTGGCAGGCACCTTCCGGATAAATGTGCGACCAGTGCGCGCCGAAGTGCATGTCGGGATGGATGGACTCGGCGGCGCTACGCATTGCTGTGTACATGTCGTGCAACCGGGTCCAGGTTCCAGTCACCTCGATCGTGTCCATGTAATAACCCTCGCTCTGCCACTTCGTAGAGTAGGAATGGAAGCGCGTCGCGTCCCAGTGCTCGTAAGGCGCATTGCCGGCCACGACAGCGCCGTGGCGGGTACAAATGGCGAGAGACAGATTGCGCTCGACCATGGCCAGGTCGCGCTTGCCGGCAAACTTCATGATGCAGAGGATGGGATGGCCTGCGAACTCAGGCATGCCTTCGGTACGCTGCGCGCTTTCCTTCGCGTCGTACAGGCGGATGACCTCCGGCCGCAGTTCTGCCTGTAACACTTCGCGCAATGCGTCAAAGCCTTCGGCAAGGCTGGGGAAAGCCAGCACCAGCGGGCTTGCGAACTCCGGGCTGCGCCAGACACGCAGCGTAACCTCCGTGATGAAACCAAAGACGCCTTCGGAACCGACCAGTAGATCCTTGATGCTCGGCCCGACCGCACGGCGGGCCACCGGCCTGACTTCGAGTGGCCGGCCATCTGGCAATATCGCCTTCAGGCCGATGACCATGTCCTCTATCTTGCCATAGCGGGAAGACGCCTGACCGGCACCCCGGCATGCAACCCAGCCGCCGACCGTCGACATCGCAATCGACTGTGGCAGGTGACCGGCAGTAAAGCCCTCACGCTGCAGCTCCTGTTCAAACTGCATGCCGTTCATGCCTGCCTGAACCGTTACCGTCCCGTTTATCTTGTTGAGTTCGACGATGCGATTCAAGCGCTTGAGATCCACCACGACCTCGTTGACGAGCGGCACCGTGCCGCCAAGCACGCCTGATCCAGCACCGAAAGGAATAAGGCGGAGCTGCTTTTGGCGCGCGTATTCGACAATCGCCTGCACTTCTTCCGCGTTGTGCGGAGAGACGATCGCCGAAGGCAAAGTACCAGGGAGATTGCCAGCGCGCAGCTGGAACAGGCCGTATGGCAAGCGGTCCCGGCTGTACGCGTACCGGTCCGCTATGCCCGTCATTACATTGGCCTCGCCAACAATCGCTGCAAACTCGGTAATTGCATCTTTGCCAAGTGGCGATTCGTCCGTTGCCAGCGCCGCTGGAGCTGTCTGAATCATTCTATTGGTTCCTTATTCAAGCAAAACTTGGTTGAACAAACGATTGTTCATTGTGCGCAGATTGGAATTTACTGTCAATAGTTTTGTAAGATGCAACAAATTGCGCGTATGCAAGATAAGATCGGCAAACCAATCAACTGCCAAGGAGTGAAATTTCTTTTCCATTTCACGTTGTCAAAAGCAAAACGCGTAACAACACGTTTCGATAGCTGAAAGATGGAGAAAGGAAATGAATGACTGCCGACTGGTTGAGGTAAGAAGAATTCAACCAAGGCTGCGATATGAAGGAGTAGGAGTAGGAGCCGCATCCGCTTCTATCCATGAAGCGCAGTACGCCTGCTGAAGCCGATGAGTATTGTTCATCACGTGCGTGCGGTGGGAAGCATGACGCAGCACTTCAAGCGAAGATCTCGCCGGTATCGCAATTAACTAGAGCAATGCGAAAAGATGCACTTGATTATCGTGCCACGCTTTCGCCTCGGCATTGCCTTATCGGCTGGTGATCAGGCCGGGCGAAATACACGACCAAGGAGTATTCGTGTTTTCGATGCCAATCAGGGCGTGTCAACATCCGAGTGAGACGGTCGCGAGGCCCAAAGCGACTGCGGATGGTTTGGGTATCCACGCTTTGTCATACTCTCTCGCTAACAAAAGTAGTGCACTGGTATGACGGTTTTTGTATTGACCGAATAGCAGCGCCTTACACGAAGCCTTTGGCGGAATGAAGTGCCGCTGGCTTCGCATCAAAACGTAATTGGTCAGCAGATCAAAACGCCGGAACCACGGCGCCCTTGTACTTTTCTTCAATAAACTTCTTCACTTCCGGAGAGTTCAGCGCGGCCGCTAACTTCTTGATCGCCTCGCTGTTCTTGTTGTCTTCACGTGCCACCAATAGGTTGGCGTAGGGAGAATCGCCATTCTCGATGAAGAGCGAATCCTTGACCGGATTAAGTTTGGCTTCCAGCGCATAGTTGGTATTAATAAGCGCCAGATCTACCTGGTTCAGTACACGCGGCAGGGTTGCCGCTTCCAATTCGCGGAACTTCAAGTTCTTAGGGTTAGCAACGATGTCCTTTTTAGTCGCCGAGATGTTGCTCGAGTCCTTAAGCTTGAGCAAGCCATGACGTTCCAGCAGCAGCAGCGCCCGACCAGAGTTGGATGGGTCGTTTGGAATTGCGACGGTGGCGCCTGCCGGCAGGTCCTTCAATGTCTTGTGCTTCACCGAATAGCCAGCGAAGGGCTCGACATGCACTTTAGCGACAGGCACTTCGATATCATTCTTGTGCCCCTTCTTGAATTCATTTAGGTAAGGCAGATGCAGGAAGAAATTGCCGTCAAGGCGTTTTTCGTTAACCTGCACCGCCGGTTGCACATAGTCGGTGAAGACCTTGACCTGCAGGTCGACACCTTGTTTGGCCAACTGTGGCTTGATGAACTCCAGGATCTCGGCGTGTGGGACCGGCGTGGCGGCAATGGTCAGCTTGTCGGCAGCATGAGCAGAGGGCTGAGCCAGAACGAACGATGCTGCAAGTAGAACGGCAAATTTGAAACGCATGGGAACTCCTGTTTTTTGAATGTTGTTGGGAAACGACTTACTTTCGGGTGAACTTGCGTACTAAGCGGTCGCCGCCTGCCTGCAGCAACTGGACCAGCACGACAAGGATCGACACGGTGACAATCATCACGTCGGTCTGGAAACGTTGATACCCGTAGCGCAATGCCAGGTCGCCTAGCCCGCCGCCGCCGACTACACCGGACATAGCGGCATATGACACCAAGGCAATCGTGGTGACAGTGACTGCCGCCAGCAGTCCGGGCAAGGCTTCCGGTAACAAGGCTTGCAGCACGATCTGGTGCGTCTTCGCGCCCATCGCCTGGCAGGCCTCGATCACGCCGCGGTCAACTTCACGTAATACGTTCTCCACCAATCGTGCGAAAAAGGGCGTGGTGCCGACGACCAGCGGCGGGATCGTGCCCTCCACGCCGAGCGAGGTTCCAACCAGCACCAACGTCACAGGGATCATTACGATCAGAAGGATAATGAATGGTAAGGAGCGCAGCACGTTCACGACTAGTGATAAGGCCGTGTACACGCCTGGCTGCTCGAGCAGCTGGCCACGCCCAGTCAGGAACAGCAGCACGCCCAGCGGCAGGCCAAGCAGGACCGTAAATACTAGCGAGAAGCCGGTCATGGTCAGCGTATCAAGGGTGGCCTGGGCGATGTCGGCCCAGTCAATATTGGAAAATTCCATGTGGTTCATCAATTCAGTCGGTTCAGTTCAATACCTCGCAGCGAATATCCAGGCGCCTAAACAACTCTTGCACCTTGGCGAATTCATCTGCCTCCCCACCGATCTCCACGAGCAGCTGGCCAAAGGGTGTTTTCTTGATCCGCGACACCGCACCTTGCAGAATAGTGATGGTGGCACTAGTCTGTGCGGCCACGACGCTGAGGAGTGGCTGGTAAGCCGCGTCGCCGACATAGGTAAGACGCAGGTGACGGCCATTGCCAGCCACCGCACGCGACCCATCCAATGCAAGTTCATCGTAGGTATTTTCGGTCACCAGGCTTTTCGTGACCGGATGCCGCGGATGCAGGATGACTTCTGTCACATCGCCGGTTTCTACGATCTCACCCGAATCAATCACCGCAACGTGGTCGCAGATACTGCGGATGACCTGCATCTCATGAGTAATGAGCACGATAGTCAGACCGAGCCTGACATTGATTTCCTCAAGTAGTCCGAGGATAGACTGAGTGGTTTCAGGATCGAGCGCGGACGTCGCTTCATCACACAGCAGAAGCTTGGGTGCATGCGCAATGGCACGCGCGATGCCGACGCGCTGCTTCTGCCCGCCGGAAAGCTGCGCCGGATATTTGTACCTATGCGCTTGAAGGCCAACAAGTTCGAGCAATTCATCGACGCGTTCTGCACGTTGTGCCTGGCTATAACCACCGGCAAGCTTAAGGGGAAATTCGATGTTGTCCAGGACCGTCTTCGACGATAGTAGATTGAAGCTCTGGAATACCATGCCTATACTTTGGCGCAGTCGATTAAGTTCCGTCTTATCGAGCTGCGTGATGTCCCGTCCATCAATGCAGATCTTGCCCTGTGTCGGTCTCTCGAGCAGGTTGAAGGTGCGCAGCAACGTACTTTTTCCAGCCCCGGAACGTCCAATGATGCCGAAAATTTTACCCCTGGGGATATGCAGGTTCACATTGGCCAGAGCACTGACCGTGCGGCCGCCGGAGGAATACGTCTTGTGAAGTTCTTCAATATGAATCATGGAGGATGTGGTTTATAACCACTTTATTACGTATGGCCGCGAGGATAATGAATCCATTGCAAAATGCGAACGAAGTAATTCCAATTTGCATATGCTCAGTGCGCACGATAGCCGGGAAATATGCTCTTCGAGCACAATGCACAGAACAAAGCTCAGTGCACTGTTAGATTGACGGAACAATGTTCCGAGTTCGAGATTGTTTTCAGGTCTACACTGTGAGCATGGTCGTGGCGACAGTCTAATGAGGTATGTCCTAACGACGTGCCGTGCAAGGCACTATAAACAAGGTCGGTAGTGGGAACAAAGTAAAACATTACTTTTGATAGTGAAGCGGCAAACGCACAATTCGGGCCGCTCCTGTGTACCGTCGAGACAGGCAAGTTAATTGCCAATTAAAAACTACATATCGGGCATTAAACGCTCATAGCAAGAGTCATCACTTCATCCCCATAATCTTGAAGGCGAAGGCGCTCCTCACGCTGCCATGCTTGATAGTAGCGGGTCTTCATTGGGATAAGCGTTGCTGGGTGCGGTGTCGCTACCCAAATAGCGCGTCCATCCTTATACGAGATTTTCTTATGGAATTGCGGCGAAAAATTGAGCTCCATGTCTGTGCCTCTTAACTTCGTCATTGCCAATCTTTTGCGTCCCTGAAGCCGGATGCCCTATCTGATTGTATTTTCCGCTCTGCCAGAAGTAAAAGATTGTCTTCGCACATTGATATACCTTTATGGATTATGCAGCCAGCTCTCATCGCTTCCCCGACCTACCTTAGTCTCAATGGTAATCCGCACCAACGATAAGGATAAGAAGTAGTTAAAGAATCGGCCACCACCGATCATTCGCAGGAATTTCCTGATCGCTGGCATGACTCCGAGCAATTTGACGTGGAGCTTTGTAAACACTGGCGTGATATACTTTTTAAGGGTGCTCACACAATTACGTGCGGCAGGTTGTGCGACGGTCGGGCCGCCTCGCGGCTCATCTACGACCTATGAACGCATCTACGTCCATCCAAGCTCGTGACGCTAGCCCCTCCAGCGCACCTCTCTTCAACTATGTCCGACATTCGCTTGCGGAAAGTTGGAAAACTTCTCCCCTCTCTCAAGGTTCATCGTACCGAGATACCGGTTACGAGGTACTGAAGTCGCCCCAATCCCCTATCCCTTGCTAAATATGGAAAACATAAACGTTATCGCAGCGGTCATCTTCGCAATTGCCCTTATTCACACTTTCGCGGCAAAGTCTTTTGAGCGGATTGCTGACAGGAGCACGAAGCATGCGGGCTTGTTTCATCTACTTGGTGAAATTGAAATCGTATTCGGACTATGGGCCTTTGTCCTTGTCGTGATAATGGCGATATTAATGGGCGGTAAAGAGGCAATTGACTACGTCGAGTCACGCCACTATACGGAGCCTTTATTCGTCTTCGTTATCATGGTCATCGCAGCCTCCCGGCCAGTCCTGGAAGTTGTGAAGTCGCTGGTTGCAGCAATTGCAAATCTGTCTCCGGTCAGAACAGCAATCGCCCAGGTTTGGCTCTGTCTCGCCCTGGTGCCCCTCATCGGTTCGCTAATTACTGAACCCGCTGCAATGACGCTCGCTGCCCTAATGCTAGCGCCATTGGTTTTTAGACCTGGCATTCCCGAGTGGCTCAAGTACGGCGCATTAGGTGTGCTCTTCGTGAACATTTCTATCGGCGGGACTCTGACATCCTTCGCAGCACCACCAGTGCTAATGGTAGCTTCCACGTGGGGCTGGGACAGTGGGTTTATGGCATCAAACTTTGGCTGGAAAGCGGTCGCCGCCGTCTTCATCAACGCGACAGTAGTCACCTTCCTGCTTCGCTCACATCTGTCCGACCTCGTCCCGACTGGCAACGAGCAAAACAAAGTCAGAGTTCCGGCTTGGGTGAGCGGGATTCACCTTGTTTTCCTGGCATCTGTCGTGGTCTTTGCACACCATCCCGTGGTTTTCCTGGGTTTCTTCCTGTTCTTTTTGGGCTTTACGCATGCTTACGGCGAATATCAAAACCCTTTGATTCTCAAGGAAGGTCTGCTCGTCGGATTCTTTTTAGCTGGCCTCGTCGTGCTCGGAGGCATGCAACAGTGGTGGCTCCAACCGATTGTATCGAGCCTTGAGCCGGCCGCATTATTCTTTGGCGCACTCGGCCTGACGGCAATCACCGACAACGCTGCGCTAACCTATTTAGGGTCACTAATAGAAGGAATGACCGACCAGGCAAAGTACATGTTGGTAGCAGGAGCAGTGGCTGGTGGTGGACTTACCGTGATTGCCAATGCACCTAATCCTGCAGGCGTGGCTTTGTTAAGAGATGGTTTCAACGACGGAGCAATTGGAATCGGCGGGCTGCTGGCTGGGGCAATTTTGCCAACCGTTGTTGCAGCTGGGTTCTTCCTGCTTTGAATTGGAGCCGAGTAGTGTCCCCTGCCAAGGGAACGCTTGCCTATTGCTGCAGCGGTAGATTTAGTGAAACGCGTCCGACTGGATGATCTGCTTGACGTGTCACGGGTGACATGCAGCTTGGATTCCTCGCCAAAAATAAGCTGGACGCCAAAAGGATTTTCGCCGATGCAATTGATCTGACCGGGATGATGCATGCGAGCATGCGTTGAGCGTTCTCAACGGTTGGCTGACTTTATGGATACAAGTCCGGGACGCGTGCTCAGTAGCGAATTGATTGAATATTAACCGGCCACTCTGCTGCCGTACAAATATCCTTTCCTGGTAACAGCTCTGTGTTGCGAACAGAGGGATTGCCATAATCAGAATCGTGAAACGGACTCCTATGACGTCGGTATTGAATAGACCATCTCATCCCTTACAGGTAATTGTTTCTTTAGTCATCTTCGCCGGGTGCAGTGCTGGCAACGCTCAACCGACCGCTCTTGGCGAGACGACCAGCGGTGGCCTTCCGCTGATATCCCCCCCTGCCGTGCAACCAACTGGTGCAGCCCGTCTCCAAGACAGCCTTGTATATACGCTTGATCCGTCTACCCTTCCATTTGGTCCAATAACAGACGTTGCTGTGGAGACCGATCGCTGGTCCGGCATCCTGAACGGAGCTGGGTATCGCGTTGAGGTGCCACGGAACTGGAACGGCCGTCTGGTGCTGTACGCGCACGGTTATGAAGGCCTCAACCCTGCATTGACCATCTCAGATCCACCGATACGACGCCATCTGATCCAAACTGGCTACGCATGGGCAGCATCCACGTTCAGCAAGAATGGTTATGATGTCCGGGCCGGCATAGAAGACACAAATACGCTTGCACAAGCCTTCAATGCTATCGCGGCCCAGAACAACCGACCGTTGCCCCCGCCGGCAAGAACTTACATTGTTGGCGCATCAATGGGCGGGCATGTCGCCGCCGCCGCTGTGGAACGGGAAACGCTCGAAACGGCGGTCAATAAGTTTCGATATAACGGCGCCATGTCGATGTGCGGCGTGGTTGGGGATACGGAACTATTCAACTACATGGCGGCTTACCAACTCGCAGCACAGTATCTCGCCGGTTTGCCAGCGGCGAGCTTTCCGGATAATGATTTTATTAACAAGAAAGACGAAGTCAAAGACAATCTCTGGCGGATATTTCCTCTGCTCCCCAAAGACGAGGGTAAGAAGCTGAGCGACGCCATTATGAACCTGACGGGAGGAGCACGTCCCGTCGCCGCAGACAGTTTCAGGCTCAAGCCTTTGCAAGATCCAATATGGGCTCGATTTGGTAGCGACGGCACCATTGACGGCATAGTCAGCAACAATATCATTGACACGACAGGCATCGTATACCAGCTTGATGGGGATCCCGCGTTATCGGATGAAGAGCGGTTGATGAATGCAACGATTCTTCACGTTAGGCCAACAACCGATGTCAACCCGCGACGCACCGATGGATTGCGCTGGATACCGAAGGTAAATGGCCAGTTTGATGTCCCTGTCGTGACCTTGCATACCTTAGGTGACCTAGCTGTGCCGTTCAGCATGCAGCAGATTTATAAGCGACGTGCAGCCGTAAATGGCAGCGATCAATGGCTTGTACAGCGCGCCATCCGCTCGCCCGGCCATTGCGACTTCACAGCAGCAGAACAGATCGAGGCGTTTGAAGCGATGGTTAATTGGGAGCAGCTCGGCGTTCGGCCCGCGGGCGATGAGGTGCTCAATCCGGGCGTCGTTGCGAATCCAGATTACGGCTGTTCCTTTACACGCAATACAAAGGGGCCGGATGACTCGTCCACGCTGGACGTATTGAGGAAGATTTTCCGCTCCTGCTCCTGAACAGTTGAGGCCTGGTTAAAAAGACCATTTAGTCGTCAAGTAATTTACCGGTCAGTCTCTCCACCAAGAACTCGACCAACGCACTGACCCGGGGAGCTAAAGCGCCTTGCTTATAAAATACAGCCCATACTGGTTGAGACCATGGCAATGTCACAGTCTCCAGAATAGGTAGCAGCCGGCCAGCGGCAATCTCGCTTCGCGTCATAAAATCGGCTAAGCAGACGACTCCGGCACCGGCGACCGCCAAATGAAGTAGCGTTCCGCCGCTGGACGTGCCAATGACCGGTTCCACAGGCAGGCCATCTATGTCGTTTTGCGCTAGCGGCCAGGTGTTCAGCGAGGTCGGCGCAGTGAAGCCGAGCAAGCGATGCTCACGAAGGTCTGCAACTTCTCGTGGAATGCCGTGACGTTTCAGATAAGTGGGCGATGCGAGCAGGCTCAGGCGACTGGTTCCCAAACGCCGGGCATTTAGCGTGGAATCCGCGAGCGGACCAATACGAATGGCGATATCAGCGCGTTCTTCGATAAGATCGATCACGGTTTCGCCGCTGATCAATTCCAGCCGCACGAGCGGATACCTGTCTAAAAATTCCGTCATCAACGGTGCGACCAGATAATCCAAAACCGGCGTTGCAGCGTTAACACGCACCAGGCCCGTTGGTTGCGCAAGGCGTGTCCTCAGTTGTTCTTCCGTGCGTTGCAGCTCTGTCAAAATCTCCCTTGCACGCAGGAGCAACCACTTACCCTCTTCTGTAAGATCGAGCCGACGCGTCGTGCGCGTGATTAATGCTGTTCCAAGTTGTTTTTCCAGCCGTGAAATCGTACGACTGACTCCGGAAGGGGTTTGTCCGATACGCTCTGCCGCAGCGGTAAACGATCCGGTCTCGATTACGGCGATAAAGCCGACAAGTGCATCAACACTGAGCATTATTGACCCTGAGTCAAAAGTATATTGTATTACAAGTGGTTTTTCTCTCTCAATGCCACCCGCACACTACATGGCATTGATAACCCCCACAGGAAAAACCATGCCTCTCGCCTTATGGGCGCTCACTCTAAGCGCTTTTGCCATAGGTACGACAGAATTCGTGATTGTCGGCCTTATTCCTACCATCGCAGCAAGTCTCCAGGTATCTGTTCCGTCGGCCGGTCTGTTGGTAAGCATCTACGCGCTAGGCGTTGCCGTTGGCGCTCCCGTCCTAACCGCACTCACTGGTCGCGTGCCACGTAAGCATTTGCTATTAGGCCTGATGGCCTTATTCACTGTCGGCAACCTGATTGCTTGGCAAGCTCCCGGCTACGAAGCGCTTATGGCGGCCCGGGTTTTAACCGGGTTGGCACACGGCGTGTTCTTCTCAATCGGTTCGACGATTGCTACCAGCCTCGTTCCGAAGGAAAAGGCTGCGAGCGCGATCGCCATCATGTTTACCGGGCTGACCGTAGCGCTGGTCACTGGAGTACCGCTCGGTACGTTTATCGGGCAGACGTTAGGCTGGCAGTCGACCTTCCTCGCAGTATCACTTCTGGGCGTTTTGGCGTTCATTGGAAGTCTGCTCCTGGTGCCGAATAACATCGCCAATAGCCCTCCGGCGTCACTAATGACGCAACTGTCGGTATTGAAGAGGCCACGTCTGTTGCTGGTGTACGCGATGACCACTCTTGGCTACGGTGGCTCGTTTATCGCATTTACTTACCTCGCTCCCATTCTGCAGGAAATATCCGGTTTCTCCGCGTCTAGCGTCAGCCTGTTGATGCTCGTTTATGGCGTGTCGGTAGCCTACGGAAATATATGGGGCGGCAGATTGGCAGACAGGAAGGGTGCAATTCCGGCGCTTAGGACGGTGTTTGGATTGCTGTCATTGGTATTGTTGGTATTTACCTTCACAGCCAACAATCCCTGGCTGGCAGTGGCTACTGTACTGGCATGGGGAGCAGTCGCATTTGGTAACGTCCCTGGTTTGCAGGTATATGTCGTACAGCGCGCCGAGCGTGATGCGCCGCAGGCGGTCGACGTGGCGTCGGGCCTCAATATCGCGGCTTTCAATGTTGGCATAGCGCTCGGAGCTTGGTGTGGCGGACTGATTGTTACCCACATCGGATTGATGGCAACGCCCTGGATTGGCGCACTAGTCGTAGTCGGCGCTTTGGGCCTGACCGCCCTTGCCGGCCGCTTGGACCAGAAGGACGGAATATGCACCCTCACTAGTTCGACGCGCACCATCGCTGCGCACTAACGCTGATCAGCCATCTCTTTAAGACAGAGATATATAAACAAATTAACAAAGGACTTATTGCAATGAATATTCCCGCTATCGGCCTCGGTACCTTTCGTCTGCAGGGCCAGAAAGTAATTGATTCGATCACCAACGGATTAGGGCTTGGCTACCGCCATATCGATACCGCCCAGATATACGACAACGAAGCTGAAGTCGGCCGGGGAGTTGCGAACAGCAACGTCGCGCGCCGAGACCTGTTTTTAACAACCAAGATCTGGATTGAGAACCTGCACGCCGACAAACTAATCCCAAGCCTGAAGAGCAGTCTGGTCAAACTGCGAACCGAACAGGTGAATCTGACATTGATCCACTGGCCGGCACCCGATGATGTAGTGCCGGTTACGGAATACATGCAGGCGTTGCTTGAAGCGAAAGAGCAAGGCCTTACACGCCAGATCGGTGTATCAAATTTCACTATCAACCATCTGGAACAGGCCATTGCGGCTGTTGGTGCTGAAAATATTTCGACCAACCAGGTAGAAATTCACCCATTCCTGCAAAATCGCAAGCTGGTTGAATACGCTGGCAGACAGGGGATTCACCTCACTGCGTACATGCCATTAGCGTATGGCAAGGTAATGCAGGATCCTGTCATACAGCAGCTTGCATTAAAACACGGTGTCACCCCGCCCCAGGTGTCGCTTGCATGGTTGCTACAACAGGGGCACGCCGTGATTCCTTCGTCAACCCAGCGCAACAATCTGGCGACTAATTTTGCTGCTCAAGACTTCAGTCTACCGGAGGAAGATATGGAGGTTATTCGCCGTTTGGACCGTAACGAGCGGATTGCCAACCCTGCTTTTGCACCCGTGTGGGATTAAGATCGGAGAATGCGATTTTCCCTATGACTGCTGCGGCTCGCGACCTTTCTCTTGCAGGACCGGAAATAGCGCAGAACGTGAGCAGGGCCTGCGAGAAATGCAACCGGCTCCTTCATACGGGAGCCGGTTCGGTCAGATTAAGTTGACTATATTGCCGGCTTTGAAAACGGTGGCAAGTATGGTCTTTTCATTGACATTGTCGTTAGAGAAGAAACACGGTACGCCGCCTTGATGTTGGGCCAC
The DNA here is from genome assembly GCF_042666555.1 of Herbaspirillum sp. GCM10030257. Classification (NCBI taxonomy): domain Bacteria; kingdom Pseudomonadati; phylum Pseudomonadota; class Betaproteobacteria; order Burkholderiales; family Oxalobacteraceae; genus Herbaspirillum; species Herbaspirillum sp. GCM10030257. Next base: position 36,460 of record NZ_JBHTDH010000017.1, read on the forward strand.
TTCTGCCTCGCAACGGACTACCTGACGCTATGCGGCTTCACAATTCAGGCCCGGAGATATGTCGATCAGGTAAAGATCAAGTAAAGATTAGCTTGTCTCTTTGCCCACTTAAGATAAACTCCGATCCATCGAGGCGAAACAAGCTACGATTAGCTCGATATATCAGCTCCGAAGCACGCGAGAGACAAGTGACACCGTGCAGGAGCATTTCAAACAGTAACCAGAAAGAAATGCAATTATGGCAACAGGTACAGTAAAGTGGTTTAACGATGCAAAAGGCTTTGGATTCATCACGCCAGACCAAGGTGGCGAAGATTTGTTTGCTCACTTCTCGGCCATCAATTCTTCGGGCTTTAAGTCCTTAAAAGAAGGCCAAAAGGTATCGTTTGAAGTCACGAGCGGCCCAAAAGGTGCACAGGCGTCTAACATCGTTCCGATGTAATTAGGCTTTCCCGCAAGCCCTGATCCGAAGTGCGAGACCAGGGCTTAATCTTCACCCCCATCACTCGGCCATGCAGATCGATTGCATAATTATTGTGCCGCCGACCACTGCAACGCGATCTACCCTGATCGTTTCTAACGCTGCTGCAACAGCACATCAATTTTAATTCCAAGTACAACGATCCAACACAAACAGGGCCACGTACCTCCTTATGGGTCCGGACCGATCTACCGTCAAGTAGCGTCTATGTATTAATTGAGAACGTGAAAACGATGCCTTCTTAAGGCAGACCGCGACCCAGATACTCTCCATACGAGAATAGAGCTGCATGACTCCTGGCTGCTCTGAAGGATAACGGGGTTAGAGCCCAGGTCGCGTACCAGTTTTGATACATATTCTTACAATGGTTCCAAACGTCGGCGATTAATTTTCAAATCATACGCACCATGTCAGATCCGACGCCGGGATAAGAACTATCACGTGGGGACAACGAAGATTCCATCTGCTTTTGACGGCCTTTATCAGCTTGTGAAGTTAACACACAGCAATTCATAATGTTTCCTTATTGCATTGCACAATAAAAACGTTGAAAGTCTCTGTCATCCCTCTATACTGCGCATCTTGCACTGCACAACTTCAGTGTAATTCCGTAATTTTTGCCGACCTTCGCCTTAAGGAATAAATCGATGTTTCCCATGAACGACCAATTCGCTACTTTCTTCAAAACCTTGCAGCCTGCGAACACGCAGTTCACCAATATATTCCAGAATATGGGTCCGGCCAATGAGCAATTCCTTGGCACGGTCAAGGCTAGCGCTGAAAAGCAATTGGCGTTCTTCACTACCTTAGCCGAAACTGCTGTCGACAGTGTGAGCAAACTTGCTGAACTCAACCTTACTGCTTGCAAGGCATCGCTGGAAGAATCAAAGACTGTCACAACGCAGTTCCTTGCGGTGAAGCAACCGCAAGAAGCACTGCAATTGCTCACCGCACTGCAGCAGCCAACACTGACGAAAGTCACTGCATACAACCGCCATCTCGCTGATATCACATCAGGTGCCCAAACTGCCCTTTCCGCAGCTATACAGGAGCAGGTGAAGGAAACGTCCCGTCATTTCAACGAAGTCGTTGATGGCGCCGCTAAAAATGCACCAGCCGGATCTGAAAACGTTGTGGCGGTCATGAAGGCTGCGATTGCCAATGCCAACGCAGGCTACGATCAGTTCAACAAAGCAACACGCCAGGCAGCCGAAGTCGTTCAGGCCAACGTTACGGCTTCCGCTGATCAAATCACCAAGGTGGCTGAACAGGTCACCGGGACTGAGGCGCGCGCTCGCAAGTAAGTGCTATGCCGAAGGCAAACAAAGGCCGCATTGCGGCCTTTTCCTTTTATACCAGTAGAAGCCTACGGTATCACCGTGGCCAGTGGACGGTTCGCCATATCGATATTTGAAAAAACCGGCTCTCGCTTTTTCTGGGTGAACGGTGCGAAGATTGATACAAATGACTGATGCTGCAAACGGATGGGACCAGTAATGCAATCATCAAAAATGGTGAGTACGTGCATCTTCCTTCCTGCTTATCGCATTGCTCTTCAGTCCACTTATTCCTACAAGAGGCGCTCATGATAAGCACCAGTGTCCATGAGATGCAGCAGTATATTGCACAGCTGAACAAGACACTTGAAGATAAGTCCACTGCCTTGGCAGCGACAGAGATGGCTTTGGTCCGCGCAAAGACCAACCTCGACGAAGTCACGCAGATCTATCGAACGACGTTCGATCTTGCTCCTATCGGTATAGCCCATATCACGTTGGACGGAAGGTGGTTTCGTGTTAATCCTTTCCTGTGCGGGATGCTCGGCTATAGCAAGGAAGAGCTGCAAACAAAGACATTTGAGGAATTGACCTATCCTGGGGATGTTGTGCTTGACCTGCAACTGCTCACTGAAGTGATTAATGATAAGCACACGTCATACGCGGTGCAAAAGCGCTATGTCACGAAAAGTGGCGATCCGGTGTGGGCGCACCTAAGTGTTTCCCTGGTACGCGACGCCGATGGATTACCGAGTTACTTCATCGTTATCGTCAAGAACATCGATGCACGTGTGCGAGCCCAGAGCCAGGGGGAAAAAATCCGCGCCCGCCTGAAGGCCGTGCTCGATAGTCTCGATGAAGGTGTTCTTGTGTATTCAAATACGGGCAAGCTTCTGGAAGCCAACCCGGCTGCAATGCGCTTGTTCGAGTACCAAACTCAAGCCGATATCCGTTCAGCATCCAGTGCTCTTACGGACATGTTTGAAGCCACTACCCTGGATCGACAGGCGATCCCGATAGAAGACTGGCCCGTATCCAAGCTCTTACGAGGCGAAACAGTTTCCAACGCAGAAATGATTGTGAGCCGCCGAAATTCCGGAAGGTCATGGGTCGCGAGCGTTTCTGGTACCTTGGTAGACCATGCGCAGCTACCAGGTCCGCTCGCAGTATTGACCTTCAAGGATATCACCAAGCGCATGATGGCAGAGACTGCCTTACGGGTGAGCGAGCAACGGTTGCGACTGGCGTTCGACCATATCCCTGACATGGTCGTGATCTATGATGCTGGTCAGCGTATCCAGTATGTCAACCTGACGGCTGCCTACAATATTGGCAAGAGTGCGAATGATTTAATCGGCCAACACGCCGAGGATGCCCCGGCAAAGTCCATTCTGGGTTTGTGGCAACCCTTGCTTGCCGCGACGCTTAGTTCAGCCACACTGCAAGCCGGTAATTTTGACTTTCCTACGGAGGCGGGGCTTCGCAACCTCAGAGTCACTTGCGTCCCCATTACCGAAGGAGGCCAAACGGTACGAGAAATCATGGTCATCTGTCATGACTATAGCGAACGTCGACAGGCTGAAGAAAAAATCCGGCAGGCGGCCTTGCACGATCCTCTGACAGGATTGCCGAACCGTGCCCTACTCTACGAGCATGCCCGCCATACCTTCGCAGCTGCAAACCGCGCCCAGCAAGAAGTGTCGGTATTGTTTATTGACCTCGATCGCTTTAAACCGATTAACGATGTCCACGGCCATGAGGTCGGCGATATGGTATTGCGTCAGGTCGCCAGCCGGTTAAGACGGAGTATGCGGGGACAGGACATCGTGTTTCGATTGGGAGGAGACGAGTTTCTTGCACTCGTCCCTCACCAACGCGAAGCGACTGCCGGAGAAAAAGTGGCACGGCATCTGATGGACGCAATCAGTCGTCCCTACCATGTCGGATCAGTGGAAGCGTCATTGTCCTGCTCCATCGGAGTCAGCGTCTACCCTCGCAACGGTGTTGACGTTGATATGCTGATCGGCCATGCAGACGCTGCAATGTACATTGCAAAGCAGATGGGGCGTAACACCATCCAGCTTTATACGTCGTCTCTGGCGGAGCGTGTCTATATGCAGTCCCTAATAGAAGAGGGAATTAAACATGCCCTCAGGCGTGATGAGTTCACTTTGTATTATCAACCGTTGGTCGATATGGAAACCGGTCAGGTGGTGAGCGTAGAGGCCCTACTTCGGTGGCCCGCCAACGGCATGGGTCCCGACCGCTTTATTCAGGTAGCCGAAATCACTGGCTTGATCGGGCGCCTGGGCGAATGGGTTTTTTCACGGGCGTGCCATCAACACGCCGCATGGATCAAGGAAGGTTTGCCGGCAATTCCCATTGCAGTCAACGTTTCACCCATGCAGTTTCGGAGAAAGGACTTTGCAACGTATCTGGAAGCGACGATTCATGATCATAGCATTGCCACAAACGGGGTCCAGATTGAACTAACCGAAACTGCAGTAATGGAAGACATCGACCATGCCATCGTCATGCTAAACCGGCTGCGTAGCAAAGGCATCAAAATTTCGCTCGATGATTTTGGCACCGGATATTCGAGCCTGAACTACTTAAGCCGTTTGCCGCTCGACAAAATCAAGGTCGACAAATCTTTTGTGCATCGGCTCCAGGATGACACGGCGAGCCGGGCAATTATCGAAGCCATTATTGCGCTGGGCCGCACGCTCGACCTCGAAATAGTTGCCGAAGGTATTGAGTGTGACACGACGATGGAGTACCTACGTCGACATGGATGTCATCAGGCACAGGGATATCATGTCTGTAAGCCGGTTGCTGGAAGTAAGTTTGCGACATGGTACCGCGAGCACGCTGCTTCCCGCACCTGTCCTGATGAAATCTGATGGTAAACCGCCTCCCAGTGGCAGGCACCGTGCAGGGGCGTCAGCGCGATGTGGAGCGATGGAGCGGCAGGTTCCGGCACCGCTCCGTTTTAAACAACGTTTTTGAACAGTTTAATCGCCCTTGATCCCGTTATCGCGGATGACCTTGCCCCAGCGTTCGTAATCGGCCTGCATACGCTTCGCCATCTGTTGCGGAGGCTGATAAGCAGCGATCGTACCGGCGGCAAGCATCTTCGCCTGTACATCCTTATCCGCCAGCACTACTTGCAATTCCTTGTTGATGCGGTCGACGATTTCCTTCGGTGTGCCAGCAGGTGCCAGCAAGCCACCCCATGCGGTCGCGTCGAACCCCGGGAAGCCCTGTTCGGCTACCGTTTTTACCTCGGGCGTGAAACTAACCCGCTGAGTAGACCCTACTGCAATCGGACGCAGCTTGCCGGCCTTAATGTGCGGGAGGGCAGCGATCATATCGGAGAACATCATCGAGACCTGACCGCCAAGCAAATCCTGGATCGCGGGTGCACTGCCCTTGTATGGAATGTGCTGGACGTCAAACTTGCCAAGGTTCTTTAGCAGTTCGGTCGACAGATGGCCAAAGCTGCCGTTGCCAGCACTGGTGTAGTTCATCGCACCAGGCTGTGCTTTTGCTTTTGCGACGTACTGTTGCAGGCTGGTCACTTCCGGCAGTTTGTCGGGGTTTACCACCATCACGATAGGTAAGTCATATGCACTTCCAATCGGTGTGAAATCCTTGAACACGTCCGCATTTTTCCGCCCCGTCAAGTGTGGCACCAACAGTGTGGGTGTCGCCAGCATCATGATGGTATAGCCGTCCGGCGCACTTTTGGCCACTGCTTCGGCCCCGATCATACCGGACGCACCAGGCCGGTTTTCCACAATCACTTGTTGCTTGAGACCCTCGCCCATCTTTTGCCCAATAATCCTGGCGGCCGTATCGGTCGGTCCACCTGGGGGGAATGGCACTACCAAGCGAACCACGCGATCCGGATAGTTCTGTGCAAACGCCGAGACTGTCGCTGCAAGCAGCACGGCACCAAGCATGCTTACACGTAAGCTCCGCTGGGCTTTATCTGCCCTCGTCGGTGCATCCGGATGGCGAGGGTTCTGAATCTTTGTACTGAGAAATAACATCGGTTTTCCTCTTTATGCGGTTGTGTACGCGTCAGTTCTACTGACTGACAGTACTAACCATGCTACCAGAATCCGCGAAGGCAGCACGTCGTATGCCGGCATACCTGCGTTCGCTACGGCGCATCATTGTAGCCGTCCTCAAGACCAAAGCGTCGGAACAATGCCTTTATACTGAACTGAAGAAACTAACCGCTTCACCTAAATCCCGCACCAAGGATTCGAGAAAAGCTTCGTGCAGGTAAGCGCTTGCAGCGATCGTCGATATATTCTGCCTGATTCTCTCGCCCAAACAGTCGACTTGAATTGCTATAGAAAACCCTCCCTGCGACGACACAGCAAGCTGGCGGAAAAGTATCGCCACCCTGCCATCGCTCGCCATAAGGCGTTCGGTGAACGCGGGGGTAATATTCAGATTACGGAATTCCCCCTGTACGCGTCATCGCTGGCAAGTCTTCCTGTGTGAAAGGTGAGCACCGCAGGAACGCATTCACCTTAAGGCGCATTTTCGCGCTGATCCGTTCGCGCCGCGTACGTAGTTTCCTGAGTCGATCGGATGATCGGATGCAATTAGCCATGGCACCCCGAATCCTTCATTCCTTACTTGGCCGGAGGACGACTTTCTTTATGCCGGGAGCGATGCAGGGTCGCACCCGATCAGCGCATCTAATTTTGTCAGTTCGCTTTTCACAAACTCGCGTACATGGTTCACAAAAGCCCGAACCAGAATTGAAGGTGGCCTTTCGGACGGGAACAATACCTGAAACTCGTTTCGAAGAGTTGGTGTAAAACGCTTTATGATTAACCCACCCGACATATAGTCAAGTGCAGTAATGGAGTCAATAAGCGCCACGCCCAACCCGGCCTGAACAAACGCGCAAATACCCGCATTAATCTGCGTTTCGATTTGCAGCTTACGTTCAATACCGAACGATGCGAATAACGCATCGACTTCTAGGCGAGAGTGCAAATCGCGTGGATTGGAAATAAATCTCTCACCTGCGAGATCTTCCGGCGTGATCTCATGTTTGTCCGACAGCGGATGGCCTGGTGGCAGTATGCAGACCATATCTGCGGCTATCAGGGGTTCACCAAGCATGCTCGGGTAGCTCATTGGCAGGATCACGAAACCAACATTGCATCGTTGTTTCATGACCATGTCGACAACCGCGCGCGATGTGTTGCTGGTCAGGGAAATATTTACTTCTTGGTGTGTCTTAAGAAAAGCAGCGATCGCCGTCGGCAAAAACGACAAGGAAAGCGCAGGTGCCGCAGCAATCTGCAGCATGCCAACACGTGCAGCCTTAATCTCCTGTGCCGTCCTCGCGATGCGTTCTACACCAATCAAGGATCGCTCTACTTCATCAAACAGCGTAAGGCCTTCCGCCGTCGGGTACAAGCGGCCACGGTTACGCTCAAACAATGCAAATCCCACATCTTCTTCAAGGTCCGCTATCAAGCGCGTGACGGCGGGCTGAGAGATAAACAGCATTTGTGCGGCCCTTGTTACTGTCTGGCAAAGAACTAAGGCGCGAAAGGCTTCAAGTTGACGGATCTTCATATTGAAATTCTATAACCAAATGTTATACCACGCAGAAAAAAAGTGATTTTGCTAATTCTTGCTTAGCGAATAATCTTTGATTCAGCAAATCAATCTGCCGAAATAAAGCGTTTTCTACGTATTGAAGTACTAGCAAGCCCCTATACAGAGCATTCAAGCAGGACGATCAGAAGCGATCGTCAGTCCAAAATGCCGAGACAATCTTTCAATCAGGACGGTGCGATGACATTTTTGAAACTGGACGGCCTTTCAAAAACGTACGGCGACTATGTCGCCGTAAAGGGTTTGAGCCTCGATATTGATCGTGGCGAATTCATTTCTCTCCTAGGCCCGTCGGGGTGCGGCAAGACAACGACCTTGCAGATGATTGCCGGCTTTGTGGATCCAACCCATGGCCGCATTGTTGTGGACGGCCAGGACGTGACCAAACTTCGGCCAGAGAAGCGTGGTATGGGCGTTGTGTTCCAGAGCTACGCGCTGTTCCCGCACATGACGGTTGCAGACAACGTCAGTTTTGGCCTCGAAATGCGTGGCATGGCACGGCCTGAACGCCAGAAGCGGATTGCTGAAACACTGGAACTGGTGCACTTAAACGGATTGGATAAGCGCTATCCGCGGGAACTGTCCGGCGGTCAGCGGCAACGCGTGGCATTAGCCCGCGCCATTGCTATCAGGCCGCAAGTGCTACTGCTTGACGAACCGATGTCCAATCTTGACGCCAAGCTGCGCGAGGAAATGCATATCGAATTACGCGCTATACAGCGCCACCTTGGCATTACCACGATACTTGTTACCCATGATCAGGTTGAAGCGCTGACCATGAGTGACCGGATCGCGGTCATGCATGGTGGACGTATCGTGCAGGTTGGCTCACCGCTCGACGCCTACGAGCGACCCGAGTCTCCGTTTGCTTCAAGCTTCCTCGGCAAAATTAATGCCGTTAACGGGCAAGTGATCAATACACGTTCCGACTGCTGCGAAATACGCATAGCCGATATGACGGTGCTTGTTCCGCACGAGGGGCGCGATATCGGTTCTCAAGTAAACGTCTATGTCCGGCCGGAAAAGATTCGTATCGCGACGCAAGGTGAAGCCAGCAAAATTAACGGAAAAGTGACGACGCGCGTCTTTTTGGGCAGCCACTGGATGCTTGAAGTCGAGAGCGTACTCGGCTCCCTACGCATCAGCTTGCCAAACACCGGTGTCGCCCCGCCACAAGAAGGGGAAACCGTGGGCGTGGCCTGGTCCGACAAGGATCTGCGTGTGTTGACCGCGGAGGCGAGCCATGGCTAGTACTGTCGACACGCCTGCCGGAGCGACACCATGGTTGCTGGCATCGCCGGCCCTGTTGTTATTTGTCGGCTTGCTGCTCGTTCCCCTGGCACTAACTGCCATGCTGTCATTTAATACGTTTGATAGCGCCAAAGGTGTACTCGAAACCCATACGTGGAAGAATTATCTGGAAGTGTTCTCAGATGGTTACTACCACGAGATATTCCTTCGCACCGCTGGGCTGGCGTTAGCAGTGACAGCGCTCTCCATCCTCTTTGGGGTGCCGGAAACAATTATTCTTGCCCGCATGAAGAGCCCTTGGCGTTCCCTCTTCCTTGTCGTCATTTTGGGGCCGCTGCTTATCTCCGTTGTGGTCCGCACGCTTGGCTGGGCCATCCTGTTAGGAAACAATGGCCTCATCAATAACGCGCTAGCCGCGTTTGGCATTGTGGATGAACCGATTAAGCTTTTATTTACGATGACCGGCGTAGCAATTGCGCTGACGCATGTGTTGATCCCCTTTATGGTGGTGTCCGTATGGGCTGCCTTGCAAAAGCTTGATCCTCAGGTAGAAAACGCAGGTTTGTCACTTGGCGCGTCGCCACTGACCGTTTTCAGGCGCGTCATCCTGCCTCAGATTCTACCGGGCATTCTGTCTGGCGCGATTATCGTATTTGCTCTCGCTGCGTCGGCTTTCGCCTCACCGGCAATCATTGGAGGACGACGGCTCAAGGTCGTGGCCACAGCAGCCTACGATGAATTCCTGAGCACATTGAACTGGCCACTCGGTGCGTCGATTGCAATCCTGTTGTTGATCGCCAATGTCGTCATCATTCTCGGATGTAACCGCCTCGTCGAGCGGCGCTTCCGTCAAGTCTTTGAAGGATAAGGATCAGTTATGCGCAAAAATGGATTCTTCTCGTTGCTTTACCACAGCCTCTTCATCTTGTTCATCGTGGCGCCGCTCGTGGTTGTGGTGGCCGTGTCGTTCACTGATAAAGGTTATATATCCTTGCCGACCGACGGCCTGTCGCTGCGATGGTTCCGCGCCATCCTGGGTGCCGGAGACATCATGAATGCGTTATGGGTATCGCTATGGCTCGGACTCGCGTCGGCTACCGTCGCAGTGATGCTGGCGGTGCCGGGAGCACTGGCTCTGACGCGCTACCAATTTCCCGGCCGAGGTGCATTAATGGGCTTCTTTCTGTCTCCGCTGATGATCCCGCATGTTGTACTTGGGGTCGCCTTTCTGCGGTTTTTCACCACCGCGGGGGTGACAGGATCTTTCTTCTGGCTCGCAATGACGCACGTAGTAGTTATCTTGCCTTACGCATTGCGTCTTACCTTGTCGGCTGCGACTGGCCTGGATCGTGATGCTGAACGTGCGGCCCTATCACTGGGAGCCAGTCGCTTCACGGCATTCCGTCGCGTTGTCCTCCCGTTGATCTTGCCGGGGGTAACCGGTGGATGGCTGCTTGCCTTCATTCAAAGCTTCGACGAATTGACCATGACCTTATTCGTGGCGACCCCCGGTACTACCACCCTGCCCGTTGCCATGTACAACCAGATCGCCCAGAGCATTGACCCATTGGTCGCGTCCGTATCCACGGTGCTCATCATCGGCACGCTGGTGGTCATGGTTGTACTAGACCGCATCGTCGGCCTCGATCGCGTACTGATAGGTAAAGGTTAAACAACTCACATGTATTCAAGCGACATCATTGTGATCGGTGGCGGCCTTGTTGGCACCGCCGTCGCCTATGGACTAGCCAGTAGCGGCGCCAAGGTGCGGGTCTTAGATGAGGGTGACGACGGCTTTCGTGCTTCGCGAGGCAATTTCGGCCTGGTCTGGGTACAGGGAAAAGGCTATGGTTTCACGCCTTATGCCCGCTGGACGCGGCAGTCAGCGGCGATGTGGCCGACACTTGCACAGAAATTACTGAGCGAGACTGGTATAGACGTACAGCTACAGCAGCCTGGCGGCTTTGCGTTTTGCCTTTCGGAGGAAGAGTTTCAGGACCGGGGCAAGCGCATGGAAAGCATACGCGATGCGCTCGGTGGCGATTATCCGTTTGAGATGCTCGACCATGCCTCGCTCAAGAAGCATCTTCCGGAAATCGGGCCGGAGGTAGCCGGCGCGAGTTATACCCCTATGGATGGGCATGTGAATCCGCTCAAGCTTTTCCGGGCGCTGCATGCCGGTTGTCGTCATCAGGACGTCAACGTGCATACCCGCCAATCTGTAGAAAACATACGGTTTGATGACGGCTTGTTCACCGTGAATGGTAAGAACGGTACGTTTCAGGCACCTAAAGTCGTTCTCGCAGCCGGCCTGGGAAATAACCGTCTTGCGCCGATGGTCGGATTGCATGCTCCGGTACAGCCGAATCGCGGACAAGTGCTCATTAGCGAGCGGATCCGGCATTTCCTCGACTATCCCACCATTAACGTGAGGCAGACGGACGAAGGCACCATTCAGTTGGGCGACTCCATGGAAGAAGTGGGCTTTGACGACACCACGACGACCGATGTCATAGCGGCTATCGCACGGCGCGCCGTCGCCAGCTTTCCAGTGCTCGGCAAGGTCAACCTGGTGCGTGCGTGGGGTGCCCTGCGCGTCATGACTCCGGATGGATTTCCTATTTACCAGCAGTCACGCACCTGTCCCGGAGCATTTGTCACGACTTGCCATAGCGGAGTTACCCTGGCGGCGGCGCATGCTTTCCGGGTCGCTCCCTGGATTGCCGGCGGTGCCGCCCCGGACGAGATCGACGTCTTCGCGGGCGACCGCTTCCTTAACCCTGATCGGAATTTTTCCCATGCCCATTAAGCAGCTTTTTCGCCCTTTGGCCGCTGATGGCGACCAGACCGTACTCATTGAATTCAATGGACAACCGCTCCGTGTGAAGAGCAATTGCACGGTGGCGGCCGCATTGCTGGCCGCAGGTATATCGAGATTCCGTTCCACACCGGTTAGCGGCGCGCCGCGCGCACCCTATTGCATGATGGGTGTTTGCTTTGAATGTTTAATGGAAATCGATGGAATCGCCAGTCGTCAGACTTGCCTGGTGCAAGTAAAGGCAGGCATGAAGATACGTACCCAGGAGGGAGCACGTGAATGGACGATCGTCGACCTGGAGACGGCACATGACGCATGAGACCATTGATGTTGCCATTATCGGAGCCGGACCATCCGGTATGTCTGCCGCAATCGTACTCGCCTCCCGTGGACTATCGGTAGTAGTACTGGACGAACAGGATGCAGCCGGAGGGCAGATCTACCGCGGCATCACCCAGACAACGCCAAAACGGCTGGAAGTGCTGGGGCCCGACTATGCGGCGGGACAGGAACTTGCCGAGCGCTTCATTCAATCTGGCGCACGCTGCATTGCCGGCGCATCAGTTTGGCAGGTAACGCGCGAGCACGAAGTCAATTACCTGTATCGCGGCGTCTCTCACTCACTGCAAGCCCGGCAGGTCATCCTGTGTACAGGTGCCATGGAACGTCCGTTTCCGATCCCCGGTTGGACGTTACCTGGCGTGCTTACCGCGGGCGCCGCGCAGATCCTGCTCAAGAGCGCAGATGTTGCGCCTGCCAAGCCCGTCGTACTGGCTGGTTGCGGTCCCCTGTTGTACCTGTTGGGTTGGCAATACGTGCGTGCCGGCATTCCGATCCGCGCCGTTGTTGATACGACAGATTCGGGGGATTACCGACGTGCGGCACGGCATCTCGGCGGTGCCCTGGCCGGATGGCGGTACTTGAAAAAAGGCCTGACGCTGATGCGTACGCTAAAGGCCAGTGGTGTGCCTTTTTATACGGGAGCAAGTAAGCTTGCCGTGACCGGCACGGCATCAGCCGAGGCGTTGCGTTTTGATATTAACGGGAAAACCCACCAGATCAAAACCGATTTGGTGCTGCTCCACCAGGGGGTCATTCCGAATACGCAGTTCACCTGGTCACTGCGCGCCAAGCATACCTGGGACCAAGCGCAACTGTGCTGGACGCCTAGTGTAGATGATTGGGGCCAACTCGATATACCGGGAATCTATGTGGCCGGAGATGGGCGCGGGATTGGCGGCGCGGTCGTTGCCGCGCTCCAGGGCCAGCTGACAGGACTCGCGGTTGCGCATCAGGCGGGAAAGATAAACGCTGACGAAAGGGATCGCCAGGCAACGGACCTGCGCAGCGCGCTTCGCAGCCATCTGCATATCAGACCGTTCCTTGATGCGCTGTACCGGCCGAAACAGCAAAACAGAATCCCGTCCGATGACGTGATCGTGTGCCGCTGCGAAGAAGTAACGGCAGGGGCGATTCGCAACTATGTGGATCTGGGATGTGTCGGCCCAAATCAGACCAAGGCATTTGGTCGGTGCGGCATGGGTCCATGCCAGGGGCGTTTGTGTGGCATCACCGTAACTGAAGTCATTGCCGACAAACTCGCCATGCCACCCGCTGAAGTAGGTTACTACCGGATCCGTCCACCTATCAAACCGCTTACGCTTGGCGAACTCGCCGGTAAGTAATGCACCGGCATTCGCCGACGTGCGCAACAACATTGACCACCACCGGGAAATCTATCCCGGAACATTGCAACGCCAGAGGAGAAGTGATGAATCAAATAGACCGTATTGAAACTAACCAGAGGATGAGCCGCGTCGTCTCGTATAACGGCATGGTCTTTATCGGAGGACTGACAGCCGATGATGCGTCCCAGGATATTCAAGGTCAGACCCGACAGGTACTGAAAAAAATCGAAGATTATCTTGCCAAAGCAGGCACGGATAAGACCCGCATGTTATCGGCACAAATCTGGCTAAAGGATATCGAGGCCGATTTTGCTGGCATGAACGAGATTTGGGATGCCTGGGCGCCAGAAGGCGCGGCGCCAACGCGAGCCACCGGCCAATCGAAACTGGCGCGGTCGAACCTGCTGGTCGAGATCATTGTGACCGCCGCCGCGTAATACGCCAGCAATCTTTCCCATGTCGCCGGAGATTGCTGCTGCAGTCTGCCGGCACCTGAAGCGATAACACCGATTAACCGTATCCGACTGTTTTCCACGAGAGGTAAACATGAAACTCACCACACTAATGTGTGCAAGCCTGATGGCAAGTGCCGTATCGACTGTTTTTGCCGAACCCACGCTCTATCTTGGTTCCTTTGGTGGCTCAAATGAAAAGACGATGAAGGAGAAGGTGATCCCGCCGTTTGAAGCCAAGCATAAGGCAAAGGTTGTCTACGTGGCCGGCAATTCAACGGACACCCTCGCCAAGCTTCAGGCGCAAAAGGGCAGGCAAGAGCTTGACGTGGTTATCATGGATGACGGACCAACGTTCCAGGCTGCGCAGTTTGGATTCTGCGACAAACTCGCCGATGCGCCGATCTACAAGGATGTCTACGATATCGCTAAATACAATGACAAATCCATTGGTATCGGTATGGTAGCGACCGGCCTCGTGTACAACACTGAAGCGTTCAAGAAGGCGGGTCTGCCGGCACCAACGTCATGGGAAGATCTCACGAACCCGAAATTCAAACAGAAGATAGCCATCCCACCGATCTCGAATGGATATGGCCTGCAAACTCTGGTGATGTTTGCCAAGTTACGCAAGGGCTCTGAAAAGAATATCGATCCAGGGTTTACCGCTCTGCAAAAGGAAGTAGGTCCAAACGTGCTCGTGTGGGAACCGTCGCCAGGCAAGATGGCAGAGCTGTTTCAGAATGGCTCTGTGATCCTTGGCGTATGGGGCAGCGGTCGCGTGTCCTCGCTGAAGGCAACCGGTTTTCCCGCGGAACTCGTCTACCCGAAGGAAGGTGCACTTGCGCTAGGTGTTGGCGCATGCCCCGTGGTCAACAGTGATGTGCCTGAACTTGCGCAAGCTTTCCTTCAGTACATGCTGACACCTGAGGTGCAGGCATTGATGGCCGCAAGTGAAGGGTGGGGACCGACCAACCGCAATACCAAACTGGAACCTGCGGTCGCCGCGAAGGTGCCATATGGTCCTGAGCAAATTGGCAAGCTGTTGCCGATTGACTGGACGACTGCGAACGAGAAGCGTGCTGAATGGACCAACCGTTGGAATCGCACCATCGAACGGTAACCAGCATGCACGTGGCTGATGCAGCACAAAGCGCGGGACCACATGCGCTGCATCAGCGGTCCACCCAAGCGGATACCGTCGAAACCGCGGGAAGCCATGCCAATTACTGGAGAATGAATGAACAGTTTCACTCGATATGACGTCGGCCCACGGCTGTCGGAAATGGCGGTGCACAACGGCGTTGTTTATCTGGCAGGCCAGATCGCCGAACAAAATCCGGATGCAAATATTACGCAGCAGACCGTAGAAGTGCTCAGCCATATTGATCGCCTTCTTGCAAAGGCAGGGACCGATAAAACAGCGATCCTGCAGTGCCAGATCTTCCTGAAGGACATTGGCGATATTAGGGCGATGAACGAGGTGTGGGACGCGTGGGTGCCTGCCGGCAATACACCGCCGCGCGCCACCGTGCAGGCAGAGCTCGCAACGCCCAATCTGCTGATCGAGGTCGTCGTGACAGCAGCACTAAGAGGATAAAGTTTTCGTTCGACGGTCCCCGCGCCTTAACGGTCCGAATCGACAAGTCCAGAGTCATCTGCCAAACATCCGCATTTCTACCCTAGATAACTTTGCAGGAGCTGTAACAATTATGCGCGGCGTACATGCAGATGTAATTGTCATCGGCGGCGGCCTGCACGGTTGCTCAAGTGCTTTTCATCTTGCGAGAAAAAACGCAGAAGTGATTCTGCTTGAAAGCGACTATTGCGGTCGCCATGCGTCTGGAGTAAATGCAGGAGGGGTACGCACATTGGGACGTCCACTTGCCGAGATTCCTCTTGCTTTAGCGTCGCGCGAGCTATGGCATGAACTACCGGACCTGGTCGGAGACGATGTGGGCTTCCTAGCCGATGGCCAACTGAAGGTGGCTGAGTCGGACGAAGACATCGCTATTCTTACGGAACGCACAGCCTTATTGAGGCAGCATGGATGGACACACGAGGTCTTGGTTGACCATGACACGGTGCGCGCATTGGTGCCATCAATAACGCCAAATGTCCGTGGCGGCATATGGGTAGAACGAGACGGATACGCCATTCCTTATCGGGCGGTGACGGCGTTTCGCCGAGCGGCGCAGCAACTCGGTGTTCATGTCCATGAAAACAGCCCTGCAGTGTCAATCAAGCGTGTCGGCGACAGCTGGCAAGTTACGACCCCACGTGAAACCTACTATGCAACCAATGTCATTAACGCATCTGGTGCGTGGGCAGGCCAGTTGGCCCGACTAATGGGTGAGCAGGTGCCTGTCGTCCCGACCGGCCTCATGCTAATGATCACCGAGCGCATCCAACCATTCATCAGGCCGGTCCTTGGAGCGACAGCGCGTTCACTGTCGTTCAAGCAGTTTAGCAACGGTACGGTGCTGATTGGTGGAGCCTTGCGTTGTGAATCCGTTGATGTCGATGCGAAGCATGCTGACCTGGATATAAGGCGGCTTGCCAACAGTGCCCGCATTGTTACAGAGTTGTTTCCGTTTCTTCAAGGCGTATCAATGAATCGCGCCTGGTCCGGCATTGAAGCATTTACGCCCGATGAGCTTCCAGTCATCGGACCGAGTTCCGTTGCGCCGGGGCTATTTCATGCTTTTGGTTTTTCCGGTAGCGGATTTCAACTTGGCCCTATTGTCGGCCAGCTGATGGCGGAATTAATCCTTGATGGACAACCGACTCTGTCGTTAGAAAAGTTTGCGGTTAATAGGTTTAGGAATTAATTGGGGAGCCGCTCCCTCTCAATATCGTTTCTCATACGACGTATTGTCTTAACAGACCCAAGCTTTGCAAGATCTGCATTGCTTGTAACACATTGTTGCCATACCGAACTTACACATGCTTCAACCCTCCAATTTCCGTTTAGAAATTTGTAGAAAATCAACGGAGAGAATATGGATCGGGTTAAAGATCATCGAAAAACCACAGGCCATGTCATTTGCATAAAAGCGCTCCTTCTTTTGACAGCATGTGGCGGCGGAGGCAGTTCGCCGTCTGACACTACGCAAGCTGAAGCGGCCAGCCATGTGGCAGAAGCATCTCCCACGGACCTGGACACGTCGCCCGCTCAGTCTCCTGTCAACCCAAGCACATTGTCCGCCCTCAGTCCGCCCCCTGCTCCGTCGCCATCCCGACCTGAACTTGACGCCACCGTCCTGTCTGTAGGTCCCGGTAAAGCGTATGCCACACCTTGCGCAGCCTTTGCGGCAGCCGGGGATGGCTCAATCATAGAAATCGACGCCGCCGGAAGCTATGTTGGCGACGTCTGCGGCATTACCCGCAATAACCTGACTATCCGTGGCATTAACGGCCGGCCGAAGATTGATGCCAATGGCAAGAACGCGATGGGCAAAGGTAGCTGGGTTGTCTCCGGCTCCAATACCACTATTGAGAATATCGAGATGTATGGGGCACGTGTGCCGGACAAGAACGGTGCGGCAATCCGGCTCGACGGTAAGCACCTGACTCTTCGTGGCAGCTACCTGCACGACAACGAAAATGGCATTCTGACAAACAACGATGGCGTCTCGAATGTTGTGATTGAGTACACTGAGTTCGCCAACAATGGTTACGGTGATGGCTACTCCCACAATCTGTATGTGGGCCATGTTGCCAGCCTCGTATTCCGCTTCAACTATTCACATGATGCAAAGGTTGGCCACAATCTCAAGTCTCGGGCAGCAGTGAATACAATTGCATACAATCGTTTTTCCAGCGATGGCAGCGGCTCCCCGAGCTATGAGATCGACCTGCCGGATGCAGGAACCGCTTACGTCATCGGCAACGTGATTCAGCAGCCCTCAAACAACCAAAACCCCTCACTACTTTCGTTTGGAGCCGAAAGTACCAGCAATGATGAGCAGAAGCTTTACGTCGTTAACAACACCTTCCTCAACGACAATGCGACGCAAGGCACCTTCATTAATATAGGGTCCGGTGTGACTCGTCCTGCACTGATACAGAACAACGTTTTCGCAGGCGTAGGCAGAGTAACTACCCATTCCAGCGCGGTGCTGCGCACCAACTACAACGCAGTGTCCGCTCCGTTCACGAATCGCAGCAGTTATGACCTCCGTCCGCAGACAGGGTTGGCACTGCACAATAGCGGCTCTACCCTTGAGTTGACGGATACCGGTGTCTCACTGGCACCGGTCTTCCAATATCGGCACCCCACTAGCAAGGAAGCCCGACCTGCGGCCGGACTGATCGATATTGGCGCCTACGAGCTTCCATAATCGTGTGAACGCGTGATGGTGATGGTGATGGTGATGGGCAAAGGCACAGTCAGCGCTACAATAGGCGCTTCCCAGACAAAGGACGCCATATGAAGATAGCGAAAGATACCGTGGTCTCGCTCCACTATACCTTGTCAGATGCCGAGGGCAATCAAATTGACAAGAGCAAACAACCCATGGTCTATCTCCATGGCGGATACGGCAATACGCTGCCTAAAATTGAAGCAGCAATGGAAGGCAAAGATATAGGCTATACAACCACAATTAACGTCGAGCCGTCCGATGCGTTTGGGTACTACGATGAGCAATTAGTGAAGGTTGAGCCGCGTAAAAATTTGCCGGCGCAACTCGAGGTCGGTATGCAATTTGAAGGAGTCGTAGACGCCGAGGACAATACGCACAGCGTTGTCTTTACCGTGACTGAATTCAATGACGAGCAGGTGACATTGGATGGAAATCATCCACTGGCGGGCCTGTCGTTACGGTTTGCACTAAACGTAACGGATGTACGTGCAGCAACCACGGAAGAAATCTCGCATGGGCACGTGCATGGCCCGCACGGCCATCACCATTGATCTACCGGTGCAGCGGTCGTCAGGCCGCGCATCGTTGTCGATGTACTTCGATATTGGATCAAGCTGCTCCACAGTAGCGGGGAGCGCTCGCAGAGCACCGTAAACCACAAACAGAATTCACCGTCTGCCTGATAACGACTGCTGTATCCTTGGCTTAAGCTTCATACGCAGTCCCACAGGACTTAAGGTGAATGCAAGCTTTTCCTGCACTTCCTTACCATCTGGTGTTGCGACTTCCACAATATCGAAGTTCCAGACCAAGGTCGAAATAACCATTTTCATTTCTTCAAGGGCTAGATACCTGCCGGGGCACATTCTTGGCCCGGCCCCAAAGGGAATCGACACTTTACGTTGATTCGCGGCGGTCGAGGAGGCTGTCCAACGGTCCGGATTGAACATCGACGCATCGACGAAATTACCGGTATCCATTGAGCCGACTCTCGTGAGCAGCATTAATACCGTTCCTTTTGTAATAGCCGTTCCCGCAACTACGCTATCGTGACATGCCTCCAACACGATGAGCGGTGCGACTGGTCGCAGCCGCATTGCTTCATTGATACAGGTATCAATATAATCGAGCTGACCTAGCTGCTCATGGCAAACAGGTAACGGCTCACTGCCTAAGACTTGGTCCACTTCAGTGCGCACGCGCTCCATAACAGCCGGGTGGTGATAAAGCATGTGTATCAACCAGGCAAGCGTATGTGCTGTCGTATCTTCTCCTGCCAAAAGCATTGTGACAACGTTGCCAATGAGTTCCGATTCAGTCAGCGCGGTATTGTCTTCGCCACGTGCGACAATCATTGCTTCGAGCATGTTACCGGGGTGCTCGCGTAAAGTTGGATCCCGTTCCAACCGCTCTCGAGCTGCATGAATAAACTCAAGAACGGCCTTGTGAACGAACTTGATGTCTTCGTCAAGTTTGCGGTCTTCCGCAAACTTTATCCAATGCCAATAGGGAAAAGGAGCGAAGAGTCGCTTCTGGAGCATGCGAAAGATATCCTCCAGGTGCTTTTGAATAGTGACATCTTCGGATTCGATAGTATTGATATCGCTTCCGAACGCCAAACCTGCCGTCACGTCCACCGTGTATCGCATTAATTCCGGTTCGAGGTCGAAGGGCTGAAGAACGTTTGCATAGGTTGTCCAACGTTTTAAAAACCGGTTCGTGACTATGCGTAGAGATGGAAAGTACGCTTTAACGTGAGTTGGATTGAATGCCGCCATGACCAACGGTCGTTGACGGCGCCACACATCGCCGTTAGCGGAAAAGACACCTTCAATGCCCAGTTCTCTCGCAATCAATTGAAGCCTGGAAGTCCGGCTAAACCCGCCTGGGCGGTCCTTGAGTACGGTAGAAATGTCATCAGGATTAGCGCAGACCATGAATTGTCGAGGCCCGATCGTAAATTGATACGAATCGCCATATATCTCGGCCCAAGTCTCTAACTTGCGATGCATTTGCCCCATTTCAATTTCCAGCATGTTGCCCAAAAAAGGCAATCCTTTTGGGCCAGTCAGGTCTTTAAGGGACCGGATAGCACGCGAAGCATGTGATTGAAGCTGGGAATGTGATTCTAGCGTCATGGCAAGCTCCTTCCGATCGCAATGCCAGCATAGAAATGCTGTTCAGCCCAATATAGGCATTGAGCGTCGTAGTCGTTTGTCTGCTGTCAAAGCGTGGGACAAAAGATCAGTGCTCAAGACGAGAACAGGGACAAAGATGCTGGCGGCGAAAGCAACCACAGTCGTGGCTTCATATTATATTTCTGTGGATATATGCATATAGCGAAACGACAGAAGACAACAATGGTGCGGCGCAGTATCATGAATCCGTCTCCTCCAACTCTTCTTGAATTGGATTCGCCCGCGACCGCAAGGTCCGCGGGCTTTTTTCTTTTCCTGCCTACCTGCATAAGTACGTCATGCTCCGGAGCCGGATTTCCGGCTCGCGTTAGAGCCGACATCGGATCCTCATTCAAGTTAAGGATCAGCTATAGCTGATTCGCCCAAAACAATCCTGCCTAAAGTCAATCGGCTAACCGCTTCGCCGCAACATCAAGAAAAAGACCTAGTGCCGGCGTTACGCTTGCAGGATTCCACAACAGATGTGCCGCTGATACGGCGCGCGCGCCGAGAATCGGTATGAACCGTGCGCCGGAGATCGCCGATTGCGCCAGGGATGCCGGCACCAGCGCTACGCCGAGACCATTTGCTACCAACGCGGTAATGGTAAGCCATTGTCTCGCCGCATATCGGGTTTGCGGTTCAAAGCCAGCCTGCCGGCAGATCGCAATCACATTGTCATAGTTCGCCGGCGAAATCTCGCGTGCGAACATGATAAAAGGCCTTCCGACAAGTTCCTTCAATGCGATCTGCTCGCGTCCCGCCAGGGGATGCGACGCGGGAAGACAGCAAACGAATGCGTCGTCAGGGAGTGCAAGACCTGTCAGGCCATCTGGTATGTGAGGCGTGTTGACGAAGCCTGCGTCGAGCCGGCCGTGCTGCAGGCCCTCAATCTGTTCCATTGATGATTGCTCGCGTAGCGTGACCTCGATGCCGGGATGTCGTACAAAAAAACAGGAGACGATGTCAGGCACGTCGCGGTACACCATCGAACCCGTGAACCCGATATCCAGTCGCCCTAGATTACCGGACGCCACTGAACGGGCAGTGTCATTCGCATGTTCGAGCCGATCGAGGATTGCTTGCGCCTCGACGTAATATGCTTTCCCCGCTGCCGTTAGGCTCACACGCTTGTTGTCACGCTCGAAGAGCCGGATGCCAAGCTCCTTTTCCAGCGACTGAATTGAGAAGCTTAGCGGCGGTTGGGTGATCGCCAGCCGCAATGCCGCGCGACCAAAATGCAGTTCTTCGGCAAGAGCCACAAAATAGCGTAAGTGCCTGAGCTCCATGTCTCCCCGCGCGTTGAAGGTCGTATAAACAATAAATACGGGCGCTTGTCCTCCTTATGCCTTGGATACGCATGCAATACGCAAGCCGTGCAGTCAATAGGATTTCGCCAGTCCAAGTACTTTCTCGGCAATAAAGCACAAGATGAGTTGTGGACTGACCGGCGCCAGCCTTGGAATCCACGATTCTCGCAGATAACGCTCGACATGGTATTCCTTTGCATAGCCCATGCCGCCGTGGGTAAAGATGGCATTCTCGCAAGTATGAAAACAGGCCTCGGCAGCAAGGTACTTGGCAGCGTTGGCTTCGGCGGCGCATTGTCTGCCGCTGTCGTACAACGAGGCTGCCTTGAATACCATCAGATTGGCCGCTTCGAGTTCCATCCATGATTTTGCCAAGGGGTGCTGTATTCCCTGGTTCTGACCGATGGGCCGGTCAAATACTAGGCGTTCTTTCGCATACTCGGCTGCGCGGCGTAGCGCGGCACGGCCGAGGCCAATGGCTTCGGCGGCGATCAGAATGCGTTCCGGGTTCAGCCCGTGCAAGATGTAGCTGAAACCCTTTCCCTCCTCGCCAATGCGGTCCTCGACCGGGATGCGCAGGCCGTCAATGAAAACCTGGTTGGAATCGACCGCCTTGCGGCCCATCTTTTCGATCTCGCGTACTTCCACATGGTCGCGGTCCAGATCAGTGTAAAACAGCGACAGGCCATCGGTGCCCTTGGCCTCTTCAAGTGGCGTGGTGCGGGCAAGCAGCAGCATCTTGTTGGCGACCTGAGCGGTCGAAATCCAGACTTTCTGCCCCGTCACCACATAGTGGTCACCTTCGCGTACGGCACGGGTGGTAAGCTTGAGCGTATTGAGCCCGGTATTGGGTTCCGTCACGGCGAAACAGGCCTTGTCCTTACCCTGAATAAGTGGCGGAAGCCAACGCCGCTTCTGCTCGTCGGTGCCGAACACGACCACCGGATGCAGACCAAATATATTCATGTGTACGGCCGAAGCACCTGATAACCCCGCGCCGGTTCCGGCGATCGTTTGCATCATCAATGCTGCCTCAGTGATGCCCAGCCCTGCTCCGCCGTATTCCTCGGGCATTGCAATGCCCAACCAACCTGCCTCTCCGAGTGCGCGATGAAAATCTTCCGGGAATCCGCCCTCGCGATCCCTGGTTGCCCAATAGTCATCATCAAATGGGACGCACAGCTTTTCGATAGCACTCCGTATCTGTTCCTGTTCTGCACTCAGCAAGAAATCCATCTTCTACTCCTGCGGCATGTTAGTAATCGTACGGGCATTGGATTCGGCATAAGGCGGGCTGTATATCACTAGAAGCCGGGCCGGCTGTTCACTGGTGACCGTGAAGACATGCATGGCATCTGCGGGAAAGAAGCAGGTGTCCCCCGGAAGCATGTCAAAAGTCTCGCCGCCCACTTCGGCACGTGCGCTACCTTCGAGTAAATAACACACCTGTTCAATGCCGGGATGTGAATGCGGCAGTGCGCCGCCATCACGCTCAATGACGCCCAGCACGACTTCGACGTGCTGGGCTCCGACGTTCTCCCGACCGATCAGGCGCCGGTTGACTGTGCCAGTGTGGTTTGCCGGCGAATAGGCTGGGGCCTCGCCAGCGCGCACGAGATATCGATTTTTCATTAACTGTTCTCCTTGTCGAGCGAATGGCATGCGGTTACGCCAATGGCTATCAATTGTTGAATCTGCTGTTCGGAATAACCTGCCTCAGCCAAAATTTCGGCGGAATGCTGTCCGAGCAGCGGCGCCGGCGAGACTTCGGGATCAGGAGGAGTCTGCGACCAGGAAGTCGGATTCCCGGTGGTACGTATAGCCCCTTCGGTCGGATGTGTGACCTCACGAATGAAGCCTGTCTGCCGCAGGTGCTGGTCTTCCAGCAGGTCGGCCGGGGAGTTCATTGGCATGTTCGGAATGTCAGCCTCACCGAATAGGGCCTGCCATTCCGCCGTGGTCCTTTCACGCATCAGGGCGGCGACTTCAGCATAGACAGCATCGATATGGGTGGCGCGCATGCGGTGCGTCGTAAAGCGCTCGTCCCGAGTGAATCGCTCCGGATCGCCGATGGCAGCAAAGAAGTTGCGCCAGTGCTTGTCGTTATAGATGAGCACGCAGAGAAAGCCGTCGCGTGTCTGGTAAGGCCGACGATGCGCAGTAAGCAGGCGCGCGTAGCCCGGCTCGCCCTCCGGCGGCTCGAACGACAATCCGGCCAGGTGATCGCCCAGCACCAACTGCGCCATTGCCTCGAACATGGGCACCACGACTGCCTGCCCTGTTCCGCTTTTCTCACGCGCATACAATGCCGTCGTTACTGCGTACACCGCATGTAGGCCAGTGACGCGGTCTCCCATGGTGACTGGGGCATAGCATGGCGATTCTGCGCCATACTGCTGCATGAGCCATGGCAAGCCGGTGGCACCCTGAATCAGGTCGTCGTAGGCAGCCTTCCCCGCATAGGGCCCCTCCTGTCCGAAGCCGCAGCAGCTAACGTGGATGATGCGGGAGTTGCGCTCCCGGACCGATTCATAGTCGAGCCCGAGGCGCGCGATGGCTTGCGGTCGCACGTTGGTGATCAGCACATCGGCATGTTCGGCAAGGCACAGTACCGCCTCCCTTCCCTGTGGCTGTTTCAGGTCTAGCACGATGCTTCGTTTGCCCTGATTCGCGTGAAGGAAGATATGTCCCATGCCGGCATGGCGCATGGGACCGACATGGCGCATGTTGTCACCGTCAGGTGTCTCGATCTTGATGACGTCGGCACCTAGCGATGCCAATATCTGTGTTGCGTATGGGCCCATGATGACCGAGGTCATGTCGAGAATCCGGATGCCCGCGAGCGGGCCTGATTGCGTTGTCATACCTTACCTATTCGGGTTGGATGCCGGCCTGCTTGATGAGCATGCTCCAGTGGTCGCGTTGAGCGACGACGTACTTTGCGAAATCCTGTGGCGTCGCCGACGGGCCCACCTGGAAGCCCTGTGCAGCAAGCTTGTCCTGCACTTCCTTGTCCGCAAGGACAGCCAGGATGTCGGCATTAAGGCGATCAACGATGGGTTTGGGCATTCCGGCCGGGCCGAAAATGCCGTTCCATGACGTCAGATCAAAGCCAGGAACCGTCTGGCCCACGGGCGGCACATGCGGCAATAGTTTTGACGGTGCGGCGGTAGTCACCGCGAGGGTTTTGACCTTATCGGTCTTAAGCATTGACATGCCTGAGCCGAAATCGACTACGTAAAAATCGATCTGTCCGCCGATCAGGTCGGTCATTGCCTGTGGGCTGGATTTATACGGGACTTGAAGCATATTGATACCAGCCAGCCGCTTTATTGTCTCTGTGGCGACCAGAGAGGTGCTGTTGGGTGTGCCGTAGGACAGCTTGCCGGGATTGGCCTTGGCATAATCAACGAATTCCTTCAGCGTTTTAACAGGAAGTTTCGGATTAACGACGACGGCGAATGGCAACTCGCCGACAAGCGTGACAGGTGTGAAATCCTTTACCGGATCATAACGCAGCGCCTTGAACAGACTCGGATTGGCAGAGTGCGAGGTATTGGTGGTCATCATCAGCGTATAGCCGTCCGGCTTGGCGCCAGCGACATGCACCGCTGCAATCTGTGCACTTGCACCCGGCTTGTTGTCCACAATCACGGTCTGCTTCAGTCGGTCGCTCAACTTCTGGGCCACCACGCGTGCAACACCATCGGTGCCGCTGCCGGCGGCAAAGGGCACTACCAAGGTGATCGGTCCCGAAGGATAGGTCTGCGCGCTGACAGCACCAGCGGCCATCAGCAACCCAATGGTTCCGACGAACGTTGCCATGAATTTCATGTAGGTCTCCTCGCTTGTTAAAGCCGCTCGATGTGGCGGTGGAGACATCATTATTCACTGATCGATACATGTCCAATCGTAAATATGGCTTGTACGATCCAAAGAATGTATCGAAGAGAGGCTTGCGGTAATAATAAACAATTAACCTGAGCGCTTGAATTACGGCTTTCCGCTTGAAATCGCAATGGAGACTCTGAAACGTAACTTGCCGCTATATGAATTTTCGACTACGACCGTATTAGGACGAATAGAATCAAGAATGTCGCCGCATTGGCGAGAACTGGAACTTGATTAGGCGTGTTGAGTCACAGAATTTCTTACCTTATGAAGCACTTGAAATGGCTAATACGAGAATACAAACATCTTTTGAAGACACAGAGATTGAATACTTTTCCAGTCTCGACGAGTTCGAGAAATGGTATGACCAGCACCTTGCCGCGGGAAGAACTGTAGACCTCCTCGTGGAGATGCTTAAGCTCGGTGCTAAAAGCTAGTCATCAGGTTCGAGAGACTGCCGGGGCGGTGGCGAAAGGGTAAGCGATGCGACGCTTGTTATCGCTTTGACCACATCACCTCTGATATGGAAAATGCTCTTGATAGTTGGTTACTTGGCGCACTGTGACCTTATGTATAAGCCAAGGGACTTAACAAGGAATTTGGCTATGTCCAACGACGTGACAAATACTCCAAATCTGCCGCATTAGGATTTGCTATGCAGCTTCGTACTTCTTGTTTATGTTCGCCTTTCGCGACCCAGATATTTACCTAGCTGATCAGTCAGTACCTTCTGCGCCTCCAGCTTGGCTCGCATTTCGGCCTGCGACAATTCCGGTTCTCGTACTTGCCGAGAAAGTACTTCCCCTTCCGCCTTAGCCGCATTCAATTGCTCAAGCAGACGCTCGGACAAATGGGCTATGACGATCTTGCTTTGCTACCACGTCAAATCGTCTGGGATTTGGTAAGCGGCATATGGGTCGTCCGCATCGATTTCCGTACTAGTCTTGTTCACTCTTACAACGAGCGAGGCATCGCGCTCGGCAATCTTGTCCGCTATCACTTTGGGCACCAATTCTGCAGTGCCGCCATGGCATACGATCACTAGGCGCCCAGCAATTAAATGTGCCTGCACCGCAGCTGATACATAGATCCGCTCGATTTTATTGTCGTGAGTAAAATTGTAAGCGATGTCGCCGGCGCCTTTGCTTTGGCGATTTTGTTCCACCATCTGGACAATCTGAGCCATGATTGCCTTTTCTTTGGCTACCGCATCGCGCTGGGCATTGAGTTCGCGCGCCCGCTCGGCATTTCTTCGTTGCGTCTCGTTAGCGGCCACTTTTGCTTCATCGACACCTTGCGTGCCGGTCCGGCGTTCGACCTTCTTTTGTTTGCTCTTCTCTTGGTTCGCCTGTTTGACTTTGTTTTTGTCGACCAGGCCGGCTTTCAAAAGCTGCTCTTGCAAAGAAACCATTTTTGTTATTCCATAAATAGGGTATCAGCAGGCGCGGCGGCGCCTATCGCGCTCGCGAGAAGAACAATTGCTCGCCACCTGCGGGACAGTTTGAAACGATGGGAGGTCGCGCCGGTCGGAGATTATAACGGCGCCGTAGTCCTTATGACCGTAACGCGGCTAATAAGAAATTCACCATCTACTACGGTTCTATGAGGAACGCCAACGACGTTGAACCCGGGTCCGCCATCATCGAGCCAGCGCTGCGCCATAGGATCAAACTCTTGTGGTTTCACGCGGAGCATCTGCGCACTGATTACAAAGTGCGCACCGGCCTTCTGCTTTTTTACCAAATCATCAAGTGAAGCCATACATCACCTTTCCGTTCACGGAAACGCCAATCATAAGGCAGTTTACTCGTTAGCGAGAGCTTCGGTCGTACAACAACTTGTAGCCGTTCCCTGTTGCTGTCAGCATTTGAAATGCTGCTCGCCTCAGTGCGCCTTACGGCTATTCAGTGACACAATTGTTTATTCCGCTGTGCCAGGCCTTCTGATTTCAGGCGTTCACAGATACGTTTGAGACGCAACTCCATGTCACCCAACGTGTAGTTGAGATCAATGTCGACGATGTCCAATGAAAAGCCATATTCCGGTTTGAACAATGCCGGTCTGCCCGGTAAACTTGTGAACGATTTCGTGGATACGGCTTGTCCAGATTTGCGCGCGGGCCCAAGGAATTCAGACAGAAAACGGCGCCAAGACGATCCCTTGTGGCATGAACAATTGACTGCTACCGAACGGCATAGCTACCGTACAAATTGGTCGATGAAATTCTGCCCAAGCCCATTGCTTGTGTAATGCGCGCGGCACATGTCAATCTTTGTGAACACGTCTTCGTATCCGCTTTGATTACCGTGCTCGTCCAGGTAAACCATCGCTCCGCTGATATTGAAGAACGTAATCATTTCATCACAATCGGCTGGCACTTCGAGAGTGTGAATCTCACCTGGCGGCTCATAAACAAAATCGCCCTCATTGGCAACCCAATCGTGCTCGCGATAAAACCAGCGTCCCTTAATCACATATCCAACGACGATACTTGGGTGACGATGTCGTGAGAGAACACCCGATTTCCGAACGCGCAGGAGGTTGCACCATCCGCCAGTCACCGTGTTAAGCAGCAAAGGGCGAAACCATACATTCTCAGCTTGAGGTACCCATTCTCGCTCATCTTCCGGGATGGCATGCGCGACGATTTCAGGCTGTATTCCGTTTGAGGGTTTAACACTTGATGACATTTACATTTCCTTCGTCAATAAACCAGATAGCCGCCGTCCATCGGAAGGATCACTCCAGTGATGAAGCGAGCCGCATGACTAGATAAAAGTGACACTGGACCAACTGCGCCGTAATCCAACTTTGTGCCACGGCCTTGGCCTAACAGCCGTGCGACCTTTTACTTTTTACCGAACATATTGTTCCAGAAACGTCTTTAGAACAGTTTAAGCCATCTCGACTCCTGGCTGGGGAGCTCTGCGCGTGCATCGAAAGCAACAAAAGTTTCATGATGGCTTGTTCCCGGCGCCAGAACGTAGATAAGGCGTATCACCAGCCATGACGAGATCGGCAGCCGACAAAGTTATCAATGCACGAACATGCAAACGATAGCAGATGCGGTGGACGCCACGTAATGTGCATCGGGTTATGCAAGTACGGTATCGGATAGTTAATGGTGGTTTCGCGCAGGACAAGGAGGTTATACGGGACTTCTGCTGATACCCAACGGTTCTATGCTGGAGTTGCTGAAATCGTTTTGTATTCGATGTGAGGGCTGGTTACTTCGTAGATCGCCAACCCATACACCTGTTGGTCACAACGTACCGTTCTTCTTTCGTTAACTGCAAGGAGATGATGAATCGCCCCGGCGAGATTACGAATGACAATACATTTGATCCCGGGTCGGTGAGGTGTACGTGCCAGACTTGAATTCTGCTCCTTGGAAGAAGGTCGTCCGTCCGGATCAGGTCATAGCAAGGGCTACGCGTCTCCATGTCTCCATGTCTCCATGTCTCCATGCCTTCACTCCTGCTCACATACCTCGAAGCTGCTTGATCTGCAGGTGGGAAACGCAGCTGAAACACCGATGGATGGGTTTCTCCACTTCTCCGGAACGGTCCTCTTCAGAGCTTTTCCGCGCACTTTTTTGCGTAGCTGGACAGCCTTCTCCTC
The DNA here is from genome assembly GCF_042666555.1 of Herbaspirillum sp. GCM10030257. Classification (NCBI taxonomy): domain Bacteria; kingdom Pseudomonadati; phylum Pseudomonadota; class Betaproteobacteria; order Burkholderiales; family Oxalobacteraceae; genus Herbaspirillum; species Herbaspirillum sp. GCM10030257. The sequence continues at coordinate 65,448 of NZ_JBHTDH010000017.1, forward strand.
CAGTCGCTTTGCCGGCGGTCTTCATGGTATTGATGACTGGTAAGACTTCGGTCCATTGGCCAGGCTCGTTGAACGAACTGACATCCGCGGAACAGCGCCGGTTTGTATCCTTCTCTGTAAGTGTTCGGGTTAACGCGGAATCAGATGGCGGAACGTCGGCTCAATATTTTTTGAATGCAGAAATTTGACAATATCCTCCAACGTGGCATCCTTGAGGAGCAAGCCCTCCGCAGGCTCTGCCCGTCGTGCCACCGCCGCGCTGGCTGTTGGCATATTGGCAGGCGTAACGGCCGTCGTTGCGTTGTGTGCATGCTGAAGGATATCTAGTGCTTGCTGGAACTGTTCCAGGCTAATGCTTTCTAGTCCCTCAAGGAAGGCAACCTGCCCTGCCAGCGGCGGCTCCATCTCCAGTCCCGACTCGTCGGCGAAGGACGCGCCCATGCCCGGATGGATGAAGGCGGCCCATTTGCCGGTGCGCGGGTCCAGGCAAGGCGGTAGTTCGACTGGTGCACCCACAGTATTGGAGGCAAGCCGCATGTCCGGGCAGTATGTCAGATGCAGCGCCTCCAGAAACCGTTGCGCCTGAGCCGCTGGCACTGGCTCGCCAAATGACAGCCACAACCGATAACCGTTCGTGCTGGAGGTGCTTACCGCCGGCATCGGCAAGCCGAGGTCGGCCTGCAGCCCTTCGGCGACCTTGCACAGGCAGCTCCAGTGCTGGGCATCTTCGCCAGGGCCCATCTTGTCATAGGGGATCACAATGGCTTTCACAAGGCCCTCATCGGTCGTCAAGCTGACCGTAACGTTTGCTTTGCCGCTAAGGTGTCGCTCCAGGACGTCCGACTGCACCGCGCCCGGAGGAAGGTATAGCCTGGTTAATTCCGCAATCAGTTTTTCCATATGTTTTACCTCTTAAGATTTTCTTGAAGTCGACCGACCAAGACGAGGTCAGCGACACCGTTGGCCACCGCTTCCTGCAACACTATCTGTGGCGCTCTTGGGCAATTCCCGCCCAAACGGCCATTTAATTAGCGATCCAAAACCATCCTTTCAGCGACACAGCAATCCGGCGGTAAAGAATCGCCGCGCCGCCGTCGCTGGCCATTAGGCGGTCAATGAACACGGCGTCATTTTTTGAATCACGCGATGTTCATTACACGCCATTGCTAACAAGTCTTCTTGTGGAAGGTGAGCATTGCAGGAACGCGCTCACCTCATGACGCAATTTCTCGCGCATCTGCCGCACGGTGTAGTCTCCAAATCAACTGGAAGCAGACAACCAGGGCGCCAAAGCCTTCAGTTTCCGTTTAGCTGGAATACGGCCCACTTTATACGGTGATTTCGCGCTAAATGCTATTGGAAATCCGCTTTAGTCGTTGACCGTAGATACCCCATACTGTCTCGACACCATCTACATTTCCTACTAACGCCCAACCAGTACCAATCTTGCGTACCTCGACAAGAATTCCTAGCTCGACCCCGACCTGTTGCGCCCATTGCTTTGCCGCACCCTGTCCCTTAAACAGCTCTTTGTCTTCAAACACTACCGTGCCTTCGAATACTGGTTTGGTGAATACGCTCATATTGGTTTTGTACCGGTAATGAATAATGTGCAAATGCATCCCCGTCTCTCAAGCACATGGGTGCACAGTAATGGAAAGTGAAGTTTCATTCTGTTGTACGACCTGAATAAATGAAATTTGACCGTGCTGGAAATGGTTAATTTCCTTCAGCGAACAAGTCTCCCTGGCGAGGCTCTGGTCTGGGCTCTACTTCCGCAACGGTCAACGCAGATATTTTGACGCCTAGAAGACGTATCCTCTTGTCGAGTGTTACGCGCTTCAGGCATTCGCTTGCGGCGCGCCGTATCTCAGCTGCGTCGCAAGTAGGTTTGACAAGAGTGATATCCCTTGTCACAGTTTGGAAATCGTGGAACCGGAGCTTGATCCCCACAGTCTTCCCGACATACCTTTTGCGGAGCAGGTCTTCAGAGACCCGAACACAAAGATTCGTAAATACCTCACCAAGAAAGTTACGATCATGTCGGGGATGGAAATCTTTTTCAAACGTCGTTTCACGACTCATGGACTTCGGTTCTGAATGCGTAACGACCTCACTATGGTCGATTCCGTGCGCGACATTCAGCAGCCATGCGCTGTACGAGCGTCCGAAGTGCTCTTGCAAAAGCCCGGCATCTGCGGCTGCCAGCTCTCCAATTGTTGTTATCCCAAGTAGCCGCAGCTTTTCTGCCGCCTTGGGCCCTATGCCGTTGACTTTGCTCGCAGCCAGCGGCCAGATCCGCAAGGGAACGTCGGCAGCAGACAGAATCGTCAGTCCATTGGGCTTTTCAAGATCGGACCCTATTTTCGCAAGCAGACGGTTTGGCGCGATGCAGATCGAACAGGATAGTCCGGTGGCGCCGACTACCGCATCTTTGATCCGCTGCGCGAGCTCCCGTGTTTCTCCCGCCTCGTGGGTCAGGTCAATATATATTTCATCAATGCCGCGATCCTGGATATGCGGAGCTACTGTTGCCACAGCAGCTTTGAAAGCGCGGGAATAATGGCGATAGTCGTTGAAGTTCGCCGGCAGCAAGATCGCATCTGGAGCAAGTTTCGCGCACTTCATCGTGGGCATTCCGGAGAAGACGCCGAGCGCCCTCGCCTCATACGTCGACGTGGTGACTACGCCGCGCCCAACATAATCGCGAAGACGGGCATAGCGCCGCGTGCCATCCGGCATTGGCTCTGGCTGATGAGCACTGCGACCACCGACGACGACAGGCCATCCCTTCAGGTCAGGGTACTTCAGCAGCTCGACGGATGCAAAAAACGAATCCATATCTAGATGTGCGATACGGCGAACGGGCTGTGCATTTTGCTTGGTATCGATAACTGAGCCCTGTTCGTCATCCACCATCACGCTAGTATGTTCGTTTCCGTTTTCCATATTGACTGCTGTTTGCGATCCTTCTTTCACATTACCAAGGATAGCGCATAACTTCGGAATCTCACGCTGTAAATGAAACCGACTCCCTCTTGACATCCTCCCCGGCCTGAAGGGGAGAGAGGATGTGAAATGATCTCACCTACTCCGTACCTCACCTTCAGCTCTCGATATGCCATGCATGGATCGCAAAGGCACCTTTCCATAACGTCAAGCATAGTTTGGCAAGCTAAAGGCTGTTTAAATTGCAAATTAATGAAAGTTGACCTGATGCGCGACGCCGAACCGCTCTGCCAAGGTCGCAAGCCGCTTATCTAACGTCCAAAGCTTCGCCCCGGGTGTAATCAATGTTGATGCGAGCAGTGCCATGTTCACCAGTCCGCGGACCAGACCATACAACTTTTCCCGTTCGAGGGACTCAAGCACTTCGTTCATGCGTGCCTGGTTGATTTGTTGAAGTGATTTCAAATCGCCCAACGATCTCCAACCTAGCGCTGGTGCGCTTGTCTTCGTCGCCGGATTGAAGTTCTGCTTGCTGTTGGGGTGGGCTGCTTGGGCCTTAGACTACTTTATCTTCCTAAACCCAGGGATAGGGTTTCAACACCGCCTTTGGCATATTGGCGCTTACGATGTCGAAATTGCGTTGCCGGGCCGTTATCGCCACGAGCAAAACGTACCCGATCGCTTAAGTCGGCGGTACTATATCAGCGCGCTTCGGAAGGTTAAGGACGTTAGGCAATATCTTTTCCTGGTAAATCTTAAATAGCCGGCGCAGCTCGTCCATCGGAGCATTGTGGTCATCGATGCGGATGTCGCACAATGCGTATTCCTCGGTGGAGAACACAAGAATATTGACTGACCGCTCACCGTGGCGATCACCACCTACCGAGTCGCCAGCCAGCAACGCCAACGTCAGACGCTTGGCAAGATCGAGGTGTTCCGTTTCGTGCATGGCGATCAACGCCTGTTCGAGAACCTCTGGACCCGTAAGCCGATTACCTTGGATGCTGCACTGACGACCCGATACTTGCCCGGACCATTTTATCGTGTCGGGACCAGTCCATGCGGCGGTACGACCCATGTTGTCAACTACGCCGACCTGACGCCTGTTTGCATGGGCGTCTGCTGCCAGTACGCGCTTTAATGCGTCTTCGGCGGAAATGCCTCTTTCCAGCAGTCTTAACCCGTCATAGGCGAGATAAGGGTTGGTCAAGGCTTGTGATGCAATGGCACCCACATTGGCAATAGCATGGCATGCGAGTTTGCCGACCGCCTGTACAGCGGTGGCAGCTGCAACGCCAACTTGCCCAGTTCGCTCACAACGAGCAACAATTGAAAACGTCATTCGAGACCTCCGTAGTGAGGGTAAACAAGTGCTCCTTGCATGTCTTCACGCACTCCAGCTTCACCCGTCCACTAAAGGTCAACAATAACGAACAGCTTCGCAAGGGGCAGAATATGACACGCCATGAATTGCGCAATAAAACGGATGTGTACCACATCGATACCGACGAGTAGTCACACTCAAGTGTAGGCAAGCAGTCGGCCGCATGAGATGACAGCAATCCATATCACAAGCGACAGCAGAGCCTGGACCCGTGCCAACTTTGGTGCTGTTACTAATGTATTCCAGCTGGTGACTCGACGATAGACGCCCAGATGGAACAGTACTGCATTGGTTCCGGCTAACGCGATGAGCGTCAGCTTAAGCAGGAAAATCTTATTGGCAATGAAGTCGCCGGGATGCGCTGCAAACATCATGATTCCAGCAGGTATCACGAAAAGTAGGCTGAGCACTGACCAGCGCAAGAGATGTCGTGCCATTGCGGTCACCGGAATGTCTTTCGACAAACCAAGTATCCGCAGATCGAACATAACAATAGAACCTACCAATACTGAAAACCCGATAATGTGGAAAATCTCCACAATGGGATACATCCAGAGACTTTCTCGCATTGTGGCGCCCATAACACTTGTTTCGAGCCACCCGAGTGCCCCACCGGTTGCGGATGTCTGCATTAACGCAGTTCTGTCGTCTTGCTATCAACAATGATACGTTCGGCACGCATCTCTTCGGGTTTGTTGCGATTCGGATAACCAACAACGGTAACGCTACGTCCTGGCTTGATCATTTCTTGACTAAGCCCTCGGTTTTCCATACGTGTTGGCGGCGCCAGCACAACCAGCCATGATTTTTCTGCCGTTTTAAGACGCACGAACCCATGAGGATGGGAATAACCTGAGTCCTCGATTTGTCCCGTCAATTGCAGCATAGAACCGGAATCGTATTCACTCCAGCCATGGTGCGCAAAAGCACTTACACTTACCATCAACGTGAATGCAGCGAGATACTTCATAACACACTCTCCGTAATGAATAGAAAAATATCCGCAGTTCAATTCGCATCAGAAGCAAGGCTCTTGGTATGACAGTGCCACCAGCTATCCAACATTGTACAAGTGTGTACCGGACCGGTTTTGCTTCTTCCCAAAATCCGAGCGGACAGATTCTTGATCAGCTCCAGACTTCCTTTAAACACCTTTACTAAGCCAATCCCTATTGCGAAGGTGATCAGCGACCTGTGTCATTGTTACCTGTATTACGCGCCTGAAGGCTTCGTTATTCGAGGTTTCCTCATCAATGCTCAAGTAGTCGATTAATGCGTTCTAAGTGAGGGCAGAGCGAAGCTTACGTTTATGTCACGATTATTAACAATTTTTCTACAACTTGCCGAGGATATAAGCGTCTATCTTCCTACAGGACATTATTTATAAGGAGGATTGCATGAGTACGAAAACTATTATTGCTGTGGCTTCTACATTGTTCGCAGTAGCGCTTACTGGTTGTGATGTCGATAAAACCAAAGAAGGAAGCGTCAGCGTACCTAAGTATGAAGTCGAGAAAACGCAAGAGGGCAACGTCAAACTCCCGGAATACGATGTTAAAACGCCCGAGGTGACTGTGAAAAAAGAAGAAAAGACAGTAGAGGTCCCAACCGTCAAAAAAGAAGAGCGGAACGTTCAAGTCCCGAACGTCGACGTCACCCCAGCAAAAGAAAAGTAACCGCAGAGAGAAGATTGTCGGAGATTTTTCCGACAATCGAAGTTCTCGCCCCAGATGGTGCGCCAGCGTAGCCAGGAATGCTTTGCTTGTTCTTCTATCTCTATCAGGAGAGCAGTTGGGCCTTTCTCATGTCTAAATGAATTTCGTAAGCATACTTGTCCGCGCTCAGCCCCTATGAATGCGGTCCGCGAGCAAGTCGGCAACCGCTCGTACCGAGGGCAGCTGACCTCGACGATGCGGCATTAGCAACGTAGTAATGACGTGCCCGGCGGTCCAGTCGGACAGCACCTTCACGAGTGTGCCTGAGCTGAGATCCGCCAGGCAAAGCTTGCGAGGCAGGCAGGCGATACCGAATCCCGCTCTGGCTGCACGAAGCAGGACACTCGATTCGTCAGCCGCCATCCGTGGAACAGGCCGGCCTTCCGCTTTCTCACCCGTTTCGCTCCCAAGAAGCCACACGCCGGAAGACGAGTACGTGACCAAGCCATCGTGGTTCGTGAGATCGCCAGGGTTTTGCGGAGCACCTCGGCACTCCACATATGTGGGGGAGGCGACGAGATAAACTGGATCACTATGGACTCGCCTTTGAACGAGGCCGGAGTCCGGCAGCGGAGCGAAATGATCGCGCACCGCAATATCGAATCCCTCCTGTACCAGATCAACAAAGCGGTCAGTGGCGTGGAGCGCAATACGGAGCTTGGGATAGGTACGGGCCAGCTCCAGCAGCGGTTCCGCGAGCGAATGCTGCGCCGTAGGAATCGATGCCGTAATCCGTACGATGCCGCTCGGTTCGGCCAGTCTCCCCTTCACTATGCTCTCCGCTGCTTCCGCCTCGATCAGCATAGCTGAGGCATGCCGATAAAAATCCTGGCCAACCTCCGTCACGGTAAAGCGCCGCGAAGTACGTTGAATCAGCCGAACGCCTATATCAGACTCAAGTGCCGCCACCCGTTTCGCCAACGTTGACTTGGGGGCACCGATAACGCGAGATGCAGACGCAAACCCTCCGTGGTCGACAACCTGAACAAAGTAATAGAGGTCATTGAGATTGAGCATCTTTTCTATCGTTCATATATAGAGACATTGAGTCTACATTCTCCAGTCTTTTGAAGCAATGTCCACCCATGTATATTTCTCTCATCGCATGTCGCGGTGAATTGTTTAATAAATGAATGGAGATGCAAATGAACCCAGTCCTTTTTTACGGCGTGCCCAGCGGTTGTTCGATCGGTTCCGTTATCGCTCTAGAATGGATTGCGCAGCCATACCACCTCTGTCGGATCGAGATGCTGCAACACCCTTGGAACGAGGTCTACGCCAAGATCAATCCGCGGATGAAAACCCCCGCACTGCTGCTTGAGGACGGCGCAAGCCTGACAGAAAGTCTCGCAATTCTTCAGAACATAGGAGGACGCGGCATTGACGCCGGGCTCGGCTTTCAACAGGGAACGCGGGAATTTGACCGGCTGGCTGAAATGCTTTCGTATTTAACCACCGACTTATTTGCGGCCTTCGCGCCACTATGGAAACTGTACGACGCAAATGAAACCAGCGGGCCTACAAAGGAAGTGTTGCGCAAGCTCGGCGTCGAGAGTGTGAACAAGGAATTTTCGTATCTCGAGACACTTCTCTCGGACCGACAGTGGCTGCTGGGAGGGAGCAAGCCCACCGTCGCCGACGCCTATCTGTTTGCTATTGGTCGTTGGGCTGAATATCACAAGGTATGCAATCTCCAGGAAAGCTATCCCAACGTGTATCGCTACCTTCACCGGTTGGGCGAGGATCCAGCTGTTCGCTTTGCCCTAGACATTGAACAGGGAAAGAGCGTTAAGGATAACGGGAGCTTCAAGGGTCACGTTACCTTCGAGGAACTGTCTGCTCGAATTGCGCAATGAACCTCGTGGCTTGATTAGGTACGCCCGGTCCACTTCGATGCACGTGCATCAGATCACGAGGTGACGAACATTCCCTCGGACCGGGCACAACTGTCGTCCATGGCCACCAGGGCGCGTGAGATGCTGGGCCAGCCGGCGGATCACTGCTATTGCTGATCGCGGCTATTACAACAGTGAAGAGCTGTTCAAATGCCGACAAGCTGGCATTGATGCCTCGTGCCCAGGTCGACCGAGGGAACGGGGCGCACATGGACGCTTCGATCAGCGAGCGGAGCCATTCAGCTGGCAGTTCTGGTTTACCACACAACGCGGGACAGTAGTCGGCGCTATCGTTGCGCTGCTGATTTCAACCGCCCTGTTGCTCGCCTATTTAGAGTGATTATCGATTGCGGCGAGGGCGAGCCGCGCCGTGATCTGCGATACATGCGTCAAGCCTTGAGGAAAATTACCCAGCATGCTCCAGTTGTCGACATCGAACTCTTCAGAAAACAGCCCGACATCATTGGCGCAAGACAATGCGCGCTCGTAATACTGCCACGCACGCTCTCGCTGGCCTTGTCGTGCCAGGCAAGTAACCAGCCAAAACGTGCACGGCAGGAACACCCCTTCGTTTCCGGGTAGGTTATCCGTCGAGTCGTACCGCACCAGCAAACCGTGGCGATCAAGCTTGATACATATTGCATCAGTTGTGCGTTGCATGCGCGGATCGTCATAGGCGATGAAGCCGACACGCGGCAGCAGCAACAACGCCGCATCCAAACAGTTGCTATCGAACGCCTGCACGAAGATGCCGCGCTGGGGATCGTAACCTCGGGTCTCCACGGCCACGCGCAGTTCTTCACGGTTTTTAATCCAACGCTCGACCGGTGCCTTGAACTGCTTATCTTTTGCCAGCATGATGCCCCGGTTCAATGCGGCCCAACACATGACTTTCGAATGCACGTAATGCACAGGTTCGGCACGCACCTCCCAGATGCCATGGTCGCGGTCCGGCCAGCGCTCGCACACAGTGTCGATTACATCCACCAGAAAGGTCCAGTAATCCGGATCGGTTTGATGGCCGTTGGCGTGCCACTCCCATGCCATTTCCACCAGCTCGCCATAGATATCCATCTGCAGTTGCTTGGCTGCCCGGTTGCCGATGCGTACCGGGCGCGAGCGCCGGTACCCTTCCAGCCAGTCAAGCTCGATCTCGGTCAAGCGTCGCTTGCCGTCAACGCCGTACATGATCTGCAGTTCGTCGGCACTGCCGGCGGAACTGCGCTCGATAAACTGGTGGAAGCGGTCAGCCTCTCGCACATAGCCGAGGTCGTGCAGCGCCCGTACCGTGAACAGGGAATCGCGTACCCAGCTGAAGCGATAATCCCAGTTGCGCTGCCCGCCTATGGACTCCGGTAGTGACGTCGTCGCAGCGGCGGCAATTGCCCCGGTGCGTTCGAAAGTCAGGGATTTGAGCGTGATGGCCGATCGCAGGGTTTGGAAATCCACCTCGAATGGCGCCCGAATGCGGGCCGACCAATCGCTCCACCACGCGCGGGTATGTTCGAAAGCGCGGTCGATCTTTGCCTGATCCGGCAAACCATGTGCGATTGCCGACTCGATCAGTTCGGGAACCTGGAACTTCAACACTAGCCGGATACGTCGGCTTGCCGCTACCCGTACTGTTGCGCTGAGATCGCGGTGCTCAATCACCTTCAGCGGTACATCGCTATGGATGAGCAATCCCTTGTTGCTGCCGATTGCCGTATAGACACCGCTCGGATGCCGTTGCATTCGAGGAACAATCTCACCGTAGTCGAAGCGCGGGCAGATATCCAGACTCAGTTCCACTTCGCCCGTGATGCCGTCGACAATCCGCACGAGATCGTAACGCGGATGTTCTAGTCCATCCTCATCCATAGCGAAAAAGTCGTAGAGCATCACTTCGCCGGCCGGTGTACAAAAACGGGTTTCCAGCATCATTGTTCCAGGCAGGTAGCGCCGCGTCGACACATACCCTTTTTCGACGGGACTGATCGCGCAGAAACCGCCCTTGTCCCAGTCCAGCAGTCGTCCGAACAGGCTGTCGTCGTCGATGCGCGGCATGCAGCACCAATCGACTGATCCAGCGCGCGACACCAGCGCCATGCAATGGCAGTCGCTGACGGTCGCATACTCAGCAATGGGCGGATACCGGGAGTCAGTGTCAAGGGTGCTCAATCGAGATCCTCCAGTGTGTACATGAAAGCAGCGATGTCGCGCGCATCCTTGTCGGTCACGCCCAGGCTAGGCATCGCGGAAAGCGGCGCGAACTGTTTCGGGTTCTGTATCCAGCGCACCATATTTTCCGGGGTATTGGGCACGACGCCGCCAATATACTTGCGGTGCGCGATGCCGTTGAGCGGCGGGCCGACATGACGGTTGGCACCCGTAATGCCGGGTATCTGGTGACAGGTCGCGCACAAGTATTGTTGCAGTGCGCGCTCACCGGCTTTCGCATCTCCCAGTCTGGCGGTTACCTTGGCCGCTCCGGTCGAACCGGCCTCCGGCAGAGCAGGATCCGCAGGCAGTTGCCTGCTCCATTGCTCATAATCATTGGGCGACAGCGCCGGCATCCGCTCGACAAAGGCGACGATATCCCACGTCTCCTGCTCGCTCAGCCGGTATTCCCACCCCGGCATGCCGCTCATCTTGATTCCGTGGCGGATCACCCAGAACAGCTCGGCCGCCTGCCATTCGCGCGCCGTCGTGACCAGATTGGCCGGTGCCGGTGTCATCCCGAAACTAAACGGCTCAGGCGCCACGCCAGGGGCACCATGGCATCGGACGCAATGCGCACGGTAATGCACCATTCCAGACCGCACACGCTGTTCGCTGGACAGATCCGGCACCTGAATCGTATTCGCGCGGAACATCACGGACTTGCGCATTGCATATTCAAGTAAATGGTAAACCGGTGACGTATGCTGCTCGGTGGCCGCAACGTTATAGATCCCCAGGTACACGAAGCCGGCGGCGCCCACCATTCCGACCACCAGCAAGACCACGATTGTGCGCAGCTTGATCTTCATCGGCAGCAGTTTCTAGTCCAGCGTATAGAGATAGGAGGCGATGTCCTTCGCATCCATCTCGGAAACACCCAGGTTCGGCATCGTGGTGCGCGGGTCGACCTGCGGCGGGTTGCGCAGCCAACGTATCAGGCTGTCGGGTGTGTTCGGCAGGACGCCGCCAACATACGCGCGACGCGCAATCTTGTACAGGGGCGGGCCGACGTTGCTCCCCTGGTTCGCGCTTCCTGGAATGGCATGGCATGCCGCGCAGCCGTAACGTTCCACCGCTGCTTTGCCCCGCTTCGGATCGCCACCGGCAATCTGCGCCGAGACAACCTCGGTCGTTGTTAACGGTGCTACCAGTATCAGGCAAAGTAAAAACGTCATGCGAGCGGTCATGAGCGGCTCCCCGCAGGTGGAATGCCTTGCGGGCGGCTACCGATTGGCGGCACGATGAGTCGGGCCGCCAATGCCAGTCCCACAAATACAAAGACAAAGCCGGCTGGCACCCACATGATGAGGCCGCCCAATTGCTGATCTTGCAGGGGGGTGACCCCCCAATACTCTGTTCGTGTGGCATAGAGCGGGTACCAGGCGCGTGGCGAAAACGTCAGCAGTGCACCGAGTATCCCGGTGTGGATTGCGGTGGTCAGCAGGTATGGCACCGCAATGCCGTGGCGCAGCCACGCGTGCGGGCCGAGGATCGACGACCAGAACAACAAGGCTGATAACAGAAAGCTCAGGTGCTGTACCGTGTGCACGGTGTTACTTGTGAGGCCCGCCTGAAACAAGCTGGGAAAATGCCAGACCCACAGGATCAGCGCGTGCAGCGACCACGTAACGAGCGGCCGGGTCAGTGCTGTCCATGGTCCCAGGATCGCTGGCGACTTAATCGCACTGGCAATGTGCCTGCGCCAAGCCGCGGGGAATGCCCAGATGAAAACCACCAGCGGCCTGCCTGCCACTATCAGCGGCGCCGCTCCCAGCATCAGCAACTCATGCTGCACCATGTGCATAGCGAACAACTCTTCACCCAGCATCTCTACCGGCGATAGCAGTGCCACCACCAGCACGGCCAGGCCGCAGTTAAAGAACACAGCGCGACGCGCCCAGGAACGCGTGCTATGGCGCGTGACCTGTCGCAGATGGTAAAGGCCGGCGGCATACAACCAGCATGACACGAACAAGCTCGCGACGATCCACGCATCGAGGTGCAAGACGACGCAAATCCATACCGCCGATGCGACCGCTGCGGACAACAGTGCTGCAGCAATGGTGCCACCGGCGCGTGCAGCCCTCCATGCCGCAACCATCCAGAACAGGAGCGCGCCACCCATTGCGAGCGATTCATCCACCGGCCAGGTAAATATCGAGAATCCGATGGCCGGTGAAGAAGTGTCGTGGGCCGCCGCCGCAGGTACCAGCCCTGCGTTGAATACAAGCATGCAGAACGGCAGGAAGGGCAGGCGCATTGGTATTGGTTGGCAAGCGAATTGAAACGTGGTCAAGATACAACGGCCCAAGTCGAAACGGCGGTAAGGAGCATGGAGGCAGCAACCGAAGTCCTATCCTCCTGGCAACATACGAAGCGAATTTATTTCAAGCTGTTCGTCGTCACACCGGCTTTCAATGCCTGCTTCCTTCTTCGCCTATGCAGGCACATGGAACAAATGCTGCTGATGGAATGCAAGTTGATAAACGTTGCAATATCTCTGCCAGCGCAATCAATTGCTCATTCAGTGCAACAGCGCCGGGATGCGAATTGCGGTCAATGTAAAAAATGCAATCTTTGGAATAATCGAGACAGGGAGCGCGGCGAGTATGAGCGCAGGCTGCAAGGCATGTTTGCGTCGTTACATGAATGGTATGCAACCTGCTTCGGCGCCAACGCCAGACGCTATCTTGCCTGTACTACCAGCATGCATCATCGCTGCTGCTTCATACCAGAGCAACGGACGTTGCAGCGCTTGTTTGCAAGAACGCAAGAACGCTTGTTTCCCGATTCGCATTTTCTGCGGAACGCTACCGATGTCTGTTCTCTTTTCCTTTCTGCTGCTTTGTCTCACGCCATCGCTCGCCTGGGGCGAGATGCAGTCGGCATTCGAGCCGAAGGGAAACAACGCCGCAGAGATAGCGGACATCATGTGGGTACTTTTCGTCGGCGGCAGCCTGATCTTTGTCGCGGTCATTATTCTTGCAGGAATTGCCTTGTTCGGGACGAATGCGCAACGCCATGTGCTTGCCCGCCAAGAGCTGATTATCGGCGGTGGTATCGTCTTTCCGGTGGTGACGCTGTCTGCGCTGCTGGTCTATTCCTTTGCTTCCGGCGCCATTCACATTGGTAGAAACGCGGCACCACAGGAGCGCATCGAAGTGATTGGCGAACTTTGGTGGTGGCGTGTACGCTACCTGGACAGTAGAGGCAATCCGCTATTCGAAACGGCGAATGAACTTCGCATCCCGGTGGGCAGGGCGATCGAGGTATTGCTCAAGAGCGGGGACGTCATTCACAGCTTCTGGGTCCCTAACCTGGCTGGCAAGATCGACATGATCCCAGGCCATGTGAACCGTTTGCAGTTGCACGCCGCAGCTCCGGGCGTCTACCGTGGTCAGTGCGCCGAGTACTGCGGTGCGCAGCACGCAAAGATGGCGTTCTATGTGATCGCGCAGGAACAGACTCAGTACGATGCATGGCTCAGCCTTCAAGCTCAGCCCGCTTTGGAGCCCGCCGATCCGTTTCTGCTTCATGGCCGGCAGTTGTTTCTCGATAACCGATGTGGTCAGTGCCATGCGGTACGGGGTACGCAAGCAGCCGGCCAAATCGGCCCCGAATTGACGCATGTCGGCGGCCGCCACGCCATCGCTGCCGGCACCCTGCCCAATAACAGCGGCACGATTGCCGGGTGGATCAGCGGCAGCCAGCAAATCAAACCGGGGAACAGAATGCCCTCTTTCAACCAGTTCTCTGGAGAGGAACTGCGCGCGCTTGCGGCTTATCTCGAGAGCCTGCAATGACAGCGCCGATGGCAAACAGCGACACGGGCTTGCCCAACCCGGCTCCGCGCCCGCAAGCCGAACTCGATCAGCTGCAGAAAGTCTGGCAGCCCCCATCCGGCCTGCGCTTTCTCACTGTCGTCAACAACACCTATATCGGACTGTTCTATGTCGGCACGGCCTTCGTGTTCTTCCTGCTGGCCGGCATCCTGGCGCTGATCATGCGCACGCAACTGGCGATGCCCGAGAACGACCTGGTCAGCTACCAGACCTACAACCAGTTGTTCACCATGCACGGCACCACCATGATGTTCCTGTTCGCGGTGCCCGCGGTCGAAGCGATGGGCGTGCTGCTATTACCGAACATGCTGGCCGCGCGCGACCTGCCGTTCCCACGCCTGTCGGCCTATGCGTACTGGGCCTATGCGGTAGGCGGACTGGTGTTTTTCTGCAGCATCCTCTTCGATCTGGCGCCACAGGGCGGCTGGTTCATGTACCCGCCGCTGACCAGTTACCGGTTTTCCCCCGGCGCCAATGCCGACTTCTGGCTGCTCGGCATTGGCTTCATTGAAATTTCGGCAATCGCCGGTGCCATCGAAATCGTTGTTGGCGTGCTGCGCACCCGGGCACCTGGAATGACGCTCGACAAGATACCGATCTTCGCCTGGGCGATGCTGGTGTTTGCCGGAATGATCATCTTTGCCTTTCCTGCCGTCATCCTCGGTACCATCCTGCTTGAGCTGGAACGCAGCTTTTACTGGCCGTTCTTCGTTGCCGAGAAAGGCGGTGACCCTTTGCTGTGGCAGCACCTGTTCTGGTTCTTTGGCCACCCCGAGGTCTATATCATCTTTCTTCCCGCTGTCGGCATGGTGTCGATGATCGTGCCGGCGATGGTGCAAAAGCCGCTGGTCGGCCACCATCTGATCGTGCTGGCGCTCATTGCGACCGGCTTCCTCAGCTTCGGGCTGTGGGTGCATCACATGTTTGCTACCGGCATTCCCCAGCTGTCGCTCAGTTTCTTTTCCGCCGCCAGCATGGCAGTCGCGATTCCCAGCGGCATACAGGTGTTCGCCTGGATCGCGACCATCGCCGCCGCCGACCGCTTCAAGATCAAGGTGCCGATGCTGTTCGTGCTCGGCTTCCTGTTCGTCTTCGTCTTGGGCGGATTGACCGGCGTAATGGTGGCGGTCGTTCCGTTCGACTGGCAAGCGCACGATACCTACTTCATCGTCGCGCATTTGCACTATGTGCTGATCGGCGGCATGGTTTTTCCGCTGTTCGCCGGCTTTTATTACTGGGCACCGTTCGTCAGCAGGACGCCGCTTTCCGAGCGTCTCGGAAAATGGGTGTTCTGGCTGATGTTCACCGGGGTCAACGTCGCCTTCTTCCCGATGCATATTACCGGGCTGGCCGGCATGACGCGGCGTGTCTATACCTACTCCGACGGCATGGGATGGGGACCGCTCAATATGCTGTCAACGATCGGCGCCTACATGATCGCTTCCGGTGTGCTGGTCTTCCTGATCGATCTTGCATTGCATTTCCGTCCAACCGGCGGCAAGAATGCCGGCAATATCTGGAATGCGGGAACGCTGGAGTGGCTGCCAAATGATCTTTACGGCGTACGCAGCATCCCGATCGTGACAACGAACAGTCCTTTATGGGAGCAACCCGGGCTCGCGGAGAACGTGGCGGCCGGCTGTTATTACCTGCCAGACGCGCCGACCGGTGGCCGCGAAACCATCGTCACCAGTGCCGTTGACGCTCAACCGCAATACGTGCTGCAGATGCCCGGACCGGGTTGGTCGCCGGTGCTCGCCGCCTTCGGCACTGCGGGGTTTTTCCTGCTGCTGACCGTCAAGCTGGTGCTGCCTGCCCTGGTATTCGGCGCACTGGCGATCGTGATGGTGTTCAAATGGTTATGGACGACAGATCCTGATCCGTCTCCGGCACCCGTCGACATCGGCGGCGGCATCCGGCTGCCAGTCTACATGACCGGTCCGTCGTCACATTCCTGGTGGGCGATGGTTGTGCTGATCCTGGTGGCGGCTTCGATCTTCGGGTCCATGCTGTTTGCCTACCTGTTCTTGTGGACGGTCTCTCCGGAGGTCTGGCCGGATGCCGACGCCCTGCCCTCGTTCGCATGGCCGGCCACGGTAGCGGCGCTGCTGCTGGGAAGCAGCGCTTGCGTCGCCCGGGCAAGCCGCAGCCTTAAACGCGGGGAGGCACGGTTTGGCGTATCGATCCTGCTGCCACTCGCCGTGCTGCTGCTCGTCGCGTCAATTGCCATCGACTGCTATAGCCAGATGCAAACCGGCCTCAGCGCGCAGGAGACCGCCTATGGCGCGGCGGTCTACACCCTGATCGGATTGCAGGGATTCTTTGTCGTGGTGGTGTCGATGATGGGGCTGTACACCCTGGCCAGAAACCGCCAAGGGCTGATCAGTGGACGGCGCCGTGTCACGTTCGACAACACCATGCTGCTGTGGCACTACACCGTGGTGCAAGGGCTGGTCGCCCTGGGCCTCATCCATTCCTTCCCACGCCTGGCCGGGTGATGCTGAAGACGCCCGCTTCCTTTGTTCGCAGCTTGTTGCTGCTGTCCTCTGGACCGCTTGTCTGGGCCATTCACTTTTTGTTGATCTACGGCTTGACCGGCATTGTCTGCGCGCGGCCCGGACTTCAGCCGGAATGGCTCGGCATCGGCATCCTCGGTTGGGGCATCGCAATGGCAACGATAATAGCCATCGGCGGCATTCTGGCAATTCACTTGCGTATCAGGCGGATGCGCAACGATTCGGCAGACAATGACTTCATTTACCGGACTTCTGCATGGCTTGGCGTGCTCGCTGGCATTGCCATCGTTTGGGAAGCCTTGCCTGTGCTTCTTGTACCGGCATGCGGCTAGGGCTTGTCCTCACCGCGTGAAGGCGGATGCGTCTGTCCACGGCGAGATCGCCGTGTAGATCTTGCACTTGCTCCGTAATCCTTACTCAAGCTGCATCTCCGATGCATGCAATCGGAGCATCTTCGTCCGGATGTTCTCCGTGGTACGGCGATCGCTGCTTGTTCACAATGCGTACAGCGACCTCTTCTTCGCATCCCGGATAACGATGACCCTGATTGAATTTCCGCTCCGGTTTCTGGAATTCCCGTTCCCGGTTCAGGTTGACATCGGCTGGCATCCGTTTCTTCTTTACCTATCCGGAGGCATCCCACAGCACGGCTCTATGCATTAATCCATACCGGACTAGTGCTCGCTAGGCGTCTTGACCGGATCTCCTAGCACGTCCTGGACATAAAGCATCGTGATAAGGACGGCGAGTACCGCAGTCAGCGGGGTTGCCAATGCGACCCCGGCGAGCCCGAACAGCGCACCGAACACGACTTGCATCGCGATTGTCAGGGCTGGCGGCAGTGACACGGTTCTTCGTTCGATCAAAGGCGACAGCAAATAACCCTCTGCGATCTGCACGGCAAGAAATAATAATGCCGTATAGAGTGCGAGGGTCGGACTCTCGGCAAACGCGATCAACACCGCGGGCACGCCGGCGATAACGGGACCGAGGTATGGGATGAAATCAAGCAAGCCGGCAAGTATGCCAAGCGTCAGCGCAAGCGGCACGCCGAGCAGACTCAGTCCGAGCGCGGTGATAGCACCGACGATCACCATGGTCACAGCCTTGCCGACTAGCCATTGCCCAAGCGTGCGCCCCAGCTCTGCAATGATTTCCTGTATACGCTGCCTTTTTCGGTGCGGCATCAATGTCACAAGACCGTCGAGATAGATGTGAGGCTGTGCGGCAAGATATACCCCGACAAACGCCATGATGGCGATATTGCCTGCTGCGCCGAGAACGCCGGAAAACACGAGCCCCGCTTGCGACAACATGGACGCGGCTTGGGACATCAATTGATCGGTCGGCGGCAAATTCACCAACAGACTGCGCAGCAACGGATACTGCTGCGCTTCGGCGCGGATGCGGTCCACCGCCTGCGGAATCGCCATGGTCAAGTCACCCACCTGACGGCTCACTTGGGGTGCCATCAACCATCCTGCCAGACTGAGCACGGCAAGCAAGAGTACGACGACCAGCGCAAGTGTTGGTCCGTGCGGCCAGTGGAGCCACCGCTGGACGCGTTGCGCAATATCGTACAGAAGAACGGCAACGAGAATGCACGCAAAGAGCAGCAGTAAGACCTTGGCCGCATACCACACGATACCGGCAACCAGCAGAAACATCAGCCCGACTGCATAGAAAAGGATTGCGTTGTGAAGAAAGCTGCGCTCTTCACGAAGCGTGTCGTCGCTTCTTGCTTGCGGCACCTGGCTGTCGTGTTTATCGTCCATAAAATGCGCTCGCTTTACCTATTGCGCAACCGCCAATGTCCGGCTCTTTACGTGTTAGTGCAGGCCATGCTCATTGCAGCGCAATAGTCGGGCGCATTACTTCACACGCTACGCCGCTTCGTATCCCACTGGGCCGCACATTCCTTGTTCCTTCTTCAACAGTGGATTCTTCCGTCCGCAAGTGCCTTTTTGCAAATATGGGCAATAGCCAGCATCAAGGTTGAAAGGCGTTAATTCTTTACAGATAATTTTGCGTCAATATGGTTCCAGTTCCTGCTTCGGGCCTGCCACGGAGGAACACTGAAAATTGTTGCAAACCAGAACAAGGAACTGTCTGCATCGCATCCCTGGCATTATCCGATTCTTCTTTCGTGGTTCACGTCATGGACGGCGATCGTTCCTGTCATTTCATCAGCTCGCAAATCACTGAGATAGCATCTAATCGATGCCGATTAACGGAACCGAAATCTCTGCCGCCACACACGAACATCCAAGACAAAACGCGCCGCACCAGGCCGGTCCAGCACGTGGCACTTCTGCATATCTCACCGACAGAAACACAATCTTGAATCGATAGCAATGGATGGCAGCAGCAGGGGACAATGTCGAAGCGACGCGGCGCTACGCGCCCTGCCCCTGGAACAGCATCAGGGCGCCATCAACCACAATCGTGGTGCCATGAATATACCGGGCCTGTTCGGATGCCAGGAACACTGCGACATGCGCAATTTCTTCCGGGTGCGCCGCACGCTTCATCGGGATCGACTGCACCTGCTGCTTCAGCACTTCCGGGTCGTCGATGGCGGACTGGTTCATTGGAGTCAGCACCATGCCGGGGGCAATGTTATTGACGTTGATGTCCTTCTCCGCGAGTTCCAGCGCGAGCGTTGTCGTCAGATTACGGAGGCCCCCTTTGGCCGCATCATAACCGGATGCACCGGCACGCGGAATTTCCTGATGCACGCTGGTGATATTGATAATGGTTCCATGCCGGCCGGAATTCTCGATGGCGCGGATGAATTCGCGGCAGCAGTAGAACGGCCCGAAAAGATTGGTGCGGATGGCGTCGTTCCAGTCGTCATCCGTCATATCCTTGACCATCTTGCCCGACGCATCGATGCCTGCGTTATTGACGAGGATGGTCGGCACGCCCAGCGTCGACTTCACCTCATGGAATAACTGCTGCACGTTCTTCGAGTCGCGCTGGTCGAGACGAAACACCGCCGCCTTTCGCCCTGCATTTTCAATCTCACCGGCCGTTCGCTCCGCACCCTGACGGTCATGCAGGTAGGTGACAACCAAATCCGCGCCTTCCCGGGCAAAAGCAATCGCAGTCGCCTGCCCGATACCGGAATCGGAACCGGTCACGATGGCCAGTTCGCCGTTCATTCGTTGTTCTTTCATGAGATTCTCCAGTTCTTGCGGCGGCAACAGAGCCCCCCGTTACCCAATGCCCCTGGTTGCAGCACGCAGGGCTCAGTAAATATGGCGCTTGAGTGAAGAGATCGCGTTGCGCGCCTGGGTCACCGCCCTCAGCACCTGCTGGCCGACACACTGACGAATGCCGTCATCGTTACCTTCGATTTGAACGAACTCCTTGACCTGAACGGATTCCCGATCAAGCTCGCCGAAACAGTTGTGCAGTTCGCCAAGAATGTTAGTACTCCGTTAGCACGCATTCCACGCGTCGTCTGTGCACCGCTCGATGTTCGAGACTTGATCTCGGATCTGGGATGTCTGCATGTTGGCACCTCCAATAAAATCTCGATAATCGATATGTTTGTCTGCCCGATTTACCAATTGTTCCCTCGCTGCGATCACGTGCAGGAGGCGTTACGTCACGGCGCCTTCCTATGCCGAATTCAATGTCGTGGCAAGCACCTTGCTTGCCTCCGATGCAGGAGGTGGCTGCAATGAAACGCTCACGAACAGTAGACGTGCAAGCGGTTCGCATCGAGCCGCACGGCCTCGAAGGATTGCTGGGCCTGGGCGAGGAATCGAAAGGTGTCGTCATATTTGCACACGGTAGCGGCAGCGGACGACACAGTCCACGCAACAACCATGTGGCGGCTGGCTTGCGGGAAGCAGGATTTGCCACACTATTGCTGGACTTACTGCGGCCCGAGGAAGAAGCAAATCGGGCAAACGTGTTCGACACTCCACTTCTGGCCGCCCGCTTGATTGAGGCCACGTGCTGGATACGACAACAAGCGGAGACAGCACATTTGCCGATTGGCTTCTTTGGTGCCAGCACGGGCGCCGGCGCTGCGCTGGTCGCCGCCGCGGATGCCGACCATCAGATTACGGCTATCGTGTCCCGTGGCGGTCGGCCAGATCTGGCCGGCGCCTCGCTTGCCCGGGTCCGTGCCCCGACATTGCTCATCGTCGGTGGCCTGGACATACCGGTGATTGCACTGAACCGGCATGCCTTGTCGCAATTAGCCGGAAAAAAGGAACTGGTGATCGTTCCTGGCGCAGGCCACCTCTTCGAAGAACCAGGCACACTGGAGCAGGTGCTCCGCTTTGCCATTGGTTGGTTCAGTGAACACTTTCCAGTAGGTTCGACATGACCCCTGATTTCTCCCCATTCAAAGACCGGCGCGAGGCCGGCGCACAGCTTGCCGCCGCACTGATGTATCTGAAGAAAGACTCGCCAGTCGTGCTGGCCCTGCCAAGAGGCGGTGTGCCGGTAGCGTACGAGGTCGCCCAGGCGCTCGGCGCACCGCTCGATGTGCTGTTGGTTCGCAAAATCGGCGCGCCGGGTTTTCCGGAACTCGGTTTGGGTGCCGTCGTGGACGGACAGCGCCATCAACGAGTAATCAACGAGGAACTGGTGAATCGGCTGCGCCCGCCACCGGGGTATCTTGAGGCGGAAGAACAGCGTCAGCTGGACGAAATCGAGCGTCGCAGGAAAATCTATTGTGGCGACCGTCCGCCAGTGCCAATCCAGGGACGCACGGTGATCGTGGTGGACGACGGCATCGCCAC
Source organism: Herbaspirillum sp. GCM10030257 (assembly GCF_042666555.1). Lineage (NCBI taxonomy): Bacteria > Pseudomonadati > Pseudomonadota > Betaproteobacteria > Burkholderiales > Oxalobacteraceae > Herbaspirillum > Herbaspirillum sp. GCM10030257. Next base: position 86,714 of record NZ_JBHTDH010000017.1, read on the forward strand.
CGGGGGAACAATGGGAGCTGCGCTCAAGGCACTGGCGCGGGAAGGCGTCGCAAAACTGATTTTTGCTGTCCCGGTTGCGCCGCGCAGTGCGCTCGACAGCTTATGCGCCGTTGTCGACGACGGTGTTTGCCTGTTCACCCAATCCAACTTTCAAGCGGTTGGACAGTATTACAAGAATTTTGAGCAAACCACGGATGAAGAAGTCATTGTCCTTCTGGATGCGGCCGCGAACGAGTCGGGGGAACTTGGTGCAGGGACGGAAGTTGGCGCGATACCACCGGATGCGGTTGGCGGCCAGATACCTCCTGATGCCAGCATTCCCGGCAAGCCGGCCTGATTTCGGCGCCCTCACCATGTATCTGACGGACCCGGATCGGGGAAACCGGCGCCGCGCGCTAATCAAAGACAAAGCGTATAGCACGTTGGTCACAATGCGCAAAGCGATCGAGTCCCGGTCACGTGATCTGGCGAATCGTGCCAAGGGGTTGCGTGCCGAAGCAAGCAGCGCGGTATTGCATTGAAATCACTCTGGAGCAGCAATGAGCTTGATCTTAACCTCGACGGCTTTTACTGAGGGCAGCGATATTCCGATGAGGTACACCTGCGACGGAGAGAATATTTCGCCACCACTGTCGTGGGCAGGTTCGCCACCGAACGCAAAGAGCTTGGTTTTGATCGTCGAAGATCCTGACGCGCCGGACCCCGCGGCCCCGGAAAGAACGTGGGTGCATTGGGTACTTTACAACCTGCCGGCAACCGATTCCGGCTTGAAGCAGGACGTGGCCTCGGCGGGTTTGCCGACAGGTACGAAGGAAGGCCTCAACGACTGGCAGCGAACCGGCTATGGCGGTCCTTGTCCGCCGATTGGGCGGCATCGATACATCCATCATCTCTATGCACTGGATACCATGCTGCCTGAACTAAATAGCCCGGATAAGGCGACCATCATAGAAGCGATGCAAGGCCATATTGTCGACGAGACGGTGTTGATGGGCACTTATCAGCATCAGGTGCGGTGTACCTACCATCTCTGGCCAGCACGCTACGGACATTTGCCGGATGGATCAGCAAGCTGAGAGCAAGTGATCATCTCTTTTCAGCAAATAATCGCTATTTGGGACTCGAAGTAGTTTGGTATGCCAGTTCCATGTCCTTAGCAGTAAGGCACAGTGGCGTTTGAGTGGGATTGTGCTTCATAAGTGTGCCCGCTACCGAACAAATGCACAGCTCAAAAGCTTTGAATAGTTCACGGGAACTGGCATCGGTCCCATCAATATTCTTCAATGCCGCGAGTCTGTCCAATGCATCCCTTGATATTAAGCACGGCCGTTCGATGGAGTCCAAATTGATAACGAATGCAATGTTTTCCGCAGCCGGGCGTGGATTCATGTTATCCATTTGTACCTCCTAAAAGTCTATCTCACACCAGTGTTTGCTGAACAAGAAGCGCGAGCACGCTATAGCATGGTCAAGGAAAGCCAAAACATCAAAGGTAACGATGAACCACTTGAGAATAAAATCTAAGCCAGCCTTATTTTTGGTCGTTCTGTGCAATCTGTCTTTTCACAGCTTGTTCCAGGTCACCAGAGGTTGATTTTGCAGGGCAGCTCGGAATGGCGTTATTTGCTTCTGGCTTCAATTGCGCTGTCCCAGTGTTACACACTTTAGCAGCTATTTCTGGCGGGACTTGAATCATCAATGGAATCCTGGCCATATCCGCGTGGATGTTTTTTGCCAATATTTCCTTGATATCTGTGAGACTTACTTCGACCATTTGCTGTTGTTGCGCCACAGCCGGCGAAACAACGATTACAGCGACGACGACATTCAAGAGCGTCAAGAATTTCGTTCCGTCCATAGTAGAACTCCTTGCCTAGCACGGTAACGTCACGATGAGATGCCGCCCTAACCCAGCCATATAGCCAGACACTCTCATCGTTCACGACAACAATTACAATTGATATATCGCTATTTATTTTAATATTGCGGTACGAGCAGCGAATTTCAAAGCCTGTTACGTTTGATTACATGGTGGGTTAGAGCGCTTCATCCTGACTGTACTGTCAATGCCGGGCGCTTTACCGACAGCACGGCGTTGCCTGGCCAGCAGAGTGAAAGCACTCTAGTCGGTGTGGGAAGCAGAAAGTTGAGCCGCCAGACCAGTCCACGCACCTTCGGTATGCACGGTCCCTTACCGTCGTGGAACTACGATCAAAAACCGCCTGACCGCTCCAATTGCCAAGACTCAAATTTTACGTCCGCTTGCAGAATGCGCTGTTGCGTCCAGTAACGCTATCGATGGCGTCGCGTTTATACGCCAATCAATAAATTGCACTTAATCGCACAATTTTTCTGCATGATTGGGTATCTTAAATGTTGAACGAGCAGTGTACCCATGATCTCCGGCGCTTCCACCACTGGCATTTGTCGTTTACCAGTTTGAATAAGATCGGCAGACGAAGCCGCTACTAACTGTCACGGTCAGCTTGCGCAAGAATGAGTTTGTGTACGGCAGCACAAGAATATTTACTCCGGGACGATTCTGCTGAAGGAGGAATTTTTAAAAGGTAACAAAAAGAATTGAGCGCTTGCTGCCGCCCACAAGACGTCAGGATAGACAGGCTATGAAAATCGCACAGGTAGCACCTCTCTTTGAAAGCATTCCGCCCAAGGGGTACGGTGGCACTGAACGCATAGTGTCGTATCTCACCGAAGAACTTGTCCGGTGCGGGCATGACGTAACGCTGTTCGGTTCCGGAGACTCGGTTACTGCGGCAAAGTTGGTAGCGGCTGTTCCAAAAAGCATACGTCAGGAACTATACAACCAGGCATGGGCGGCATATCACACGATACAACTTGATCTGGTTTCCGAACTGGCTGACAGCTTCGACGTTATTCATTTTCATACCGATTACCTGCATTTTCCCATTGCTCGCCTTCGCCATGTTCCGTACCTCACCACGATGCATGGACGCCTCGATCTGCCTGAGCTGACGTGCATATTCAATCGTTTTTCCGACACGCCACTCGTATCCATATCGGCAAGCCAACGCACGCCCCTGCCGTGGGTCAACTGGATCGATACGATATATCACGGCTTGCCGCCCGACTTATATTCCTATGGGCCGGGCGATGGCAACTACTTTCTTTTTCTGGGACGCATGTCACCGGAGAAGCGTCCCGATCGAGCGATATCCATTGCGCGGCAATGCGGTGTGCATCTCTACATGGCTGCAAAGGTCGACAAGGCGGACCAGGCATATTTCGATCAGATCATCAAGCCAATGCTGGGCGGGCCGATGGTAAGTTATCTGGGAGAGGTGGGAGAGAAGGAAAAATGTGAATTATTGCAAGGAGCACGAGCGCTGCTGTTTCCGATCGACTGGCCAGAACCGTTTGGACTTGTCCTTATCGAGGCTCTTGCCTGCGGCACACCTGTGGTGGCATATCGACACGGTTCGACGGTCGAAGTGCTGGAGCATGGGGTTACCGGGTTTTTGGTCAGCGATGAAGAAGAGGCCGTTGAAGCAGCTCGAAACATTACGTTGTTGGACAGGAAGCAATGCAGGGAAGCATTCGAGCGCCGGTTTACCGTTGCGCAGATGGCCTCCAGGTACCTGCAGGCGTATGAGAATGTGATGAACATGCAGAACCCGAAACCCGACTTGCATGCCGTCACACAAAGGCGTAACAGGGAGAGGAAGGAAGTCTCTCGAATTAGCACCGGGAAATTTTGACGAGGAGTCCAGCCGCTTGGTTTGTATCAGGATCAACGGGATAAGTGGCGAGACAGGTAGAATTTTGACTGACAATGGGCATGAGGGGTCAGTAGCGTTGCTATCGAAAAGTGCAACGCAGGCAGGCGGGAAAAAGCGCGATGTCAAGTTGCGTCATGGGTTGGGATTGGTATTCGGCACTGCGCAGACTGCGACCAATAGAGGAACATCCTGATCTCGGCTCAGTCCACAGGAGTAATCAGTCATAGCCGGCCGCAATACGGACGCTCGAAACAACCTCAACTCCCGCGCAAGGAAAACGGAGTGCGCGTCCGATGGCCATGTATGGAAAATTGCAAATCGCCGGGCTGGGTGAGACAGCAGCCCGCTACGCCAAGCTGAGTGGAGAATTCAATGGTTGAGAAAATCCGTCTGGGCGAGCAATGGTACATTCTCGCGACTTCCTCGTCTCCCGATGAAAGGCGTCGAGTTCTCAAGGAAAACGACACCTTTGCGATGTTCGATCGTTTTGGTGACATTCAGCCGATCGGGGTAAGTGAGGAAGGTATTTATCGCGGTGATACCTGCTTTCTTTCACAACAGGAATTGCTGGTCGAGGGTGTGCGACCGCTGTTTCTGAACTCGACGGTCCGAGACGATAATGGATTATTGACTGTCGAACTGATGAATCCCGACTTGCATCCTGAAGGGAAGAATTCGATTCAAAAAGGCACGCTGCACGTCTTCCGTGCGAAGTTGTTGCGGGACGACGTATGCCATGAACATATTCGTGTCATCAACTTTGGCCTTGAACCGGTCGACATTACTCTTTCCATAGAATTCGGCGCAAGCTATGCCGATATCTTCGAGGTGCGGGGATTCAGACGCAATCGTCGTGGTGAAAGCCTGTCGCCGAAGACCACGGATCGTGAGCTGCTCTTGGGCTATCGTGGTCTCGATGAAACCTTGCGCAGAACCCGCATCAGCTTTGATCCGCCGCCGCAAAAGCTGTCACCGTCAGGGGCGGATTTTACATTGCACCTTCTTCCCAAGGAAGAAACGCATTTATATGTCGCTATCGGCTGCGAAATTGGTAACGAGGCGGTACCGGCCCCGACCGATTATTTCACGGCATTTACCCAGAACAACGAGGCGATGGCGCAGCGCTTGACCAACCACTGCAGAATCACGACGTCCAACGACCGCTTCAATCAATGGCTTGACCGTTCCACCGCGGATCTGGTGATGTTGACCACGGTGATGAATGATGGCACTTATCCTTATGCCGGTCTTCCCTGGTATTCAACGACCTTCGGCCGCGACGGCATTTTGACGGCACATGAATATCTGTGGCTCGATCCTGGCATGGCGAAAGGCGTGCTTGCCTTTCTGGCGAATAGTCAGGCTACGGAATTTGATCCCGAGCGCGATGCGGAGCCCGGCAAGATATTGCACGAGGCGCGCAACGGTGAACTGGCTGAATTGAATGAAATTCCGTTCGGCCGGTACTACGGCTCGGTGGACGCCACGCCTCTCTTCATTGGCTTGGCCGGTGCCTACTACGAGCGCACCGGGGACCTTGAATTCATCCGAAGCATATGGGACAACATTCTGCGCGCATTGCATTGGATAGACCACTACGGTGATCGTGATGGTGACGGCTTTGTCGAATATGCACGCTACACCGAATCGGGTCTAGCACAGCAGGGATGGAAGGACTCCCAGGATTCCGTCTTTCACAGCGACGGCCGGCTTGCTGATCCCCCGATCGCGTTATGTGAGGTGCAGGGCTATGTTTACGATGCCAGGCTGCAAGCAGCCCGTCTTGCGGGCCTGCTGGGCGACGATGCGCTCAAACGGGATCAGGAAAGCGCGGCGCAGGCGCTGAAGAAGCATTTCAATGAAGCGTTCTGGTGCGAGGAAATCAACATGTACGCGCTGGCTCTCGACGGCCAGAAGCACCAATGCGCTGTCCCGTCCTCTAACGCAGGGCACGCGCTATGGTCAGGTATCGCGACACCGGAGCATGCCGCCAGAATTGCGGCTCAATTGGTCAGTGAGAAATTCTTTTGCGGCTGGGGAGTGCGCACCATCCCGACCGGGGAAGCACGCTATAACCCCATGGCTTATCACAATGGTTCGGTGTGGCCGCATGACAATGCAATTATTGCCAGCGGCATGGCGCGTTATGGCCTGACCGCTAATGCAATGCAAGTGTTCGCGGGTCTGTGGGATACGATCCAGTATATGGATCAGTATCGCATGCCCGAACTTTTCTGCGGCTTTTCCAAGCGACCGGACGAGGGACCGACACTGTATCCGGTTGCCTGTTCCCCGCAGGCATGGGCGGCCGCCAGCGTGTTCTACCTGCTGCAAGCCTGTCTAGGTCTTTCTTTCGATAGCGCAAGGTCCGAAATACGATTCCGCCATCCAAAGCTGCCGCCTTTCCTTGAGTCCGCCACGATTGATAAGCTCGCCGTCGGCGATGCAGTGGTAGACCTGCAGCTTCAACGTTATCCGAATAATGTCGGCATCAATATCATGCGCAGGTCCGGCAAGGTGGAAGTCGTGTCCATCGCCTGAAACGTACATACCTATGTGGTCAGGAATGGTTCGCCATCACCGCGAAAATTTCTGCAATAACATGTCAGGCACGTCGCGGCGTGGCAAGGGATTTCCTCGGTTCACCTGCTAGTGTGGTGTCCTGTAAATATCTTTATTTGATGTTAGAAGTCAGATGGTTATCTGATGCAACAAAAATGCGATCAATTATGTAAAGTTATTTAGGGCAGACCACACGTAAAGCATTTTCACGCTGACCGTCCATAGTCTGCATGACTGAAGTAGCCCCTCTGAAGTAGCCCCTTAGAGTAAGACCATCGAATCCGGCATGTCGGCTTCCCTGGTAGCCCACGAAGCCGGCATCACAGCCAGCCAGTTGTTTCAGAGGCGCAAAGCTTGTACGGAAGGCCGCTGGTGGCAGTATCGTCAACGAATCAATCGTGCCGGCCCAGAGTTGCCCGAATCCATATATGGGTACTGGCCAGGCTTTAGCTAACTAATTCCGACGATCCAGCAATATAGGGGCGGGACCATAGCGCTTCCGAACGCGATCCGCCTGGTTCAAACCAGTAGCTAACGGCAGGCCGTAAGCTTCCCGCTTCTTATGATCAGGCTGGGATGATCTGAAACTAAACTGCCGACGTTTGACGAGTATCGGAGCATATCCTTGAGAATATGGTAAACAGGCAAGTACTAGCCGGTTTTCTCCAGGACAAGACTGAATGACTCTCGATCTCGCGCAAAACTTCCTGATTGCTCTATTGATCGGCGCTTTGATCGGCATTGATCGGGAAAAGAAAAAAGATGACGAACCTAGTCATACTGCTGGAATCCGCACCTATATCCTGGTGGCACTAATTGGGGCAGCAGCGGCGTGGATATCACTTGAACTTGATACGGCATGGATCTTCGCCGCCGCTTTGCTGGCAGTGAGTGCCGCGATCATCGCAGGTTATATATTCCAGAACCGGACGCGGGATGATGCTATCGGCCTAACCAGTGAAATTGCTGCCATTGCCGTCTGCCTGCTCGGCGCCATGGCAGTGATCGGCTATCCATCCCTTGCCGTCGCTTTGGCAGTTGTAACATCGGCGGTCCTCGCCTACAAGCAGCCACTGCATGGATTGGTAGAACGCATTGGCAGCGAAGACATTTTCGCCGGAATCAAGCTTCTAATTGCGACATTCATCATCCTCCCCTTGTTACCTGACAATGCAATCGATCCATGGGGAGCGATCAACCCCTATAAGTTATGGCTACTTGTGACTTTGATCGCCGGCCTGTCTCTGATTGGGTATGTGGCAACCCGTATCCTGGGGAAAACTCAGGGTACCGCCATTACCGGACTCACTGGGGGATTGGTGTCATCTACAGCCACGACACTCAATTTTGCCCGTGCCAGTCGCAACGAGTCAGAGCCAGCCGATAGCCACGCAGTTAGTGCCGGTATTCTTCTGGCATGGCTCGTCATGTTCGCACGTACCATGGCGCTCGTTACCTTCATCAATCCAGCATTGTTTCAAACGATGTGGGTTCCCTTTACAGCAATGGGCGGCGTAACGGCAGTTTTCGCCGGCTGGCACTACCGGGCAAGCTTGAAGGTTGCGGCAAATCACAAATCAAACAACGATAATGCAGCCACACTTTCCGGAATGGCGTTACGCAATCCATTTAGTCTCACATCCGCTATTCATTTCGGCATCGTGTTTACCATTGTGCTGCTGGCTGTGAAATTTGCTCAAGAAAATGCCCCGGGGCTTGGGGTATACGTGGTTTCAGGATTAGCCGGGTCCGTCGATGTCGATGCGATTACCCTATCAATCGCCGAAAGTACAAATGAATCGGCTGGACTAACTCATGCTGCGTCTGCCATCAGCATCGCTGCATTAGCCAATACTGCAGTGAAATGCGGAATGGTAGCCTTGCTGGGTGCTGGTGCCGCTCGGCGCCAAGTGGCAGTTGCTACGGTTGCGATCTTTATAGCTGGCGGTGCGTGGTTCTGGCTCAAGGCGGCTGTCATTCCAGGGGCTATGGATGTGCGCTGACTTTTTACAGATTAAGTCACAACATCATATTCGAGCGGCGACTCTTCAGGGCTGTAGCTAGTCAGAGCCGCACCTTGGTCGCTACCTTCGTTGACCAGTGCGGACATGATATTGCCATACCATGCCGATTATGTCGCCGCTAAAGCGATACGAAGCTCATATTATTTATGATCGCACTATTCTTCTTTGGGAAACGCTTTACGGTGTGCGACCCATTCGCTCTCTCGCCAATGGCTTATCGCATTTCACCTAATCGCCGATCAACACAACCCGAAGAGCACCTCACCAACGTTTATCACTATGGCTTTGTCGCATTAAGCATGAACGCTTGAAGTTATATCGCAACATGATATGTTTTACTAGAACTCATTCCATAAATAGGTAGTCGATGCTTTTTTCGGATTCGCATGGTTTTTCATCATGTCACGAAGAGAAGAGCTTACCGACGAGCAATGGGGGCTACTGGAGCCGTTGCTTCCCGTAACAGCGCGGCGACTCGATGGCCGTGGTCGACCTGAAGTCCACAGTGATCGGGCAGTACTCAATGGCATTTTGTGGGTATTGCGTACCGGGGCGTGCTGGGCCGATCTTCCCGACCGGTTTCCTTCCGGGTCGACCTGCTTCAGGCGCTTTAGTCGCTGGGTCAGAGCCGGCG